>NZ_JAZEWV010000007.1:0-316940 GCF_036353415.1 Actinacidiphila polyblastidii
GGCCCCCCCCGGGGGGGCCCCCCCCACCGCTGTGTCCGCGGCCGGGCGGAGCCGGTAGGCTCGCCCGCCTGCCGCCCGCCGGGCGGCGAGGCATGGAGAAAGCGCGGGACGAGCGTGGGCGACGACAGGATCGCGAACCTTCTGCTGATCGCGGGCGTTCCGCCGCTGCTCGCCGGAGGTTCCTGGCTGCTGCTGGGCACCCACACGGCCAGCGGCCCGGCCGCCCTGGCCGCCGGGCTCGGCTGGGCGTCGGTGTGCTTCTCCCAGGCGGCGCGGATGCTGGCGAGGCGCCGCTAGTGCTCTGGCCGGAACGCCGGGGCCGGCCCCGCGGGCGGGGCGGGCCGCCGTGTCCCGTCCCGTGGAGCGCGCACCTCGCGACGATCGAGGAGCGCCGCCGCGCGCTCGCCGCGGGCGGCGGCGGCCTCCTCGTCCGGTGACGGCGCTCAGATGTCGCGGAAGATCTCGATCTGCGCGCCGATCGTGTTCAGCCGCTCCGCGAGGTCCTCGTAGCCGCGGTTGATGACGTAGACGTTGCGCAGCACCGAGGTGCCCTCGGCGGCCATCATCGCGAGCAGGACGACCACGGCGGGACGCAGGGCCGGGGGGCACATCATCTCGGCGACGCGCCAGCGGGTGGGGCCCTCGACCAGGACCCGGTGCGGGTCGAGGAGCTTGACCTGGGCGCCGAGGCGGGTGAGTTCGGTGAGGTAGATGGCCCGGTTGTCGTAGACCCAGTCGTGGATCAGCGTCGAGCCCTGGGCGGTCGCGGCGATCGCGGCGAAGAAGGGCACGTTGTCGATGTTCAGGCCGGGGAAGGGCATCGGGTGGATCTTGTCGATCGGCGCGCGCAGCTTGGACGGCCGGACCGTCAGGTCGACGAGCCGGGTGCGGCCGTTGTCCGCGCGGTACTCGTCGGTCAGGTCGTGGTCGAGCCCCATCTCCTCCAGCACCGCGAGCTCGATCTCCAGGAACTCGATCGGCACCCGGCGGATGGTCAGCTCCGACTCGGTGACGACCGCCGCGGCCAGCAGGCTCATCGCCTCGACCGGGTCCTCGGAGGGCGCGTAGTCCACGTCGCGCTCGATGTACCCGACGCCGTGCACGGTCAGCGTGGTGGTGCCGATGCCCTCGACCCTGACGCCCAGCTCCTCCAGGAAGAAGCACAGGTCCTGGACCATGTAGTTGGAGCTGGCGTTGCGGATGACGGTGACGCCCTCGTGGCGGGCGGCGGCCAGCAGCGCGTTCTCGGTCACGGTGTCGCCGCGCTCGGTCAGCACGATCGGCCGGTGCGGGGTGACCTCGCGGTCCACGATCGCGTGGTAGGAGCCGTCGGTGGCCGTCACGTCGAGGCCGAAGTGGCGCAGCGCGTTCATGTGCGGCTGGACGGTGCGGGTGCCGAGGTCGCAGCCGCCCGCGTAGGGGATGCGGAAGCGCTCGGTGCGGTGCAGCAGCGGGCCGAGGAACATGATGACGCTGCGGGTGCGGCGGGCCGCGTCGGTGTCCATCGCGTCGAGTTCCAGCTCGGCCGGCGGCACGATCTCCAGGTCGTTGCCGTCGTTGATCCAGCGGGCCTTGACGCCGATGCTGCCGAGCACCTCGAGGATGCGGTAGACCTCCTCGATGCGTGCGACGCGCCGCAGCGTGGTCCGGCCGGCGTTCAGCAGCGTCGCGCACAGTAGCGCCACGCAGGCGTTCTTGCTCGTCTTGACGTCTATGGCGCCGGACAGCCGGCGCCCGCCGACCACCCGCAGGTGCATCGGTCCGGCGTACCCGAGGGAGACGATCTCGCTGTCCAGGGCCTCGCCGATCCGCGCGATCATCTCAAGGCTGATGTTCTGGTTACCGCGTTCGATACGGTTCACCGCGCTCTGGCTGGTGCTGAGCGCCTCCGCCAGCTGCGCCTGTGTCCAGCCCCGATGCTGCCGGGCGTCGCGGATGAGCCTGCCGATACGTACGAGATAGTCGTCGGTCATGACAATGAGGCTATCTCATATGTGAGATGAGACCATTCGGAAGGGGCCGTTCGTGACAGGGTCCGTACGAAATCCCCGCGCCGTCGTGACGCGCACAACCCGCCTTCACCGTACCCCCCCTTCACCGCGGTGCGCACGAGCAGCGGCGACCACGGAGCGTCATCACCCGGATGCGCCGGCGTCCGCGCGGGACGGACGCCGGCCCGTGCCGCGCGCCGCGCGCGTCCGGGATGCCCGCGGTGCCCGCTGTGTCCGCCGGTGGGCGTGTTCCGACAGGCCGGGACATGACCGCGCCGCGCAGGTGTACTAGAGTTATCTCGACATCGAGATATCTGCCGAGGCGTACCGTCAGATCGGCAGCAATGCGGTGGTACGCGTGGAAAACATGCATGAAGGAGACTGTCGTGTCGGCGAACAGCTTCGACGCCCGCAGCACCCTGCAGGTGGGCGACGAATCGTATGAGATCTTCCGGTTGGACAAGGTGGACGGCTCCGCCCGGCTGCCCTACAGCCTGAAGGTGCTGCTGGAGAACCTCCTGCGCACCGAGGACGGCGCGAACATCACCGCCGACCACATCAGGGCCCTCGGCGGGTGGGACTCGCAGGCCCAGCCGAGCCAGGAGATCCAGTTCACGCCGGCCCGCGTGATCATGCAGGACTTCACCGGCGTGCCCTGCGTGGTGGACCTGGCGACCATGCGCGAGGCCGTGAAGGAGCTGGGCGGCGACGCGGCCCGGATCAACCCGCTGGCGCCCGCCGAGCTGGTCATCGACCACTCGGTGATCGCCGACCGGTTCGGCACCCCGGAGTCCTTCGCGCAGAACGTGGAGCTGGAGTACGGCCGCAACAAGGAGCGCTACCAGTTCCTGCGCTGGGGCCAGACCGCCTTCGACGAGTTCAAGGTGGTGCCGCCGGGCACCGGCATCGTGCACCAGGTCAACATCGAGCACCTGGCCCGCACCGTCATGGTCAGGAACGGCCAGGCGTACCCCGACACCCTGGTCGGCACCGACTCCCACACCACCATGGTCAACGGCCTGGGCGTGCTCGGCTGGGGCGTCGGCGGCATCGAGGCCGAGGCCGCGATGCTCGGCCAGCCGGTGTCCATGCTGATCCCGCGGGTCGTCGGCTTCAAGCTCACCGGCGAGCTGCCCACCGGCACCACCGCCACCGACCTGGTGCTGACCATCACCGAGATGCTCCGCAAGCACGGCGTGGTCGGCAAGTTCGTGGAGTTCTACGGTGAGGGCGTCGGCGCCACCTCGCTCGCCAACCGCGCCACCATCGGCAACATGTCGCCGGAGTTCGGCTCCACCGCGGCGATCTTCCCGATCGACGCCGAGACGCTCGACTACCTGCGGCTGACCGGCCGCTCCGACCAGCAGGTCGCGCTGGTCGAGGCGTACGCCAAGCAGCAGGGCCTGTGGCTGGACCCGGCCGCCGAGCCGGACTACAGCGAGAAGCTGGAGCTGGACCTGTCGACGGTGGTGCCGTCGATCGCCGGCCCCAAGCGCCCGCAGGACCGGATCGTGCTGGCGAACTCCGCCCGGCAGTTCGCCCGCGACGTGCGCAACTACGTCACCGACGACGAGGAGGCGGGCAAGGAGTCCTTCCCGGCCTCCGACGCGCCGGCCTCGGCGAACGGCGTGCCCACCAAGCCGACCCTGGTCACGGCCGAGGACGGCAGCACCTACGAGATCGACCACGGCGCGGTCACCGTCGCCGCGATCACCTCCTGCACCAACACCTCGAACCCGTACGTGATGGTCGCGGCCGCGCTGGTGGCCAAGAAGGCGGTCGAGAAGGGCCTGACCCGCAAGCCGTGGGTCAAGACCACGCTGGCCCCCGGCTCGAAGGTGGTCACCGACTACTTCGACAAGGCGAACCTGACGCCGTACCTGGACAAGCTCGGCTTCAACCTGGTCGGCTACGGCTGCACCACCTGCATCGGCAACTCGGGCCCGCTGCCCGAGGAGGTCTCCAAGGCGGTCAACGACGCCGACCTCGCGGTCGCCGCGGTGCTCTCCGGCAACCGCAACTTCGAGGGCCGGATCAACCCCGACGTCAAGATGAACTACCTGGCCTCGCCGCCGCTGGTCGTCGCGTACGCCATCGCGGGCTCCATGAAGGTGGACATCACCAAGGACGCGCTGGGCACCGACCAGGACGGCAAGCCGGTCTTCCTGGACGACATCTGGCCGACCGAGGCCGAGGTCAACGACGTGGTCGCGTCCGCGATCGGCCAGGACATGTTCCGCGACTCCTACCAGGACGTCTTCGCGGGCGACGCGCAGTGGCAGGCGCTGTCGATCCCGACCGGCGACACCTTCGAGTGGGACCCGCAGTCCACCTACGTCCGCAAGCCCCCGTACTTCGAGGGCATGCAGATGGAGCCGGCCCCGGTCACCGACATCTCCGGCGCCCGAGTGCTGGCCAAGCTGGGCGACTCGGTCACCACCGACCACATCTCCCCGGCGGGCGCGATCAAGGCCGACACGCCGGCCGGCCAGTACCTCACCGAGCACGGCGTCGAGCGCCGCGACTTCAACAGCTACGGCTCGCGCCGCGGCAACCACGAGGTCATGATCCGCGGCACCTTCGCCAACATCCGGCTGCGCAACCAGATCGCGCCGGGCACCGAGGGCGGCTTCACCCGGGACTTCACCCAGGGTGACGGGCCCGTCGCCTTCATCTACGACGCCTCCCGCAACTACATCGAGCAGGGCGTCCCGCTGGTCGTCCTGGCGGGCAAGGAGTACGGCTCCGGCTCGTCCCGCGACTGGGCCGCCAAGGGCACCGCGCTGCTCGGCGTGAAGGCCGTCGTCGCCGAGTCCTACGAGCGCATCCACCGCTCGAACCTGATCGGCATGGGCGTGCTGCCGCTGCAGTACCCGGAGGGCGCCACGGCGCAGTCCCTGGGCCTGACCGGCGAGGAGGCGTACAGCATCAGCGGCGTCACCGCGCTCAACGACGGCACCACCCCGCGCACCGTCAAGGTCACCACCGACACCGGTGTGGAGTTCGACGCGGTCGTCCGGATCGACACCCCCGGAGAGGCCGACTACTACCGCAACGGCGGCATCATGCAGTATGTGCTGCGCTCGCTGATCCGCAAGTGACCCTCGCGTGATCCGCGGGTGATCCGGAGCCCGAACGGCGGGCGGGCATGACCCGTCCGCCACACCGGAAGTGACCCGTCCGGTGGAGCGAAAGTGACACGCCTTCGGATTCGAATCGAACACATGGGCCGCGTCTCCCGCCCGGGAGGCGCGGCCTTCGCGTTGTCCGGCCGTAACCCTTCGACCGATCGTGGAGCACCGTTCACCTGCGGTTTTGCCGGTCCACGTTTCGGACAGGTCTCAACTCGGGAAAGCTTCCCGCCCAAACAGCCGCTTGATCTTGCCCTCTTCGAGCCAAGTGGACTATACCTGTCGCGTCCAAGGAACCCGCAGGGCGCGGGGACGCGCGGGGGATGCGACACGGGTGGCACGGGCTGGTCGTTCGATATCGTTCCTCGCCTCACTGGATGCATGGCATCACTCACGCTTCAACTGTTCGCGGCTGTCGGCGGATTCCGCTGCACCGCATGAGTCCTGAAGAAGGCGAGGACTTGAGCATGGGATCCGAAATGAACCGCCGGGATCTGGTCAAGCGCTCCGCGGCGCTCGGCCTGGCAGCAGTGCCGGCCACCGGGCTGCTGAGCGCCTGTGCGTCCAGCGGGGGCGACGACACGTCCACCAAGCCCACCAAGGCGGCGGCCAGCAAGGACAACCCGTTCGGGGTGAACGACTCGGCCGCGCTGGACGTCATGGTCTTCGACGGCGGTTACGGTCACGACTACGCGACCGCGCTCGGCAAGCTGTACGAGTCCAAGCACAGCGGCGCCAAGGCCGGCGTCTCCTGGACCCAGGACATCACCGGCAAGCTGCAGCCGCGCTTCAACGGCGGCACCCCCCCGGACGTCATCGACGACTCCGGCGCCCAGCAGATCAAGCTGGACGTCCTGCAGAAGGCGGGCCAGCTCACCAACCTGACCCCGCTGCTGGACGCGCCCTACATCGACGACCCGTCCAAGAAGATCCGCGACGTGCTGCAGCCCGGCACGGTCGACGTCGGCAACATCGGCGGCGAGTTCGTCACCCTGCAGTACATCTACACCGTGTGGGGTCTGTGGTACTCCGGCAAGCTGTTCAAGCAGCACGGCTGGACCGCGCCGAAGACGTGGAAGGACTTCATCTCGCTGTCCGGGGAGATCAAGGCGGCCGGTATCGCGCCCTTCGCCCACCAGGGCAAGTACCCGTACTACATCAACGTCGCCATCATGGACCTGGTCGCCAAGAACGGCGGCCTGGACCTGCAGAAGCGGATCGACTCCTTCGACCCGACCGCGTGGGACGACCCGGCCGTCAAGAACGCCATCGAGGCGGTCTACGAGATCGTCGACAAGGGCTACCTGCTCCCCGGCACCAACGGTCTGACCCACATCGAGTCGCAGACCAAGTGGAACCAGTACAAGGCCGCGTTCATCCCCTGCGGTTCGTGGCTGGAGAACGAGCAGATGAAGGCCACCCCGGCGGACTTCGACATGAAGTTCATGCCGATGCCCTCGCTGGACGGCGACAAGCTGCCGTACGACGCGATCCGGGCCGGCGCGGGCGAGCCGTTCATCGTGCCGACCAAGGCGAAGAACGCCGCGGGCGGCATGGAGTTCCTGCGCATGATGCTGACCAAGGAGGCGTCCGGCAAGTTCGCCGCGGCCGCCAACTCGCTCACCGTGCTGAAGGACGGCGTCGGCCCCGACGTCCAGCTGCGTCCGGGCACCGCCTCCACCGTGGTGGCGCTGAAGGCCGCGGGCACGAACACGTTCAACTACAACTACCCGAACACCAACAGCGAGTTCGATGTCGCTCTGCAGAACCTCAGCGCCGAGCTGATGGCCAAGCGGCTGAAGCCGGCCGACTGGATCACCAAGGCCAAGCAGCTTGCCACGAAGGCCAAGAAGGGCTGAACCGCCGACGTCGTGCGTGATGCGGGGGCCGGACCTGCCGGCCCCCGCATCGGCACAGCCCCTCGATCAGGAGCAGGATCCATGCAGCATCGCAAATACCCCTTCATCGTGGGTTTCCTCATCGTTCCGCTCGTCCTGTACATCACGTTCGTCATCTGGCCGTACCTGCAGACCTTCGGGTACTCCCTGACGAACTGGACGGGTGAGTCGCAGTCGTTCAAGTTCGTGGGCTTCGACAACTACACGGCCCTGTTCCACGACTCGGTCTTCAGGACCGCGCTGTGGCACAACATCCTGCTCCTGATCTTCCTGCCGGTGATCACCATCCTGCTGGCCCTCTTCTTCGCCTTCATGGTGAACGTCGGCGGCCGCGAGCAGGCCGGCGGCGTCCAGGGCGTCAGGGGCGCCGGGTTCTACAAGATCGTCTACTTCTTCCCGCAGGTGCTGTCGGTCGCGATCCTCATCGTGCTGTTCGGCGCGGTCTACCGCAGCGACTCCGCGGGCCTGCTCAACGGCTTCCTGGTCAAGCTGCACCTGGAGGACGCGAACAACCCGATCGAGTGGCTGAACGACCCCAACCTGGTGCTGTGGTGCCTGCTGCTGGTCCAGGTGTGGGCGGGCGTCGGCTTCTACCTGGTGCTGTTCTCGGCGGCCATGCAGTCGATCCCCAAGGACATCTACGAGGCCGCGCTGCTGGACGGCGCCGGCCGGTCGCAGACCTTCTTCAAGGTCACCCTGCCGCTGCTCTGGGACAGCGTGCAGACCTCGTGGGTCTACATCTCGATCTTCGCGATGGACTTCTTCGCCCTGGTCTCCGGCCTGACCCCGGGCACGGCCTTCGGCGGCGGACCCGACCACCACAGCGAGGTGATGGCGACCTACCTGATGCGCAACTTCCTGGCGTTCGGCAAGAGCGGCTACGCCTGCGCCCAGGGTGTGATCATCATGCTGGTCACCTTGATCGTATCCGCCATCACGCTGCGGGTCTCCCGTCGTGACCGTATCGAGTTCTGAGCGGGGAAGCACCATGACCTCACCCATCACCGAGTCGCAGGCCGGCCTGATCAACGAGGTGCCCGTCGGTACGGGCAAGCCGCGGGGCCGGTCCAAGGACGGCGACGGCCGCTACGACGGCGACGGCGGACGCGTCCTGAACGTGTTCTCGCACGGCTTCCTCATCCTGTGGGCCGTGCTGATCGTCTTCCCGCTGCTGTGGATCACCCTCAGCGCGTTCAAGAACAACGCCGAGATCGGCGGCAGCGCCTGGTCCTGGCCGTCGCACTGGAGCTTCGGCGCCTTCAGCCGGGCCTGGGACAAGGGCATCGGCCACTTCTTCCTGAACACCGTCATCGTGATGGTCTTCTCGGTGCCGCTGACCATGCTGCTCGGCGCGATGGTCGCCTACGTGCTGGCCCGCTACGAGTTCCCGGGCAACCGGTTCTTCTACTTCTTGTTCGTCAGCGGCGCCATGTTCCCGTACTTCCTCGCGCTCGTGCCGCTGTTCTTCATGGTGCGCAACCTGCACATGCTGAACACGTACCAGGGCCTGATCCTCGTCTACGTGGCGTACTCGCTGCCGTTCACCACCTTCTTCATGCACTCGTTCTTCAAGACGCTGCCCACGGCGGTGCACGAGGCGGCGGTGCTGGACGGCGCCTCGCACACCAGGACCTTCTTCCAGATCATGGTCCCGATGGCGAAACCGGGTCTGCTGAGCGTCGGCATCTTCAACGTGCTGGGGCAGTGGAACCAGTACATCCTGCCGGTGACGCTGATGCAGCAGCAGTCCAGCACCGACAAGGACCACTCGATGCTGGCCCAGGGACTGGTCAACCTCGCGCTGCAGCAGGGCTACTCCGGCGACTACCCGGCGCTGTTCGCCGGCATGGTGGTCGCCATGCTCCCGGTGCTCGTGGTCTACCTCTCCTTCCAGCGGCAGGTTCAGGCGGGCCTCACGGCGGGCACCCTGAAGTAGCCGACGCGTCCGTCCAGCACCTTCCAGCGGCTCCGCGGCAGCGGAGCCGCTGTCGGGCGTTCGCCCGCGATTCCCATAACGGTGTGGTTCTCCCCCTTGACGGGACATCACACCAAACACTCAACTTAGAGTTCACATGTTGTAGACGACGGGGTCTCACGGGTGTGGCAGCAGTGACACCGGACCGGACCCCGTCCCGTGCGGGCAGCAGGAGGGGCTTCCGGCTGCCGGGCAGGAGTGGATGTCGTGGAGACTCCGGGATCGCAGTCATCGCTGCACCGGGCCAACCTGGAGCGGGTCGTGCGCGCCGTACGGCTGGCCGGGTCGCTCACCCAGGCGGAGATCGCGCGGAGCACGGGCCTTTCGGCCGCGACGGTGTCCAACATCGTCCGTGAGCTGCGGGACAACGGAACGGTGCAGGTCACGCCGACCTCCTCGGGGGGTCGGCGGGCGCGCAGCGTGGCGCTGTCCGGTGACGCGGGAATCGTGGTCGGGGTCGACTTCGGCCACTCGCACCTGCGGGTCGCCGTCGGGAACCTGGCCCACCAGGTGCTGGCCGAGCAGTCCGAGCCGATCGACGTCGACGCCTCGGCGTCGCAGGGCTTCGACCGGGCGGAACAGCTGGTCGCGCGGCTCGTGCAGTCCACCGGGATCAGCCCGGAGAAGGTGCTCGGTGTCGGCCTCGGCGTGCCGGGCCCGATCGACGTGGAGTCCGGGACGCTCGGCTCCACCGCGATCCTGCCTGGCTGGGGCGGCATCAACCCCCGCCAGGAGCTGTCCGACCGGCTCGGCGTGCCGGTCCAGGTGGACAACGACGCCAACCTCGGCGCGCTGGGCGAACTGGTCTGGGGCGGCGGCCGCGGGGTCAAGGACCTGGCCTACATCAAGGTCTCCAGCGGCGTCGGCGCCGGCCTGGTGATCGACGGCCGGATCTACCGGGGCCCCGGCGGCACGGCGGGAGAGATCGGTCACATCACGCTGGACGAGTCGGGGCCGGTCTGCCGCTGCGGCAACCGCGGCTGCCTGGAGACCTTCACCGCCGCGCGCTATGTCCTGGAACTGCTGCGGGGCAGCCACGGCGACGGTCTGACGATCCCGAAGATGGTCCAGTTGGGGCGTGAGGGCGACCCCGGCTGCCGCCGGGTGATCGGCGACGTCGGGCGGCACATAGGGATGGGCGTCGCCAGTCTCTGCAATCTCCTGAACCCCAGCAGGGTCGTGCTCGGCGGCGATCTCGCCGAGGCGGGGGAGCTGGTGCTCGGCCCGATAAGGGAGTCGGTGTCGCGCTACGCGATCCCCAGCGCCGCCCAGCGACTGTCCGTGGTGCCCGGCGCCCTGGGCGCAAGGGCCGAGGTTCTGGGAGCACTTGCCCTGGTTCTGTCCGAAATGGGCGATTCGACGCTTCTGGACGGGAACGTCCAGGTTGATACACCCGCATTCTCGGCATAACTGAGCGTTCACACAGCTAACGAAACGCGCCGTTGCCATCTCGTTAAGTGTTTACTTCTTGACGACACGACGTCAGCCGGAGTTGACTCACGACAACCTCGGCCGCGGTGTTGCGGCCCTGTCAGGGAGGCAACCTCACATGAACGCAATGACGCGTCGGATCGCCGTCGGAACGGTCGCCGTTTCGATCGCGCTCACCATGGCTGCGTGCGGCAAGGCCGGCGACAAGGGTTCGGACTCGGGCAAGGACAGCAAGTCCATAGGCCTGCTGCTGCCGGAGAACGCCACCACCCGGTACGAGAAGTTCGACAAGCCGCTGATCGAGGCGAAGATCCACGAGCTGTGCTCGGACTGCACGGTCTCCTACGACAACGCCGGCGCCGACCCCGCCAAGCAGGCGCAGCAGGTCAACACCATGATCACCAAGGGTGTCAAGGTGCTGATCCTGGACGCGCAGGACTCCGTGGGCATCCAGTCCTCGGTCCAGAAGGCCGTGGACGCGGGCATCAAGGTCGTCGCGTACGACCGCCTCGCGCAGGGCCCGGTCTCGGCCTACGTCTCCTACGACAACGAGAAGATCGGCGAGCTGCAGGGCCAGGCGCTGCTGGACGCGATGGGCCCGGCGGCCACCCCGTCCGCGGACGTCGTGATGATCAACGGTGACCCGGCCGACCCGAACGCCGCCCTCTTCAAGCAGGGTGCGCACAAGATCCTCGACGGCAAGGTCAAGATCGCTTACGAGCAGAGCGGTCTGTGGAAGGACACCGTCGCCAACCAGAAGGTGACCGCTGCGATCACCTCGCTCGGCAAGGCGAACATCAAGGGTGTCTACTCCGCCAACGACGGCATGGCCGGCGGTATCGCCACCGCCCTCAAGGGCGCCGGCATCAACGTCCCGCTGACCGGTCAGGACGCGGAGCTCGCGGGCATCCAGCGCATCCTCACCGGCGCGCAGGCGGCCACGATCTACAAGGCGTACAAGCCGGAGGCCGACGCCACCGCCGAGATCGCCGTGGACCTGCTGCAGAACAAGGACTTCAAGTCCGTCGCCGACACCACGCTGAAGTCCGGTTCCGGCACCGTCGTCCCGTCCAAGCTGCTGCCCGCCACCGCGGTGAACAAGGCCAACATCAAGGACACGGTCATCAAGGACGGCCTGTACACCTACGCGCAGATCTGCACCGCCGACTTCAAGGCGGCCTGCGACGCGGCTGGTATCACGCAGTAACCGCCACGCCGCCACAAGCCTGTCCGGCGCCCCGCCCCACCAATCCACCCCGCTGCCGGGGCGGGGCGCCGGACGGAATCGCTTCCGTGGCGAAGGGGCAACCCGGGGGGCGGGCATACCCCTAGCCCGACCCCGGTTCACTTTGTCATCCTGTGCTTTGCGCACTCCCTCCGCCGCTGTCCCAGCGCGCGGCATCCCCGCCGGTCAGGCGGCGAAGGAGATGGTTCACGTGTCCGCTACGCCCGTGCTGGCGTTGCGCGGAGTCTCCAAGCGATTCGGTGCGGTTCAGGCCCTCACCGATGTCGAACTGGAGGTCCATGCCGGAGAAGTGGTCGCCCTGGTGGGTGACAACGGTGCCGGCAAGTCCACACTGGTCAAGACGATCGCCGGGGTCCACCCCATCGACGAGGGCGTCATCGAGTGGGAGGGCAGGCCGGTCAGCATCAACCGGCCGCAGGACGCCCAGCAGCTCGGCGTGGCCACCGTCTACCAGGACCTCGCCCTGTGCGACAACCTCGACGTCGTCGGCAACCTGTACCTCGGCCGTGAGCTGCTGCGCTTCGGCAGCCTCGACGAGGTCACGATGGAGCAGCGCGCCCGCGAGCTGCTGAACACGCTGTCCATCCGGATCCCCAGTGTGCGGATCCCGATCGCCAGCCTCTCCGGAGGCCAGCGGCAGGTCGTGGCCATCGCCCGTGCCCTGATCGGCGACCCCAAGGTCGTCATCCTGGACGAGCCGACCGCCGCCCTCGGTGTGGAGCAGACCGCCCAGGTCCTCGACCTCGTCGAGCGGCTGCGCCAGCGCGGCCTCGGCGTCATCCTGATCAGCCACAACATGGCCGACGTGACCGCCGTCGCGGACACCGTCCACGTGCTGCGACTGGGCCGGAACAACGGTGCATTCCCGGTGAAGGGCACCACGAACGAACAGATCATCGCCGCGATCACCGGTGCCACGGACAACGCCGTGACCCGTCGGCAGGCGCGCAACGCGGAGGCGGCCAAGTGAGCAGCGACAAGACCACCCTCGACCAGGGCATCCCGGCCGACGAGGTGCCGCCGCCCGCCGTGGCGGCGATCGACCCGCGCCTGCTCGTGCGCGAAGAGGGCTTCAAGGGCTACATCACCGAGTTCAAGCGCAAGCTGAAGGGCGGCGAACTGGGCTCCCTGCCCGTCGTCGTCGCGCTGATCATCATCTGGACGATCTTCCAGGTCAAGGACAGCCTTTTCCTGAGCTCGGCCAACATGGTCAACATCAGCTACTTCCTGGCCGGCACCGGCATGCTCGCCATCGGCCTGGTGTTCGTGCTGCTGCTCGGCGAGATCGACCTGTCGGTCGCCTCGGTCAGCGGTCTGGCGTCGGCGCTCTTCGCGATCTTCGCCACCACGCACAACATCAACCCCTGGTTGGCGGCCCTGCTGACGATCCTCATCGGCGTCGGCATCGGCCTGGTGCACGGCTTCTTCTTCGCCAAGATCGGCGTCCCCGCGTTCGTCGTCACCCTGGCCGGCTTCCTCGGCTGGAACGGCCTGATGCTCTGGGTGCTGGGCGACACCGGCAGCCTCTCGCTCGCCGACAAGGGCCCGATGCACATCCTGGGCCAGCGCTCCTTCTTCCTGAACCAGGACATCGCCGGCGCCTACATCCTGGCGACCGTCGGCGTCGCGGCGCTGCTGCTCGGCTCCCTGGTGGAGCAGGCCCGCCGCCGCAAGGCCGGCGTGCCCTACCGCCCGACCAGCGAGATCCTCGCGCGCGTCGTCGCGCTCGCGATCGTCGCCTACGTCGCCGCGTACGTGCTGAACAAGACCGCCGGCGTGCCCAGCGCGCTGGTCATCTTCCTGGTCGCGCTGATCGTCTGCGACTTCGTGCTGCGCCGCACCACCTTCGGCCGCAAGGTCTTCGCGGTCGGCGGCAGCATCGAGGCGGCCCGCCGCGCCGGTATCAACGTGGCGTCGGTCCGTATGTCGGTGTTCGCCATCTCCGGCGGCTTCGCGGCCATCGGCGGCCTCTTCCTGGCCGCGCAGACCTACACCGCGACCCTCCAGGCCGGCCAGGGCAACCTGCTGATGCTCGCCATCGCGGCGGCCGTCATCGGCGGCACCAGCCTCTTCGGCGGCCGCGGCAACGTCTGGTCGGCGCTGCTCGGCATGCTGGTCATCCAGTCCATCCAGACCGGTCTCGACCTGCTGAACATGAACCAGTCGATCCAGTACATGATCACCGGCGCGGTGCTGCTGGCCGCCGTCGTGATCGACTCGGTGTCCCGCCGGACGCAGAAGACCTCCGGCCGCGCGTAGCACTCCCGCGCGAGGCGCGCCACGAGACACCTCACGAAACCGCCGGGTGGACCTGGACCCTCCAGGGCCACCCGGCGGTTTCGCGCGGTTTAGACTCGTCGGATCGGCCCGACCGGTCGGTAGCGACAGGCTTAAGGAGGCACGGGTGGCACTGCTGACCCGTATCAACGGACCCCGCGACCTGGACCGGCTGGACCGGCAGCAGCTCGTGGAGCTGGCAGCCGAGATCCGCGGCTTCCTGGTCGACGCGGTGTCCAAGACCGGCGGCCATCTCGGACCCAACCTGGGCGTGGTCGAACTGACCATCGCTCTGCACCGGGTCTTCCACTCGCCCCAGGACCGCATCCTCTTCGACACCGGGCACCAGGCGTACGTCCACAAGCTGCTGACCGGCCGCCAGGACTTCGCGAAGCTCAAGAGCACCGGCGGGCTCTCCGGCTACCCCTCGCGCGCGGAGTCCGAGCACGACGTGATCGAGAACAGCCACGCCTCCACCGTGCTGGGCTGGGCCGACGGCCTGGCCAAGGCGAACGAACTGCTCGGCCGCGACCACCACGTGGCGGCCGTGATCGGCGACGGCGCGCTGACCGGCGGCATGGCCTGGGAGGCGCTGAACAACATCGCCGCCGCCAAGGACCGCCCGCTGGTCATCGTCGTCAACGACAACGAGTGGTCGTACTCGCCGACCATCGGCGGCCTCGCCAACCACCTGGCGACGCTGCGCACCACCGACGGCTACGAGCAGTTCCTGGCCCGCACCAGGGACCTGCTGGAGCGCACCCCGCTGATCGGCCGGCCGCTCTACGAGACCCTGCACGGCGCCAAGAAGGGCCTGAAGGACTTCATCACCCCGCAGGGCATGTTCGAGGACCTCGGCCTGAAGTACGTCGGGCCGATCGACGGCCACGACATCGAGGCCGTCGAGTCCGCGCTGCAGCGCGCCAAGCGCTTCAACGGCCCGGTCATCGTGCACTGCATCACCGAGAAGGGCCGCGGCTACAGCCCGGCCGAGCAGGACAACATCGACCGCTTCCACGGCATCAGCCCGATCCACCCCGACACCGGCCTGCCGCTGTCGGCGTCCGGCGCCGACTGGACCTCGGTCTTCGGCGACGAGATGCTCAAGCTGGGCAAGGAGCGCGAGGACATCGTCGCGATCACCGCGGCGATGCTGCACCCGGTCGGCCTGACCAAGTTCGCCGAGGCGTTCCCCGAGCGGGTCTACGACGTCGGCATCGCCGAGCAGCACGCCGCCACCTCGGCGGCGGGGCTCGCCACCGGCGGCCTGCACCCGGTCGTGGCGGTCTACGCGACCTTCCTCAACCGCGCCTTCGACCAGGTGCTGATGGACGTGGCGCTGCACAGGTGCGGCGTCACCTTCGTGCTCGACCGGGCCGGCGTCACCGGCAGCGACGGCGCCTCCCACAACGGCATGTGGGACATGTCGATCCTCCAGGTGGTGCCCTCCCTGCGGATCGCCGCGCCCCGCGACGCCGACCAGGTGCGCGCCCAGCTGCGCGAGGCCGTCGAGGTCCACGACGCGCCCACCGTGGTCCGCTACTCCAAGGGCGCGGTCGGCCCGGCCGTCGCGGCGGTCGGCCGGATCGGCGGCATGGACGTGCTGCGCACCCCCGCCGAGGACGCGCAGCAGCCGGACGTGCTGCTGGTGTCGGTCGGCGCGCTCGCCCCGATGTGCCTGGAGATCGCCGCGCTGCTCGACGCGCAGGGCATCACCAGCACCGTGGTCGACCCCCGCTGGGTCAAGCCCGTCGACGCCGAGCTGCCCGCGCTGGCCGCCCGGCACCGGCTGGTCGTCACGGTGGAGGACAACAGCAGGGCCGGCGGCGTCGGCACGGCCGTGGCGCAGGCGCTGCGGGACGCCGAGGTGGACGTGCCGCTGCGCGACTTCGGCATCCCGCCGGAGTTCCTGGCGCACGGCTCCCGCAAGGACGTGATGGCGCGGATCGGGCTGACCGCGCCCGACATCGCCCGCCAGGTGACCGGCGTGGTCGCCACCATCGGCGGCGGGTTCGCCGACGAGGCCGAGGGCGCGGACGCCCCGGAGAGCGTCCAGGACTGACCGCGCGGGCCCGCGGCGGCCGCCGGCGAAGGGGGTTCACCCACAGGGATGGACCCCCTTCGCCGTGGACTGATGCGTAGGCGCGCCTGGAGCGGTGAGGTGAACCCCCGGAGTGGAGTACGACAGGCGTCCCGCCTTCCGGGGCGACCGAACCATCCGGAGGTGCCCCCATGGAGAGCAGGACCGACAAAGGGATCGGCGGAAGCAGGCAGGCGGCCCCGCCGCGGCAGCGGGGCGTCTTCCGCACCAAGTCCGTCGAGCAGTCCATCGCCGACACCGAGGAGCCGCAGCACGGGCTGCGCAAGGAACTCAGCGCGGTCGACCTGATCGTCTACGGCGTCGGCGTGATCGTCGGCACCGGCATCTTCGTGGTGACCGGCACGGTCGCCAAGCAGTACGCCGGTCCCGCCACGGCGCTGGCGTTCGTCGCCGCCGCCGCGGTCTGCGCGCTGGCCGGGCTCTGCTACGCCGAGTTCGCCTCCACCGTGCCGGTCGCCGGCTCCGCGTACACCTTCAGCTACGCCTCCATCGGCGAGCTGCCCGCCTGGATCATCGGCTGGGACCTGGTCCTGGAGCTGGCGCTCGGCGCCGCCGTGGTGGCCGGCGGCTGGTCGGGCTACGTGGCGAACCTGCTGAGCCACTTCGGCATCGACGTGCCCGCCTCGCTCAGCCACCAGCCGGGCCACTTCGGCTTCGACATCCTCGCCGCCGCCCTGGTGCTGGTGCTCACCGGGATCGTGATGGCGGGCATGAAGCTGTCCGCGCGGGTCACCGGGCTGGTCGTCGCGGTGAAGGTCACCGTGGTGCTGATCGTCATCTTCGCCGGGCTGTTCTTCATCACCGGCAGCAACTACACGCCCTTCCTGCCGCACTCCCAGCCGAACACCGGCAGCGGCTCCCACCTGCACGCGCCGCTGGTGCAGACGATGTTCGGCTTCACCCCGTCCTCGTTCGGGGTGATGGGCATCTTCTCGGCGGCCGCGGTGGTGTTCTTCGCCTTCATCGGCTTCGACATCGTGGCCACCGCCGCCGAGGAGACCAAGAACCCGCAGCGCGACATGCCCCGCGGCATCATCGGCTCCCTGGTGATCTGCACGACGCTCTACGTCGCGGTGTCGCTGGTCGTCACCGGCATGCAGAAGTACTCGCAGCTGGACACCAGCGCGCCGCTCGCCACCGCCTTCAAGTCGGTGGACGCGCCCTTCTGGTCCGGTCTGATCAGCTTCGGCGCGGCGGTCGGCCTGACCTCGGTGGTGATGATCCTGCTGCTCGGCCAGACCCGGGTGTTCTTCGCGATGAGCCGCGACGGCCTGCTGCCCCGCGCCTTCTCCCAGGTGCACCCGAAGTACGGCACCCCGTACCGCACGACCGTGCTGCTCGGGGTGGTCGTGGCGCTGATCGCCGGCTTCTTCACGGTGGGGGAGCTGGAGGAGATGGTGAACATCGGCACGCTGTTCGCCTTCGTGGTGGTCGCGATCGGCGTGATCGTGCTCCGCCGCACCCGCCCCGACCTGCCCCGCGCCTTCCGCGCCCCGTGGGTGCCGGTGCTGCCGATCGTGTCGGTGGGCGCCTCGCTGTGGCTGATGATCAACCTGAGCCTGGAGACCTGGCTGCGGTTCGCCGTCTGGATGGTGGTCGGCCTGGTCGTCTACTTCGGTTACGGCCGCTCGCACAGCAGGCTGGCCCGCGGCCGGGACGCCGCCGGGGGCCCGGGATTCGGGGCCGCGCCGAAGCGATGGTAGAAATGCGCGGAGAGCAGTGCGGGATGATGAGGTGGCGCAGTCATGACGGAGTCCAAGGGACCCGAGAGCCCGGATCGTGCGGCGGTCCCGGGCAAGAAGAAGCGGAAGAGTCTCCTTGACCGGGTGAGGCCCTACGCGATCGGCATCATCGCGATGGCCGTGGTCTTCGGCATCTCCGCGGTGATCGGCGCGCACGTGCGCAGCACCAAGGACGACAAGGTCAAGACGCCGACGAACGCCGCGGGACCCGCCGTGGTCCCCACCGGCCCGGCCGACAGCGCCTCGCCCAGCCCCAGTCCCACCCCCAGCGGGCCGAAGTTCGACCTGCCGGTGCACCCGTCGGTCCCGGTGACGATCACGGTCTACGAGGACCTGCGCAGCCCCGACTCCAAGGCGTTCGCCACGCGGTTCCAGCCGACCTTCGACCAGCTGCTGACCACCGGTCAGGTGCAGCTGCACTACCGGCTGGTGACCGCCTCCGACAAGAAGTACGGCGGCGACGGGTCGCTGCAGGCCGCGGCCGCCGCGGCGTGCGCGCAGGACCAGGGCCGGTTCACCAACTTCGTGGTCGCGCTCTTCAAGAACCAGCCGGACCCGCAGAGCGGCCGGCTGTCCAGCCAGAAGTTCCTGAAGGACATGGCCAAGCGGGCGCACAAGATCAAGCCCGGCACCTTCGACCCGTGCCTGGAGCAGGGCGACCACATCGGCTGGGTGCAGAAGTCCCAGGCGGAGTTCGCCGCCGCCGGCTACGAGGGCGCCGTACCGGTGGTGCTCGTCAACGGCAAGCAGGTCAAGGACGTGCAGGGCAGCCTGACCCCGCAGCGGCTGCGGTCGCTGGTGACGGCCGAGGCCAAGCGCGTCATCGCGGTGCAGGCCACCCCGTCCGCGACGGACGCGCAGCTCGGCTGACCCCGCCCCGGCGCCACGACGACGGCCCGCTGCTCCCGGCTCTGCCCGGGAGCAGCGGGCCGTTCTCGTCCGCGGGGCTCCGGATGCGTTCCTTCCGCGTGACAATTATCGTATTTCGTCAACTTTGCGGTCGCATCGGGTACGTCACAGATCTGACACCCGATCACAAAGGAGGCGAGCATGTCGACACCGGTCTTCGAGGAGGTCGAGCCCCCGCCGTCCTGCGTCTGCGAGAGCTGCGCACGGCAGCGGCTGGCCGACACGGTGACGCGCGGCAGCCGCGGACCCACCGCCCACCGCGCGGCGCGCGCCCTGGTGCTGGCCGCCACCGCCGCCGCCGGCACCGCGCTGTGCGGCGCCCCCGCCCTGGCGGCCCCCCCGGCCCCGGTGGGCGTGCCCGCCGCACCGCCCGCGGAACGTCCCGCCGAGGTCACGCCGGCGCCCCCGACGCCCGACCCCGCGGCGCCCCCGACGCCCACGGCGCCTGCCGATCCCGCCGCGCCCGACGGGGCGCCGCCCGCGGCCCCGGGCGCCCAGCCCGCCTCGGACGCCGGCGACGCGGCCGCAGGGACGCCGCAGGAACCTCAGACGTCCCAGCAGGCAGCCACGCCCCAGGGCGCTTCCGACGAGCTGCCTGACGCGCCGCTGCGGCTGACCCGCGGGCAGATCCTGGCGCGCGCCGAGACCTGGGTGGCCCAGCAGGTGCCGTACAGCATGACCTCGCGGTGGAAGGACGGATACCGGCAGGACTGCTCCGGCTTCGTGTCGATGGCGTGGGGCCTGGACGCCAACGCCTGGACCGGCGACCTGCACGACTACGCGTTCCGCATCACCAGGGCCCAGCTGCGGCCCGGCGACATCCTGCTCTTCCACAACCGCGCCGACCCCCGGCGCGGCTCGCACGTGGTCGTCTTCGGCGGCTGGGTCGACGCCGCGCACACCCGGTACACCGGCTACGAGCAGACCAGGCCGGGCACCCGGGTGCGCACCACGCCCTACGCGTACTGGACGAACTCCGCGAGGTACCTGCCGTACCGCTACAAGCACCTGGCGGCGGGCGGCGGGTCGGGCGCGCCCGAGCGGAAGGCGTTCCCGGGCACGGGCGTGTTCGGGCCCGGCGCCGACAACTCCTACGTCGCGCGGCTCGGCGTGCTGCTGGTCGGGCGCGGCGCGGGCGCGTACTACAAGGTCGGGCCCGGCTCGGCGTGGGGCGCCGCGGACCGCGGCGCCACCCGGGCCTTCCAGCGGGCGCAGGGCTGGACCGGAGCCGCCGCCGACGGCCTGCCCGGCCCCACCACCTGGAAGTACCTGGTGGGCCACCGCGGCAAGGACGTCAGGGCGGCCTCCCGCGCGGCCGTCCCCGCGGCACCGGCGGTCCCTCAGGCTGCGGCCGCTCCCGAAGCCGAGGCCGTCACCGCGGCCTCGGCCGCGCCGCGGTACCCCGGCGCGGCCGCCTTCCGGCCGGGCCGCAGCAGCGACGCCGTCCTCGCGCTGGGCCGCAGGCTGGCCGCCCGGGGCTTCGGCGGGCACTACACGGCCGGCCCGAGCCGCACATGGAGCGAGGCCGACCGGCGCAACGTGGAGGCGTTCCAACGGGCCCAGGGCTGGTCGGGACGGACCGCCGACGGCCATCCCGGCCCCGAGACGTGGAGGCGACTGTTCTCGTGACACCACCGCTCACCCCGCCCGACGCACCGTCGGGCCCACCACCACCCTCGACGGCGGTGCCCGCGGCGCTCCCCCCGGCGCCGTCGTGGGGAGGCGCCGACGACGCGGCGCTCGCCGACACCGCCGTGGACATGGCCGCCGTCGATCCCGGACTGCCCGCCCAGGGTCAGGCCCCCCCGCACGGCGGCCAGGGCGCGGACCTGCCGGCGGCCGCCCTCAGCGACGTGCCCAACGAGCGCCAGGGACCGTGCCTGGCCGGCTGGTTCGCGGTGCTGACCGCGCTGTCCGCCGCGGCCGTCGCCGGGTGGCTGCTGTGGCACGCCGGGCTGCTGCCACAGCCTTCGGGCGGCCTCTCCGCGCTGCCGCGCTCCCCGCACGGCGGCACCGGCCTCGGACTGTGGAGCGGACTCGCGGTGCTCGCCGCGCTCGCCGCGTTCGTGCTGCTCGGCCTCACCCGCGGCCGTCCGGGCAGCGTCTGGGTGCTCACCCGCTGCGGCGCCTACCGCGGCACCGTACGGCGCACCGGCCTGCTGTGGATCAGCCCGCTGCTGCGCCGCCGCAGGATCGACGTCACGCTGCGGCACTGGCGCAGCCGCCCGATCGGCGCGGTGGACGCCACCGGCACCCCGCTGCAGATCACCGTGCTGGTGGTGTGGCGGGTCAGGGACAGCGCGCGGGCCGCCTTCGCGGTCCACGACCACAGCCGCTTCCTGCGCGAGACCGTCGAGGCGGCCCTGGCCAGGGCGGTGTCCCGGCGGCCGGCCGACGACTTCCGCGGCGCCGCGCCGACCCTGCGGGACTGCGACCGGCTCGCCGACGAGCTGCAGTGGCTGGTCACCGCCGCGCTGCGGCCGGCCGGCGTCGAGGTCTTCTCCGCGACGCCGGTACGGATCGACTACGCGCCGGAGGTGGCCGCCGCCATGCGCCGGGCCCGGATCGCGGCGCTCGACGCGCGGCAGCGCAAGGCGGTGCTCGACGACGTGCTCGCCTCCGTCGCGGACACCGTGCGCGGGATCTCCGAGCGCGGGCTCGCCCAGCTCGACGAGTACGAACGCAAGGCGCTGGTGAGGGACCTGACGGTGAGCCTGCTGTCCCAGCCGGCCGCCCCGGCGCCGGGCCGCGCCCGCCTCAACTGACGCCCGCCGCACCCGAGGCGCCGCACCCTAGACGCACACGGCTCCGCACACGGGCCGGGGCCCGGCATCCGGAACCACCGGACGCCGGGCCCCGGCCCGTTCGGTCACGCCGTCGCGCTACCGCGGGACGCTCGCCACACCCGGCGCGAGGAACGGCTTGCCGTTCACCCGCTGCGAGACGCCCTCGCGGTCCAGGTAGGGGGTGACGCCGCCCAGGTGGAAGGGCCAGCCGGCACCGGTGATCAGGCACAGGTCGACGTCCTGCGCCTCGGCGACCACGCCCTCGGCCAGCATCAGCCCGATCTCCTCGGCCACCGCGTCGAGCACCCGCGCCCGGACCTGCTCCTCGGTCAGCACGGTGTCGCCCTGCTTCAGCAGGGCGGCGACCTCCGGGTCCAGCTCCGGCCGGCCGGAGTCGTAGACGTAGAAGCCGCGCTTGCCGGCCTTGACGACCGCGGCGAGGTTCGCCGAGACCGTGAAGCGGTCGGGGAAGGCGCCGTGCAGCGTCTCGGAGACGTGCAGGCCGATCGCCGGGCCGACCAGTTCGAGCAGCACCAGCGGCGACATCGGCAGGCCCAGCGGCTCGATCGCCTTCTCGGCGACCGCGACCGGCGTGCCCTCGTCGATGACGTTCTGGATCTCGCCCATGAAGCGGGTCAGGATGCGGTTCACCACGAACGCCGGGGCGTCCTTGACCAGCACCGCGGTCTTCTTCAGCTTCCTGGCCACCGCGAACGCCGTGGCCAGCGAGGCGTCGTCGGTGCCTTCGCCGCGGACGATCTCCAGCAGCGGGAGCACCGCGACGGGGTTGAAGAAGTGGAAGCCGACGACCCGCTCGGGGTGCTCCAGCTTCGCGGCCATCTCCGAGACCGACAGCGAGGAGGTGTTGGTCGCCAGGATCGCGTCGGGCCGCACCACGGCCTCCAGCTCCGCGAAGACCTGCTGCTTGACGCCCAGCTCCTCGAAGACCGCCTCGATCACGAAGTCCGCGTCGCCGAAGGCGGTCGCCTTGTCCAGGTGGCCCGAGACCAGCGCCTTGAGGCGGTTGGCCTTGTCCTGGCCGATCCTGCCCTTGCCGAGCAGCTTGTCGATCTCGCCGTGGACGTAGCCGACGCCCTTGTCGATGCGCTCCTGGTCGATGTCGGTGAGCACCACCGGCACTTCGAGGCGGCGCAGGAAGAGCAGCGCGAGCTGCGAGGCCATCAGGCCCGCGCCGACCACGCCGACCTTGTTCACCGGACGGGCCAGCGCCTTGTCCGGCGCGCCGGCCGGGCGCTTGCCGCGCTTCTGCACCAGGTTGAAGGCGTAGATGCCGCTGCGCACCTCGCCGCCCATGATCAGGTCGGCCAGGCCGCGGTCCTCGGCGTCGAAGCCCTGCCGCAGGTCGCCGCCCCGCGCCGCCGCGATGATGTCCAGCGCGCGGTAGGCGGCCGGTGCCGCGCCGTGCACCTTGCCGTCGGCGATGAAGCGGCCGCGGGCCACCGCCTGGTCCCACGCCTCGCCGCGGTCGATCTCCGGGCGGCCCACCTCGATCTCGCCCTTGAGCACCGCCGCGGTCCAGGCCAGCGACTGCTCCAGGAAGTCCGCCGCCTCGAACAGCGCGTCCGCGATGCCCAGTTCGTGCACCTGGGCGCCCTTGAGCTGGCGGTTCTGGTTGAGCGAGTTCTCCACGATCACGGTGACCGCGCGGTCCGCGCCGATCAGGTTCGGCAGCAGGGTGCAGCCGCCCCAGCCCGGGATCAGGCCGAGGAAGACCTCGGGCAGCGAGAAGGCCGGCACCGAGGCCGACACCGTGCGGTAGGTGCAGTGCAGGCCGACCTCGACGCCGCCGCCCATCGCCGCGCCGTTGTAGTAGGCGAAGGTCGGCACCGCGAGTGAGGACAGCCGCTGGAAGACGTCGTGGCCGCCCTTGCCGATGGCGAGCGCGTCCTCGTGCCGCTTCAGCAGCTCGACGCCCTTCAGGTCGGCGCCGACCGCGAAGACGAACGGCTTGCCGGTGACGCCGACGCCGGTGATGGAGCCCTCGGCGGCCTCCTTCTCGACCTGGTCGATCGCCGCGTCCAGGTTGGCCAGCGACTGCGGGCCGAAGGTGGTCGGCTTGGTGTGGTCGAAGCCGTTGTCGAGGGTGATCAGCGCGAACCGGCCGGCCCCCGGCAGGTCCAGGTGGCGTACCTGGGCGCTGGTGACGACCTCGCCGGGGAACAGCTCGGCGGCGCCCTTCAGCAGCTCGGTGGTGGAACTCACTTGGCGCTCCCGTCGAAGTGGGGGTTCTCCCAGATGACCGTGCCGCCCATGCCGAAGCCGACGCACATGCTGGTGATGCCGTAGCGGACGTGCGGCTGCTCCTCGAACTGCCGCGCCAGCTGCGTCATCAGCCGTACACCCGAGGACGCCAGCGGGTGGCCGAAGGCGATGGCGCCGCCGTACTGGTTGACCCGCGGATCGTCGTCGGCGATGCCGTAGTGGTCGAGCAGCGACAGCACCTGGACCGCGAACGCCTCGTTGACCTCGAACAGGCCGATGTCGTCGATCGTCAGCCCCGCCTTGGCCAGGGCCTTCTGCGTCGCGGGCACCGGGCCGATGCCCATCACCTCGGGCTCGACGCCGGCGAAGGAATACGCCACCAGGCGCATCCGCACCGGCAGTTCCAGCTCGCGGGCGACGTCCTCGGCGGCGAGCAGCGAGGCGGTGGCGCCGTCGTTGAGGCCGGCCGCGTTGCCCGCGGTGACCCGGCCGTGCGGGCGGAACGGCGTCTTCAGCCCGGCGAGCTGCTCCAGCGTGGTGCCCGGGCGCATCGGCTCGTCCACCGTGGCCAGCCCCCAGCCGGTCTCGCCGGCCTCGGCGTTGGTGCGGCGCACCGCGATCGGCACCAGGTCCTGCTGGATCCGGCCGTTCGCGTACGCCTTGGCCGCCTTCTCCTGGCTGCGCACCGCGAACTCGTCGGCGCGCTGCCGGGTCAGCTGCGGGAAGCGGTCGTGCAGGTTCTCCGCGGTCATGCCCATGAACATCGCGGACTCGTCGACGAGCTTCTCCGAGACGAACCGCGGGTTGGGGTCGACGCCCTCGCCCATCGGGTGGCGTCCCATGTGCTCGACGCCGCCCGCGACCACCACGTCGTACGCGCCGAAGGCGATGCCGCCCGCGGTGGTGGTGACCGCGGTCATCGCGCCCGCGCACATCCGGTCGATCGAGAAACCGGGGACGGTGGTCGGCAGCCCGGCCAGGATGGCCGCGGTGCGGCCGAGGGTCAGGCCCTGGTCGCCGATCTGCGTGGTGGCGGCGATCGCGACCTCGTCGATCCGCGCCGGGTCGAGGTCCGGGTTGCGCCGCAGCAGCTCCCGGATGCACTTGATCACCAGGTCGTCGGCGCGGGTCTCGTGGTAGATGCCCTTCGGGCCCGCCTTGCCGAACGGGGTACGGACGCCGTCGACAAAGACGACGTCCCTCGCGGTACGAGGCACGCTGGCTCCCTCACTTTTTATTGTGTTCCCTCGCCTCCGGGCGCTTGAGCCCGGTGTCGACGGTCGCCTTTTCCTGTGTTCCCTCGCCTCCGGGCGCTTGAGCCCGGTGTCGACGGTCGTCTTTTCCTGTGTTCCCTCGCCTCCGGGCGCTTGAGCCCGGTGTCGACGGTCGTCGCTCCCGCGCTCGTTCCTCGCTTGTCGCTCCTCGCTTTCGACACCGGCGCGCCCTTTGGCTCGCTCACCGGCTCGGCCGGGAGTAGGGCGGCGAGGGGCGAAAGCGCGGGGGAGTGCGGAACGCGGCTGCCTCGGGTCATGCTACTCGCGGGTAACCGATGTGCACACCTCTGGCGTGCGAAGCGGTGGAGGTCACATCGGGGCGCCGGCGTGCGGGCGGGCGCCCGAGGTCACGCGGGAGGCTCGGGGGCGGCCGCGGCCGCCTCGGGCGGCGCCGGACGGGCCGTCAGGGAGGCGGTCATCAGCGGGGTGACCAGCTCGACCTGCCAGGGGCGGGCGCCCAGCGAGGCAAGGGTGGAGGCGACCACCTGGGGTGAGGCGTCGGCCGGCGGCGCCCAGCACAGCCGGCGCACGGTGTCCGGCGACACCAGGTTCTCCTGAGGGAGGTTCAGCTCCTCGGCCAGCCCGGAGACGGCCGTGCGGGCCGCGGACAGCCGGGCCGCGGCCACCGGGTCCTTGTCCGCCCAGGCGCGCGGCGGCGGCGGACCGGTGTACGCGGCGGTGGGCTGCGGCAGTTCACGCTCCGGCAGTGCGCGGGCCCGGTCGATCGCGGCCTGCCACTGCTCCAGCTGGCGCCGGCCCATCCGGTGCCCGAAGCCGGAGAGGGCGGACAGCGCGTGCACGTTGGGCGGGGACTCCAGCGCGGCGGTGACGATCGCGGCGTCGGTCAGCACCCTGCCGGGCGAGACGTCCCGCTCCCTGGCGGTGAGGTCCCGGGCCAGCCACAGCTCGCGGACCACCGCGATCTGCCGGCGCCGCCTGACCTTGTGCATCCCCGAGGTGCGCCGCCAGGGGTCGACCCGCGGCGGCGCGGGGGGCGCGGCGGCGATCGCGGCGAACTCCTGCAGCGCCCAGTCCAGCTTGCCCTGGACCCGCAGCTCCTCCTCCAGCGCGTCGCGCAGGTCGACCAGCAGCTCGACGTCGAGCGCGGCGTAGCGCAGCCAGGGCTCGGGCAGCGGGCGGGTGGACCAGTCGACCGCGGAGTGGCCCTTCTCCAGGGTGAAGCCCAGCACGTTCTCGACCATGGCGCCCAGGCCGACCCGGGCGAAGCCGGCCAGCCGGCCGGCGAGTTCGGTGTCGAAGAGCGCGCCGGGCCGCATGCCCAGCTCGGCCAGGCACGGCAGGTCCTGGGTGGCGGCGTGCAGCACCCACTCGGTGTCGCCCAGGGCGTCGTCCAGGGTGGACAGGTCGGGGCATCCGACCGGGTCGATCAGCGCGGTCCCTGCTCCGGCGCGGCGCAGCTGGACCAGGTAGGCCCGCTGTCCGTAGCGGTAGCCGGAGGCGCGCTCGGCATCGACGGCGACCGGACCGGAACCCGCGGCGAAGGCCGCGACCACGCTGGCGAGGGCTTCCGGGCTGGCGGTCACCGGCGGGATGCCCTCGCGCGGGTCCAGCAGCGGGACCGGCGCCGCGGTCGTCCTGGTTGCGGTCTCTCTGGCGTCGGTCACCTGTCAAGGGTAGCCGTGCGAAGGCTTCGCCGCGGAGATCCACCGCACAGGCGTCCGTACGAGTGCGCGGTCGTGCGCCCCCCGGCGGGGGATGACGGCGCGCGCCGGGCATGACGGCGCCCGCCGGCGGAACGTTCCGCCGGCGGGCGCCGTGGCCGGGAGGTCAGTGGATGATGCCGGTGCGCAGTGCCACCGCCACCATTCCGGCGCGGTCGCCGGTGCCCAGCTTGCGGGCGATCCGTGCGAGGTGGCTCTTGACGGTCAGTGCGGACAGGCCCATCGACACCCCGATCGCCTTGTTCGACTGGCCCTCCGCGACCAGCCGCAGCACCTCGACCTCGCGGCCGGACAGCTCGCGGTAGCCGCTGCCGGGGTGGTTGCCCGGCGCGCCGGGCGGACGCCGCTGCATACGGGCCGCGGTGGCGCCGAGCGGGGCGAGCCCGGGGCGGCCGGCCAGCGCGCCCGCGGTGTTGCGGGTGCCGGTGACGACGTAGCCCTTGACGCCGCCGGCCAGTGCGTTGCGCACCGCGCCGATGTCGTCGGCGGCCGACAGCGCGAGGCCGTTCGGCCAGCCGGCGGCGCGGGTCTCGGCGAGCAGGGTGAGCCCGGAGCCGTCGGGCAGGTGGACGTCGGCGACACAGATGTCGCGGGGGTTGCCGACCCGGGGTCGCGCCTCGGCGATGGAGGAGGCCTCGATCACATCGCGTACCCCGAGGGCCCACAGGTGTCGGGTGACGGTGGACCGGACCCGGGGGTCGGCCACGACCACCATCGCCGTCGGCTTGCTGGGGCGGTAGGCGACCAGGCTCGTGGGCTGCTCGAGAAGTACGGACACCGGGCCTCCTGTGGCAAAGGGGACTGAAACGGTCACAGTCTCCTTCGGCAGCAATTGCTCCGGCCTTTAGGGAAAGATCACGATTTGTTGAGGATCAATTCCGGCAAATCGGACGGCCGCTCGAACGGAGGGCTCTCCGGGCCCGCCCCTTCCCACCTGCGCGGGCCCTCTCCGGCTGCGCCGGTTTAGCCGGCCCCGCTCTCCCCCCGGCCCGGGGGCGGCCCCCCACCGAGCGCCCTCCGGGCGCGCCCGTCCTGCGGCGCGCGTGCGCCGTGCCGTCCGCCGTGCCGGCCGCGCCGTTTGACGGGGGGTCCGCCCCCTGCGGTATGGGCGCCCGTCGCGCGGCGGGCACGCTCGCCGGGGGTGGGCGTATGTCCGCCGTGGCGGCGGGGCCGGCAGGGCCCGTGGGGCCTGCTCGCTGCCGGACGCGCCGTGGGGCGTGTCCGCCGTGCGGTGCGGGGCGCCGCAGGCCCGGCGGGCTCTGACCGTGGCGGGAAGCGCGTGCGCTGTGCCGCGTGCCGGCTCGCCGGGGGTGGGCGTATGTCCGCCGTGGCGGCGGGGCCGCCTGGCGGGGCGCTTCGCGGTGGGGGCGCATGGCGTGAGGCGGGTCCGCTGCGAGGGCGGGCACCGCCGCCGGGGTGGGTGCCGGGCGGGTGCCCGGTTCCCGCCGCCAGCGCGGCGTCAGGTGCGGCGTTTGGGGAGGGGGAGGACTCCGGCGGGGGCGCGCAGGACGGAGTCGGCGCCCTCCGCCGGGGGGAGTCCGGCGCAGGCGCAGAGGAGGTCGCACCAGGCGGCGAGGTGGGCGGGGAGGTCGGGGCCCGCGGCGCCCGGCCGCTCGGCGGGCGTCCATGACGCCCTGATCTCGATCTGCGTGTCGTCCTGCCGGTCGGCGATCCCGCCGAAGTAGTGGGAGGAGGCGCGCGAGACCGTACCGCTCGGATCGTGGTAGCCGGCCGCACGCGCGGCCAGCGCGCCCGTCAGCCACGACCAGCTCACCTCGGGCAGCAGCGGGTCGCCCGCCATCTCCGGCTCCAGTTCGGCGCGGGTCAGCGTGACCAGCCGGAAGACGCCCTGCCACGCCTCCTGGCCCTCGGGCTCGTGGAGCAGCACCAGCCGCCCGTCGGCCGTCTCCTCGCCGTCGGCGACCACCGTGGCCTCCAGCGCGAAGGCGTACGGGGCGAGCCGCCGTGGCGCCGGGACCTCCTCGATCCTGATCTCGGGCCGGGGCCGGGCGGCCCGGAGGTCCTCGACCGCCTGCCGGAAAGCGAAGGGGGTCTCATCGCCCAAGTGCCCGCGAACCGCTGCCATGCCCGGAAGGGTAAGCGCCCACGCCGCGCCGCGTGGGGACCAACACCGGCTTATTGGCACGCGTTGACAGCGCTTTCCGGCCGTCTGCCACCGGAACGTCCTGATCCGCCCCCCTCACGGCTCCGCGCGGCGAGTCCGGGCCCGGCCCGACGAGGCGCGATGACGGGCGGGCGCGGCGCCCGTGCGAAGATTCACTGCGTGAGTGCGCACCAGCAGACCGCTGCTTCCCCGTTCATCCGCGCCTGCCGGCGCGAGCCCGTGCCGCACACCCCGGTGTGGTTCATGCGGCAGGCAGGGCGCTCGCTGCCCGAGTACCTGAAGGCGCGCGAGGGCATCGCGATGCTCGACTCCTGCACGCGGCCCGACCTGGTCGCCGAGATCACCCTGCAGCCGGTGCGCAGGCACCGCGTGGACGCCGCGGTCTACTACAGCGACATCGTGGTCCCGCTCAAGGCGATCGGCCTCGACCTCGACATCAAGCCCGGCGTCGGCCCGGTGATCGCCGACCCGATCAGGACCCGGGCCGACCTCGCCCGGCTGCGCGACCTCGAGCCCGAGGACGTCTGGTACGTGACCGAGGCCGTCGGCCTGCTCACCGCGGAGCTCGGCGAGACCCCGCTGATCGGCTTCGCCGGCGCGCCCTTCACCCTGGCCAGCTACCTCATCGAAGGCGGCCCCTCGCGCAGCTACGAGCGCACCAAGGCCATGATGTACGGCGACCCCGAGCTGTGGTCGGACCTGGTGGACCGGCTGGCCCGGATCACCTCGGCCTTCCTCACGGTGCAGATCGAGGCCGGCGCGAGCGCCGTGCAGGTCTTCGACTCGTGGGCCGGCGCGCTGGCCCCGGCCGAGTACCGCAGCCAGGTCATGCCCGCCTCGGCGAAGGTCTTCGACTCCGTCGCCCGCTACGGCGTGCCGCGCATCCACTTCGGCGTCGGCACCGGCGAACTGCTCGGCCTGATGGGCGAGGCGGGCGCCGACGTGGTCGGCGTGGACTGGCGGGTGCCGCTGGACGAGGCGGCCCGCCGGGTCGGCCCCGGCAAGGCCCTGCAGGGCAACCTCGACCCGGCGGTGCTCTTCGCCCCGACCGCGGCGGTCGAGGCGAAGACCCGGGAGGTGCTGGACGCCGCGCGGGCCGCGGACACCGGCCACGTCTTCAACCTCGGCCACGGCGTGCTGCCCAACACCGCCCCGGACGCGCTCACGCGCCTCGTGGAGTTCGTGCACCTGGAGACGTCGGCCTGATCCGGCCGATCGCCCGGATCAGGCCGCGTCCGCGCCGGACCGTCAGTCCCGATCGGGCGCGGGTGCGGGCTCCGGCGCGGGCTCGGGCTCGGGCTCGGACCGAGGCGCGGTCTCCGGCCCGGTCCCGGACTTCGGCGCGGACGGCGCGTCCGCCGGGACCGCGGGGACCGGCCGGGCCTGTTCCGGCACCGGTCCCCAGGGGGACGGCGGCGCGCTGACGGAGCGCCGCGGGAGGCGGCCGCGGACCCGCCGGAAGACGAACCAGCCCAGCACCAGCACGACCGCGAACGGCAGCACGACCACGATCACCACGAGCAGCGCCCGCACCGTCACGTAGAAGGCGTGCCAGCCGTCGCCCGCCGCGTGGCCGACGGTGGTCCCCAGCCCGTCGCCCTTCTTCCGCACCGGCTTCTCCGGCGGCGCCGCCTTCACCGGCGGCTCGGTCAGCCGCAGCGTCACCGTCGCCAGCCCGGTCTGCGACTTCAGCGACGCCTGCTGCGCCTCCAGCGCCTCCAGGTCGGACTCGCGGGTGCTCAGCTCGCTCTCCAGCGTCACCACGTCGGTGAGCGAGCCGGCCTGGTCCATCAGCTTGCGCACCCGCGCCACGCTGGCCTGCTGGGACCTGATCCGGCTCTGCACGTCGACGACCTGCCCGGTCACGTCCTTGACGGCGACCTTGCGGTCGAGCAGCGTCCCCAGTCCGCCCAGTTCGGTGAGCAGCCGGTCGTACGCGGACGGCGGGACGCGCAGTTGCACGGTGGAGGCGGCGTGGCCCCGCGCGTCGACGGTGGTGTCCTCGTCGCCCGGGTAGCCGCCGGCCTCGACCGCGTACTCCCGTGCCCTGTCGAGCTGTTGGCGCACGTGCGGGGTCTGCACGGTGAGGTCGGCGGTGCGCACCAGGTAGGCGGGCGCCGCCGGGGGCGCGCCGGCGGGGCCCGCGGCGCGGCCGCTCGCGCCCGGCGCGGCGCCCGTCGGCCGGGACGCGTCCCCGGCGGCGCTGTCCTGCGAGCCGCCGCCGGCGCCGCCGTTCGCGTCGGCCGCGCCGCCGCCGGAGGCGACCGCCGGGTTCGCGGCCTTCGACGACGCGTCGCTTCCCGCGCTGCCGCACCCGGCGAGCGCCAGCAGCCCGGCGAGCACCAGGGCGGCCGCCCCCGCGCCCGACCGGGTCCCGCCGCCGCGCCGCGCCCGCCGGCCGCCCTCCCGCGGCGGCCGTCCCGCACGTCGTGCGCCCCCGGCGCGCAGCGCGCCGCAAGCCTGTGGTCTCCGCATCGAAATCCCCCTCGTCGCGGGGCCGTTGAAGGCCCTCAGAAGGCCCTGGAAAGGGCCGTCGAAGCTCTGTCGCCGATGGGACGTGCGGCCCGCCGGGCGGGTTGCGGGTCCGCGGTCCCGAAGGGGTCACGTTCGGAACTCGATCCGGAGTCTGCGACAGTGGGGGACATGAGCCAGACGCAGGACCGTACGCCCGGCGGCCCGTCCGCGGCCGGGCGCGTGGTGGTCATCGGCGGCGGGATCTCCGGACTCGCCGCCGCCCTCGACCTCGCCCGCGGGGGCGCCGCGGTCACCCTGCTGGAGGCGTCCGGACGGCTCGGCGGCAAGCTGCACGCCGACGAGATCGCCGGCGTCCCGGTCGACCTCGGCGCCGAGTCGATCCTCGCCCGCCGCCCCGAAGCGGTCGCCCTGGCGCGGGAGGTGGGCCTCGGCGACGACCTGGAGGCCCCCGCCGTGCTCGGCGCGACGCTGTGGACCCGCGGCAGGCTGCGGCCGATGCCGCAGGGCCAGGTGATGGGCGTGCCGGGCGACCTCGGACCGCTCGCCGCCTCCGGGGTGCTGTCGGCCGCGGGGCTCGCCCGCCTGCCGCTCGACCACGTGCTGCCGCGCACCGAGGTCGGCGAGGACGTCGCGGTCGGACGCTACGTCGCCGCCCGGCTCGGCCGCGAGGTCGTCGACCGCCTGGTGGAGCCGCTGCTCGGCGGCGTCTACGCGGGCGACGCCTACGAGCTGTCGCTGCGCGCCGCCGTCCCGCAGCTGTACGCCGCGGTCCGCACCGGCCGCTCGCTGATCGAGGCGGCCCGCGGGGTCCAGCGCAGGGCCGCCGCGGCGGGCGCCACGGGACCGGTGTTCAACGGCATCCGCGGCGGCGTCGGCCGGCTGCCGCTCGCCGTCGCCGACGCCTGCCGGGCGCTCGGCGTGGTCATCGAGACCGGCTCCGCCGTGCGCGAGCTGCGCCGCACCGGGCCGCACGGCTGGCAGGCGGTGCTCGCCGACCGGACCGTCGAGGCCGACGCGGTGGTGCTGGCGCTGCCGGCGCCCGCCGCTTCCCGGCTGCTGGCCGGCGAGTCGCCCGCCGCCGCGGCCGAGCTGGGCGCGGTGGAGTACGCGGGCATGGCGCTGGTCACCCTGGCCTTCCGCCGCCGCGACCTGCACCAACTGCCGGTCAGCAGCGGCTTCCTGGTCCCGCCGGTGGACGGCAGGACGATCAAGGCGTCCACCTTCTCCAGCCACAAGTGGGGCTGGCTCGGCGCGGCCGGCGGCGACACCTTCCTGCTGCGCACCTCGGTCGGGCGGCACGGCGGCGAGGCCGACCTCGCCTGGGACGACACCGACCTCGTACGGCTGTCCCGCGAGGATCTCGGCGAGGCCGTGGGGCTGCGCGCGGCGCCGGTCGCGGCGCGGGTCACCCGCTGGGACGCCGGGCTGCCGCAGTACGCGGTCGGGCACGTCGGCAAGGTCGCCCGGGTCCGCGAACAGGTCGCCAAACTGCCCGGACTCGCCGTGTGCGGCGCGGTCTACGACGGGGTGGGCATCCCGGCCTGCGTCGGCAGCGGGCGCAGGGCGGCGGGCGAGGTGCTGGCCACCCTGGTGCGGTCGGCCGGGGACGGCGCGGGAGAATAGCCCCATGACCGACTCGACTGCCGCGGGCTCCGCTGCCGCCTCCGAAGCCACCGCCGCCAAGGCCCCCCACGCGGGCAAGAAGGCCAAGGACCTCAACGAGGTCATCCGCTACACCCTCTGGTCGGTGTTCCGGCTGCGCGGGCCGCTGCCCGAGGACCGCACGGGCTGGGCGGACGAGGTGCAGGAGCTGTTCGGGCAGCTGGCCGCCAAGGACGTCACGGTGCGCGGCACCTACGACCTGTCCGGACTGCGGGCCGACGCGGACGTGATGATCTGGTGGCACTCCGAGACCGCGGAGGCGCTCCAGGAGGCGTACAACCTCTTCCGCCGCACCCGGCTCGGCCGGGCGCTGGAGCCGGTGTGGTCGAACATGGCACTGCACCGCCCGGCCGAGTTCAACAAGTCCCACGTGCCGGCGTTCCTCGCCGACGAGACGCCGCGCGAGTACGTCAGCGTCTACCCCTTCGTGCGGTCCTACGACTGGTACCTGCTGCCCGACGAGGACCGCCGCAGGATGCTCGCGGACCACGGCAAGATGGCCCGCGGCTACCCGGACGTGCGCGCGAACACCGTCGCGTCCTTCTCGCTCGGCGACTACGAGTGGATCCTCGCCTTCGAGGCGGACGAGCTGTACCGGATCGTCGACCTGATGCGCCACCTGCGCGCCTCCGAGGCGCGCATGCACGTCCGCGAGGAGGTCCCCTTCTACACCGGCCGGCGCCGCGAGATCGGCGAACTGGTCGCCGGCCTGGCGTGACCGGCCCCGCCTGACCGGCCCTGCGTGACGGGCCCTACGGCCTGCCGCGCAGGGCCGGGTGGTCGGCGATCACAGTGCAGGAGCCGGGTGCGATCTCGGTGAAGCCGGCGTCGCGCACCACCGGAAGGCCGGCGGCGGTCAGCCGCTCCCACCGCGGGCGCGACGGCGTGCGCACGCTCAGCGCGAACCCGTCCTCGCGCCACGCCTCGCGGTCGGCCTCGCCCAGCTCCCACCAGGCGAGCTGGGCGCCGTGGCCGGCCTGGGCCATCGCCTTGCCGGCGGACATGGCGACGTCGGGGTTCGTCCACAGCACCGGCCCGGCCGGGTCCGCCGGCTCCGGCGGCCGTGGATCGTCCAGCTCGGTGCCGGAGACCTGGAGCCTGGCCAGGTCCTTCGGCCAGCCGTCGAGGGGCACCGGCGGGAAGACCCGCACCTCGGCGGCCGCGCCGGTCACCGTGATGCCGGGCAGCGCCTCGGCCCGGCGCCACTCCGCGCCCCTGGCCCGCCGGACGACCTTGCGGATGCGCGCGTCCTGCCAGTCGTGGACGGCCCGCGTCCACGGGCCGTCCACCGCGGTCGCCCGCTCGTCGGCGAGCAGCGTCAGCACCGCGCGCGCCGCGGTCTCCAGCGCGTCCGTGCGGTCCGGCGGCGCGTCCCGCTCCAGCCGTACCACCAGCGGCAGTACGAACTGCGGGGCCGCGTCGCGGTCCGCCGCGGCGTGCTCGAAGGGACTTCTCGCCGGCTCGGGTGCTGTGTCGTGCGTGGTCACCGGCCCAGTGTGCCACCGGCCCTTTGCCGGGCGGCGCCGGTGGGCGAGGATGGCCGGGTGGACGGGGAACGCGAGCTGGCTCTGCACGGCATCGGGCGGCGGTACGGGGTCCGTGCGCCGTGGGTACTGCGGGACGTGGCGCTGACCGCGCCGCCCGGAACGCTGCTGCGGGTCGAGGGGGCGAACGGCAGCGGCAAGTCGACGCTGCTGCGGATCGCGGCCGGCGTCGACCGGCCCAGCACCGGGGTGGTGACCGGGCGGCCCGCGGACCGCACCGCGTACGTACCGGAGCGCTTTCCGCCCGCGCTGCCCTTCCCCGCGCTGCGCTATCTCACCCGGATCGGCGCGGTGCGCGGCCTGACCGCCGCCGACGCCCGGGTCAGCGCCCTGCACTGGCTGGACCGCTTCGGCATCACCGGGTACGCCTCGACCCCGCTCGACGAACTCTCCAAGGGCACCTGCCAGAAGATCGCCGTCGCGCAGGCGCTCCTCGCCGACCCCGCGCTCCTCGTCCTGGACGAGGCGTGGACCGGACTGGACGCCGCCGCCCGCGAGGTACTGGACGCCGCCGTCCAGGAGCGGGTCGCCGCCGGGGCGGTGGTGCTCTTCGTCGACCACGACCCCCTCCGGCTCGCGGCCGCCACCACCGCGGCGCTCGTCCTGCCGCCCCGCCCGGACGCCGGGTCCGCCGCGCCCGCGCCCGTGCCGGTGCCCAGCGCGCCGGCGCCGGCCGCCGGCCCCGCCGACCCGGCCGCGCCCGGCGCCGGCCTCGTGGTGATCGAGGCGGCCGGCGGCGGGGACGTGGCGCTGGAGAGCGGCGAGGCGAGCCGGGCGGCGGACACGCTGCGGGTGGTGGTGACCGCGGGGGAGTCCGACGGGGTGCTGCGGACGCTGCTCGCCGCGCGGCCGCCGTGGCACGTGACCGGCGTGCGGACGCTGCGCGGCCGCTCCGCGCAGCCGGCGCCCGCCACTCCGCGGCTGGACCGCGGCAGCACCGGCGCGGCGGCGAGAGCGGCGGCGCTGCTGCGCTACCAGGCCGAGCTGGTACTGCGCTCGCACCGCTGGCTGCCGCCCTTCCTCTTCTACGGCGCGGTCATGGCCATCGGGATCGCCGGCGGGCAGCCGCTGCTCGGTTCGCTCGGCTACGCGGCCGCGCTGCTGCTGCCGGTGGCCGCCTGGACCGTGCGGGTGTGCGTCACGACCGAGCCGCCCGCCGCGCGGGCCTGCGTCGCCTCGGCGGTGGGGACGCGCCGGGCGCAGGCCGGCGCGCTGCTCACCGCGCTGCTCGCGGCCGGGGCGCTCGGGGCGGTCGGCACCCTGCTGGTGACCGCCGTCAGCGGGGCGCACTCCGACGACCAGCGCACCGCCGTGCCGGTCGGCGCGGCGCTCGTCGCCGGGCTGATGGCCGCGGCCGTGTCGGTGCTGCTCGGCACGGCGGTGGGCGCGCTGACCAACCCGCCGGTGGTACGCGGCGGCGGCTGGTCGGTCCTCGGCACGGTGATCGCCGCCGGCGCGGTCCTCATCACCTCCGGCTCACCGGCCCAGGCGGCCGTCACCGGGCTGGTCAAGGGCTCCCGCACCGGCACCGTCCACTACCCGGTGCTCGCGCTCGGCCTCTCCCTGCTCGCCGCCGCTGCCGCGGCCGCGGTCTCCGCCGCGCGGCCGCCCGCCCGGCACACCTGACGTACAGTCAACCCGGCCTCGCTGGGCGGGGATCGGCGACCGGTCCGGGCGGCGGCCTGGTGCCGGGCCCGGGTGCGACGACAGGATGAGGGCATGGGGTCGGTGATCGCGGTCGCGGGGGTCGCCGTGGTGGTCGCCGGCGCCACGGGGGCCCTGTACTGGTGGGCGCGCAGGCGCCGCGGCTTCGGGACGCCCGCCGACCGGGCCGCGTTCGCCACGCTGCACCAGGCGTCACTGGCCGCGCCGCCGCTGCGCGACGGCCTCACCCGGGAGTCGGCCCGCCGGGCCGCCCGCCATCTGCGCGCGCTGCTGGGCACGCCCGCGCTCGCCGTGATCGGCGACGGCACGCTGCTCGCCTGGGAGGGGCCCGGCCGCCGGCACTCCGCGCAGGCCGTCGCGCACGCCGCGGAGGCGATCGCGGCCGGCCGCCCGTGGGTGGTGCCCGAGGAGGTGGTCGCCTGCAACGACCTCGACTGCCCGGTGCGCAGCGCCGTCGTGGTGCCGCTGGTGGTCGACGGCATGGTCGTCGGCGCGCTGTCGGTGTACGCCCGGCAGGTCTCGGCCGGGCTGGTGCGCGCCGCGGGCGAGGTCGCGCACTGGGTGATCGGCCAGCTCGAACTCGCCGAACTCGACCGCTCCCGCACCCGGATGATCGAGGCCGAACTGCGGGCGCTGCGCGCCCAGATATCGCCGCACTTCGTCTACAACTCGCTGACCGCCATCGCGTCCTTCGTGCGCACCGACCCCGACCAGGCCCGCGAGCTGCTGCTGGAGTTCGCCGAGCTGACCCGCTACAGCCTGCGCCGGCACGGCCAGTTCAGCACGCTGGCAGAGGAGTTGCGCTCGGTGGACCGCTATCTGCGCCTGGAACGCGCCCGGTTCGGCTCCCGCCTCCAGGTCGACCTGCTGATCGCGCCGGAAGTGCTGCCGGTGGCCGTGCCGTTCCTGTGCCTGCAGCCGATCGTGGAGAACGCGGTGCGGCACGGCCTCGGCGGCAAGCCCGGCCCCGGCCGGGTCACCATCCGCGCCGAGGACGCGGGCGCGGAGTGCCGGATCAGTGTGGAGGACGACGGCGTGGGCATGGACCCGGAGCAGGTCCGCGTGCAGCTCGCCGGCCGGGCCGAGGGGGACTCCCTGGGGCTGGGCAATGTGGACGAGCGGCTGCGCGCGGTGTTCGGCGACGAGTACGGGCTCGTCGTGGAGACCGCCCCCGGCGCGGGCACCAAGGTGAACGTGCGGGTGCCCAAGTACCGGAACGGGGTGCGCGTGCCGTGAGACCGCTGCACGTCCTGGCCGTGGACGACGAACCGCCCGCGCTGGAGGACCTGACCTATCTGCTGCGCGGCGACCACCGGATCGGCCGGGTGCTCGCCGCCGACAGCAGCGACGCGGCGCTGCGGCTGCTGGAGGGCGCCACCGTCGACGCGGTCTTCCTCGACATCCGCATGCCGGGCCTGGACGGGCTCGACCTGGTGCGGGTGCTCGGCCGGTTCGCCGAGCCGCCCGCCGTCGTCTTCGTCACCGCCTACGAGGACTTCGCGGTCGACGCCTTCGCCCTGAAGGCGTGCGACTACCTGCTCAAGCCGGTCGGCAGGGAGCGGCTGGCGGAGGCCGTGCGGCGGGTCGCGGCGGTGGTCACCGCGGCCGCCGAGGGCCCGGCGGGAGCGCAGGCCCAGAACGCCGCGGCCGCCGACCCCGCCGCCGACCGCATCCCGGTCGACGTCGGCGGCGTCACCCGTTTCGTGGCGCGCGCCGACGTGGCGTACGCCGAGGCGCAGGGCGACTACGTGCGCCTGCACGCGAACGGCGCCGCGCCGCTGGTGCGGGTCTCGCTCGCGGTGCTGGAGGAGCGCTGGGCGCCGCACGGCTTCCTGCGGGTGCACCGCGGCTTCCTCGTGTCGCTGCGGCACGTGGAGGAGCTGCGCGGGGAGGCCGGGCACTGGACGCTGAAGGTGGCCGGCCGCGAGCTGCCGGTCAGCCGCCGGCACAGCAGGGAGCTGCGCGACCTGCTGGTGCGCTGGTCCAGGACCCCCGGCGGTGACCCGTCATGACCACCGCACCGCCGGACCCCCCGCCGCCGCGCGTCGCGGTGACCGGCCCGCGCCGCAACCGCGCCGGCGGCTACTCGGCCCGACCCGGCGCCGCCGACCTGCACGCCCAGCCCCGGCTGGGGCAGATCTACGTGCGCTCGCTGGTACGGGACCAGCTGCGCCTCGCGCTGGGCGTGCTGGCGGTGCTCGCCGCGGTGCTCGGCGGGCTGCCCGCGGCGTTCGTCGTGTTCCCGGCGCTGCGCACCGCCGAGGTCTTCGGCTTCCGGCTGGCGTGGCTGCTGCTGGGCGTGGTGGCCTATCCGGTGATGGTGGGCGCCGCGTGGTTCCACGTGCGGCACGCGGAGCGCGCCGAGCGCGACTTCACCGACCTGCTGGGCGGCCTCCCGCCCGCTCCCGGGCCTCCCGCACCCCCCGGGCCGCGGACAACGGGCCCCGGGCCGCGGACAACGGGCCCCGGCGAGGACGCCGGGCGCGGCGGCGGATGAACCCGGCACTCGGCCTCGGCGCGCTGATCGCCGTGCTCGTGGCGACCGTCGCGGTCGGCGTCTACGGGCTGCGGCTGTCCCGGGGCACCTCGGACTTCTACGTGGCCTCCCGCGAGGTCTCGCCGCTGTGGAACGCCTCCGCGATCGGCGGCGAGTACCTGTCGGCCGCCTCCTTCCTCGGCGTCGCGGGCCTGGTGATGGCCTACGGCGTCGACATGCTCGCCTATCCGGTGGGCTACACCGCCGGCTACCTGGTGCTGCTGCTCCTGGTCGCCGCGCCGCTGCGCCGGTCCGGCGCGTACACGCTGCCGGACTTCGCCGAGGAGCGGCTGGGGTCCACGGCGGTGCGGCGGGTCGCGAGCGTGCTCGTCGCGGTGATCGCCTGGCTGTACCTGGTGCCGCAGCTGCAGGGCGCCGGGCTGACCCTGCAGACGGTCACCGGCGCGCCGCGGTGGGTCGGCGCGACGGTCGTCGCGGTCGCGGTGGTGACGGTCGCGGCGGCCGGCGGGATGCGCAGCGTCACCCTGGTGCAGGGCTTCCAGTTCTGGCTGAAGCTCACCGCGATCGCGGTGCCCGCGGTGTTCCTGGTACTGGCCTGGCGGTCGGCCGGCGCGCCCCCGCTGACCGGCCAGGACACCCCGCGGTTCGGCCACACCACGGTGGTCCGCCTCGACCAGACGGTGCGGTTCGAGGTCCGCTCGCCGGTGACCGTCACCGCGCGCGGCGACCTGGACGGCGTGCGGTACGCCGCGGCGGGCCGCAGCGTGCGGCTCGGCGACGGCCCGCACACCGCGCGGGCCGGAGCGCGGCTGACCTTCCCGGCCGGCGCCGTGGTGCCGCACCAGGAGGGCCTGACACCGGCGTCCGGCGTCCGCTGGGCGAGCCCGCTGTCCGGCGCCGGCGGCCGCGGCCACCCGGTGTACGCGATCTACTCGATCCTGCTGGCCACCTTCCTCGGCACCATGGGCCTGCCGCACGTCCTGGTGCGCTTCTACACCAACCCCGACGGCCGGGCCGCCCGCCGCACCACCCTGCTCGTACTCGTCCTGCTCAGCGTCTTCTACCTGCTGCCGACGGTGTACGGCGCGCTCGGCCGGGTGCTCGCGCCGCAACTGCTGCTCACCGGCAGGACGGACACCGCGGTGCTGGTGCTGCCGCAGCTCACCGAGGCGGGCGAGACCGGGCGGCTGCTCGCCGCGCTGGCCACCGCGGGCGCCTTCGCCGCCTTCGTGTCCACCGCGTCGGGCCTGACCGTGTCGGTCGCCGGAGTGGTCTCGCAGGACCTGCTGCGCGGCTCCACCCGGAGCTTTCGCTGGGCCTGCCTGGCCGCGGGCGTGCCGCCGCTGCTGATGGCGGTGACCACCACCGGGCTGCCGGTGGCCGACGCGATCGGGCTGGCCTTCGCGGTCGCCGCGTCGTCCTTCTGCCCGCTGCTGGTGCTCGGCATCTGGTGGCGGGGGCTGACCGATGTCGGCGCGCTGCTCGGCCTGGTGGCGGGCGGCGGGCTCGCCGCGCTCGCGGTGGTCGTCACCAGCGTCCACGGCGCGGGCCGCGGCTGGAGCGCGGCGCTCCTCGCCCAGCCCGCCGCGTGGACGGTGCCGGTGGCGTTCGCCGTGATGATCGCCGGGTCGCTGCTGTCCAGGAGCCGGATCTCCGCGGCCGCGGTGGACCGGGTGATGCTGCGGATGCACCTCCCGGAGGAGGTCGGCTCGGGCCCCGCGCTGCCCTGAGGCCGGCGCGCGGAGCGCTGCGCGGCACAGGGCGAGCGGCACAGGGCGCGCGGCGCGCCGCGCTCGCGTACCGCTCGTCGTGCCGGGCGGACCGTCCGGCGCAGCCGCGGGACCGTCCGGCGAGCGGTCGGGGCCGCTGGGCGACCCCGGTGGCGGGCCGCTGGCCGCGGAACCGGCCGCTCCCTAGCGTGACATGGGGGCCGGCGACGGCCCCGCACCGCACCGCGATTCCTCAACGAGGAGGGAAAACCGCCGATGAGCACTCCCACGACGGTCACCACGGCCGCGCCGGCCGCCGTCTCCGAGCCGGCCACCGCCGACCCCGGCCCGCTCGGCCTGGCCGCATTCGCCGGCACCACCTTCGTCCTCAGCTCCTTCAACGCGCACCTGATCGACCAGAGCCTGCTCACCGTCGTCCTGCCGCTCGCCCTGTTCTACGGCGGCCTGGTCCAACTGCTCGCCGGCATGTGGGAGTTCAAGAAGGGCAACACCTTCGGCGCCACCGCCTTCTGCTCGTACGGCGCCTTCTGGCTGTCGTACGCGGCGTACGTGAAGTTCGTCGTCGGCGACCTGCCCGCCGACAAGGCGCACCAGGCCACCGGCCTCTACCTGCTGATGTGGGCGGTGTTCACGGTGTACATGACGGTCGCCGCGCTGCGCACCAGCGGCGCGCTGCTCGCGGTCCTCACCGCGCTGTCCGTGACGTTCATCCTGCTGGCGGTCGCGGAGTTCGACCAGTCCACCGGAATCACCAAGGTCGGCGGCTGGATCGGCCTGGTCACCGCCGTGCTGGCCTGGTACGCCTCCTTCGCCGTCGTCGCCAACAGCACCTGGAAGCAGACGGTCGTCCCGGTCTACCCGCTGACCGGCCGGCGCGGCGGCCCGGTGGAGGGCGGCCACTGATGGCGGGCGGCGCCGACGGCCCCGCCGCGCCCGAGGGCAGTGGCGGGACGCTCTCCAACCTGCTGCGGGAGGAGCGCCGCTTCCCGCCGCCCGCCGACCTCGCCGCGCACGCGAACGTCACCGCGGCCGCCTACGACGAGGCGGCCGCGGACGGCGAGGCGTTCTGGGCGGCGCAGGCGGCCCGGCTGGAGTGGGCCGAGCCCTGGACGCAGGTGCTGGACTGGAGCAACCCGCCCTTCGCCCGCTGGTTCACCGGCGGCCGCCTCAACGTGGCGGCGAACTGCCTGGACCGGCACGTGCGGGCCGGCCACGGCGACCGGGTCGCCTTCCACTGGGAGGGCGAGCCGGGCGACACCCGCACCCTGAGCTACGCCGAGCTGAAGGACGAGGTGTGCCGGGCCGCCAACGCCCTGCTGGCGCTGGGCGTGCGGGCCGGCGACCGGGTCGCGCTGTACATGCCGATGATCCCGGAGACGGTCGTCGCGATGCTCGCCTGCGCCCGGATCGGCGCCCCGCACACCGTGGTCTTCGGGGGCTTCTCCGCCGACGCGCTGCGCGGCCGCGTCCTGGACTGCGACGCGCGCGTGGTGGTCACCGCGGACGGCGGCTACCGCAAGGGCGCCGCCTCGGCGCTCAAGCCGGCCGTGGACGAGGCGCTGGAGCAGTGCCCCGACGTCCGCAGCGTGCTGGTGGTGCGCCGCACCGGCCAGGACGTCGGCTGGACCGAGGGCCGCGACGTGTGGTGGCACGACCTGGTCGCCGCGCAGTCCGCCGAGCACGAGGCCGAGGCGTTCGACAGCGAGCACCCGCTCTACATCATGTACACCTCGGGCACCACGGCCCGCCCCAAGGGCATCCTGCACACTACCGGCGGCTATCTCACGCAGGTCGCCTGGACGCACTGGGCGGTCTTCGACGTCAAGCCGCAGACCGACGTGTACTGGACCGCGGCCGACATCGGCTGGGTCACCGGCCACTCGTACATCGTCTACGGCCCGCTCGCCAACGGCGTCACCTCGGTGCTCTACGAGGGCACGCCGGACACGCCGCACCAGGGACGCTGGTGGGAGATCGTCGAGAAGTACAAGGTGTCGATCCTCTACTGCGCGCCGACCGCGATCCGCACCTTCATGAAGTGGGGCGAGCGGATACCGGGCCGCTTCGACCTGTCCTCGCTGCGGCTGCTCGGCTCGGTCGGCGAGCCGATCAACCCCGAGGCATGGATCTGGTACCGGCGGGCGATCGGCGCGGACCGCTGCCCGGTGGTCGACACCTGGTGGCAGACCGAGACCGGCGCGCAGATGATCAGCCCGCTGCCCGGCGTCAGCACCGCCAAGCCCGGCTCGGCGCTGCGCGCGCTGCCCGGCGTCTCGGCGGAGGTCGTCGACGACTCCGGCAAACCGGTGCCCAACGGCTCCGGCGGCTACCTGGTGCTGACCGAGCCGTGGCCGTCCATGCTGCGCACCATCTGGGGCGACGAGCAGCGGTACGTCGACACCTACTGGTCGCGCTTCCCCGGCTGGTACTTCGCGGGGGACGGCGCCAAGAAGGACGAGGACGGCGACATCTGGCTGCTGGGCCGGGTGGACGACGTGATGAACGTGTCCGGCCACCGCATCTCCACCACCGAGGTGGAGTCCGCGCTGGTCTCCCACCCGCTGGTGGCGGAGGCCGCGGTGGTCGGCGCCGCCGACGAGACGACCGGCCAGGGCATCGTCGCCTTCGTCATCCTGCGCGCCGACGGCGAGCAGGCCGCCGCCGAGGCGGGCGGTGAGGACGTGGCCCGGCAGCTGCGGGCGCACGTGACGCGGGAGATCGGCCCGATCGCCCGGCCGCGGCAGATCATGGTGGTGGCGGAGCTGCCCAAGACCCGCTCCGGCAAGATCATGCGCAGGCTGCTGCGGGACATCGCGGAGAACCGGGCGCTCGGCGACGTCACGACGCTCACCGACTCCTCGGTGATGGACGCCATCCGCGACCGGCTGCCCGCGGGGCCGGCCGGCGGCGGGGACGAGGAGTAGCTCCGGCTCCGCGGCGGACGCCGCCGCGCCGCACACCGGCGCGGGTCACCGGCACGCACGGTCACGGACGCGGGTCACGGACGCGCAGTCGGCGCCGCGTCCGTGCCCGCACCGCGTGTTCCTCCGCGTGCTCCACCGCGCGCGGGGCGGGGGCGCGGGCCTCGCGGCGTCCGCCCCCCGGTCACGCCTTCGGCGTCAGCCGCAGGGAGACGGAGTTGATGCAGTACCGCTGGTCGGTGGGCGTCGGGTAGCCCTCGCCCTCGAAGACGTGGCCCAGGTGCGAGCCGCAGTTGGCGCAGCGCACCTCCACCCGCCGCATGCCCATCGTGCGGTCCTCGATCAGCTCCACCGCGGCGGAGTCGGCCGGGTCGTAGAAGGACGGCCAGCCGCAGTGCGACTCGAACTTCGTGTCGGAGCGGAACAGCTCCGACCCGCAGGCCCGGCAGGCGTAGACGCCCTCGGTCGTGGTGTCGGTGTACTCACCGGTGAAGGGACGCTCGGTGGCCGCCTCCCGCAGGACGGCGAACTCCTGCGGGGACAGCTCCGCGCGCCACTCGTCCTCGGACCTGTGCACCGGGTACGTGCCGGTGTCGTGCTTGCTCGCGTCGTGCGACATGTGGGACCTGGCCTCCTCAGTCGGCGAGGCGGGCGAGGATCCGCGGACCGAGATCGGTCACGTCGCCCGCTCCCATGGTGAGAACGAGATCACCGGGCTTCGCCATTCCTGCCACCGCCTCCGGGACCGCGTCCGTGTCGTGCCCGGCCGTCACGTCGGCGCCGGCCGCCCGCGCCGCATCGATGATCAGCGCGCTGGTCACCCCGGGGATCGGGTCCTCGCGGGCCGGGTAGATGTCCAGCACCAGCGACGCGTCGGCCAGCGCCAGCGCGGCGCCCATCTCGACCGCCAGCTCCCGGGTCCGGCTGAACAGGTGCGGCTGGAAGACCACCAGCACCCGGGCGTCGGCGCCGGCCGCGCCGCGGATCGCCTCCAGGTCGGCGGCCATCTCGGTGGGGTGGTGGGCGTAGGAGTCGATCACCTGGACGCCGGCCGCCTCCCCCTTGAGCTGCAGCCGCCGCTTGACCCCGGTGTACCTGGCCAGCGCCGACGCCAGATTGCGGGCCGGGACGCCGGCGGCGATGCCGGCGGCCAGCGCGGCGACCGCGTTGTGCGCGTAGTGCCGGCCGGGCACCGACACGGTGAAGGTGAGCATCCGGCCGTCGAGCAGGACGCTGACCTCGCTGGTCAGGCCGCGCGCGTTGATCCGGGTGATGCGCACGTCGGCGTGCTCGGACTCGCCGACCGTGACGATCCGCAGGCCCCCGAGGTCGCGCACCCGGGCGGTCAGCTCGACCGCGCCGGCCTGGTCCGCGGACACGACCAGGGTGCCGCCGGGCCTGATCCTGCCGACGAAGGTCTCGAACGAGTCGTAGATCTCCTCCATCGACGCGTAGTTGGCGTGGTGGTCCAGCTCCACGTTGAGGACGACGGCGACCTCGGGGGAGTAGGCGTGGAAGCTGCGGTCGCTCTCGTCGGCCTCCGCGACGAAGACCTCGCCGCCGCCGTGGTGGGCGTTGGAGCCGGGCGCGTCGAGGTCGCCGCCGATCGCGTAGGACGGTTCCAGGCCCAGCGCGGTGAGCGCGACCGCCAGCATCGAGGTGGTGGTGGTCTTGCCGTGGGTGCCGGCCACCGCGATCGGGCGGGCGTCCTCCATCAGCGCGGCCAGCGCGTCGCTGCGGTGCACCACCGGTACGCCGCGCTCGCGGGCCGCCGCCAGCTCCGGGTTCTCCTGCCGGATCGCGCTGGAGACCACCACGGCGGTGGCGTCCGGCGCGAGGTGCGAGGCGTCGTGCCCGAGGTGCACGGTCACGCCCAGCGCCCGCAGCGCCTGCGCGGTCTGCGAGTCCCTGGCGTCGCTGCCGGCCACCTGTGCGCCGCGCTGCGCCAGGATCTTGGCGATGCCCGACATCCCGGCGCCGCCGATCCCGACGAAGTGCGGCCGCTGCAGGGCGGTCGGAACGGACGGGCTGGACTGGCTCATGCGCGGATCTCCCGGGGTGTCGTGCGGTGGGCGTGCGCTGCGATTCTCGCACCTGCGCGGGCGGCTACTCGTGCTGGGCGAAGAGCTTCAGCACCGGGACGCCGACCTTGTGCCGGGCCCGGGACGTCCAGTCGCGGTGGAAGAACTCCTCGACGAAGTGCGGTGCGGTCAGCACGATCACCTCGTCGGCGCCGGTCCGCTCCACGACGGTGCGCAGCAGGTCCAGCGGGTGCCGGGCGACGACCTCGCCGACGGCCTGCGCGCCGCTCTGCCGCAGCGACTCCAGCGAGTGCGCGAGCGACCGCTCGGCCGGCGGCCCCGCGTCGTCGCCCTCCGGCACCTGGTTCTCCTTGGCGGCGTCGTCGATGTAGCCGAGCGCCACGTCGTCCACGGCCCGCAGCAGCACGTCCTGGTCGCCGCGCGGCTGCATCAGCACGACGAAGGAGACCGGTTCGTCGCCGTGGAGTGTGGTGACCATCTCCACGTCGGCGGGGGTGAGCGGCTTCTCGATCATGAGTACGGTCGTGAACACGGACCCGTCCTTCTCTCTCGTGAACCCTGCCCCGATCCTCACAGGGCTCGGCGGTAAGTGTTCCCGTGCGACGCCAGGTGGAACGGAGCAATCCGCTTTTTTCGGCCGGGTGCCGCACGTCAGCCACGGGCCCGGCGGTCCCGTACGTAGCGGGTGAAGAGGAAACCGTCCTCCTCCAGGATCGAGCGCGGCACGAAGCGGGCCGGCGGCGCCACGCCGGGGCCGTTCATGATCCTCGGCGCGTCACCCCCGGTGACCAGCGGCGACAGCGTCAGGCACAGTTCGTCGACGGCGCCGGCCGCGGCGAACTGCGCGAGGATCCGCGGGCCACCCTCGCACAGCAGCCGGGCGAAGCCCCGCGCGGCCAGCTCGCGCACCGCCCGCACCGGGTCCACGCCGTCGCCGTCACCGGCGGTCACCACCACGGCGCCGGCCGCGCGGGCCGCGTCGGCGGCGGCGCGCGGGGTGCCCGCGCCGGTCAGCACCAGGGTCGGCACGACGGGATCGGTGAACAGCGGCGTGCCGAGGTCCAGGTCGAGGCGGCGGCTGATCACGGCGATCGCCGGCGCGGGCGACTGGCCGTCGGCGGCCCGCAGGGCGGCGAACGCGGACCGCGCTCTGGCCGGGCGATAGCCCTCCTGCCGGACGGTCTCGGCGCCCACCACGACGACGTCGGCGAGCGCCCGCAGGACGCCGAACAGGCGCATGTCGGCCTCGGAGGACAGCGGCGCGGATCGACCCCCGGCGTGGGCGGCGCCGTCGAGCGAGCTGACCATGTTGGCCCGCAGCCAGGGGCCGTCCTCCCGCGGGGGGTACGCGTAGGCCCCGGCGAGGCCCAGCACCGTGTCCAGGGCCTCGCCCTGGCCTTCCGCCGTCACCGGATGCATCCGCCGCATCCCCCGATCCTGCCACGCCACCCGTGCCCGCCGCGGACCCCGCGCCCCCGGGCGGCGTCGCGGAGCCCCGACCGGCAGCCCGACCGGTGGGCGGGACCGCAGGCGGGACGGCAGGCGGCCAGAGGGCCGGACAGGGGTGGGGACAGGCGTGGGGAAGGCCACATCAGGGGGCGGGGTAGGGGACGCCGAGCCGCACTACCATGGGGAATTGTGTCCTCCTCGCTCGCGCCGAACGCCACGCACGCCGCCGGCACCGGGCCGCAGGCCCTGACCGGACGCCGGCCGCACGTGGACGCCGCCCGCCTCGTCGGCGAGCTGGTCCCGCCGCCGCGCTTCGACACCGTCCGCTTCGAGACCTACGTGCCCGACCCGGCGCGGCCCAGCCAGGCGGACGCGGTCCGCGCGCTGGGCGCGTTCGCCGCGGGGCTCGGCGACGCCGGGGCGCCGCGCAAGCGCTGGTTCCGGCGCGAGCCGTCCGCGCCCGCCGCGCCCGGCGGGGTCTACCTGGACGGCGGCTTCGGCGTCGGCAAGACGCACCTGCTCGCCTCGCTGTGGCACGCCGCGCCCGCCCCGCGCGAGCGCAAGGCGTTCGGCACCTTCGTCGAGCTGACCAACCTGGTGGGGGCGCTCGGCTTCCGGCAGGCCGTCGAGGCGCTCAGCGGCCACGCGCTGGTCTGCATCGACGAGTTCGAGCTGGACGACCCGGGCGACACCGTGCTGGTCTCCACGCTGCTCGCCCGGCTCGCCGACGCCGGCGTGCGCCTCGCCGCCACCTCCAACACGCTGCCGGGCAGGCTCGGCGAGGGCCGCTTCGCCGCCGCCGACTTCCTGCGCGAGATCCAGGGGCTGTCCGCCCGGTTCACCTCGCTGCGCATCGACGGCGAGGACTTCCGGCACCGCGGGCTGCCCGAGGCGCCCGCCCCGTTCTCCGACCAGCAGGTCGTCGAGGCGGCGGACACCCCCGGCGCCGCGCTGGACGGCTTCGGGCCGCTCGTCGCCCACCTGGCCACCGTGCACCCCAGCCGCTACGGCGCGCTGTGCGACGGCGTCCACGCGCTCTGCCTGCGCGAGGTGCGGCAGGTCACCGACCAGGCGACCGCGCTGCGGCTGGTCGTGCTCGCCGACCGGCTCTACGACCGGGAGGTGCCGGTGGTCGCCTCCGGCGTGCCCTTCGACCGCCTGTTCACCGAGGAGATGCTGGCCGGCGGCTACCGCAAGAAGTACTTCCGCGCGGTGTCCCGGCTGACCTCCCTGGCCCGCGACGGCCGCAGGCTGGTCCGGCAGCCGGGCTGACCCGCCGTACCGCCCGGACCGCCGCCGCGGCATGGCGCCCGGCCCGGTTCGGGCGCAGGATCGGTCCATGGCACAGCACAGCGGCAGCAAGGAGCTGCGGTCCCGGCTGCGCGTCGCGCCCGGCCGCGGCCCGCTCGACCTGACGGCGTACGACTCCTCCGACACCCCGGGCAGCCCCGGCGGCAAGCGGCGGACCCTGGCCGCGACCGAGGCCATGCGGCCCCGACTGGCCGAGCTGCAGCAGCGCCTCTACGCGCAGAGCACCGCGGGCGACCCGCGCCGGCTGCTGGTGGTCCTGCAGGGCATGGACACCTCGGGCAAGGGCGGCACCGTCAAGCACGTGGCGACCGGGCTCAACCCGACCGGCGTGCGGGTGCGGACGTTCAAGGCGCCCACCGAGGAGGAGCGCGCGCACCCGTTCCTGTGGCGCATCCGCAAGGCGCTGCCCGACGCCGGCGAGATCGGCGTCTTCGACCGCTCGCACTACGAGGACGTGCTGGTCGTGCGGGTGCGGGCGCTCGCGCCGCGGGCCACCTGGAGCGACCGCTACGACGTGATCAACCGCTTCGAGCAGTCGCTCGTCGACGACGGCTTCACGCTGCTGAAGGTGTTCCTGCACATCGGCTACGAGGAACAGCGCGAACGGTTGCTGGCCCGCCTCGACCGGCCGTCCAAGCACTGGAAGTTCGACCCGCAGGACATCGCGGACCGCGCCCTGTGGCCCGCGTACCAGGAGGCGTACGCGGCGGTGCTGGAACGCTGCTCCACCGACGCCGCGCCCTGGTACGTGGTGCCGGCCGACCGCAAGTGGTACCGGAACTGGGCGGTGGGCACGCTGCTGCTGCAGCACCTGGAGATGATCGGCCCGGCGTACCCGAAGGCCGCCTTCGACGTGCCGGGCAACCGGGCGAAGCTGCTGCGGACCTGACACCGCGACCGGCCCGCCCGGACGCGGTGCCGGTCAGCCCGAGCAGGCCGTGCGCTGGGCCTCCTGCCACTCGCACACCGGGCACAGCGTGGCCCCGCGGGTGCTCGCCGGGTGCTCGGTCGGCTCACTGCACAGCACGCAGTCGGCGACCGGGGCGGCCGGCTCCCCGGCCCGGCCCCCGCCGGCGGCGTCCTGGCGCCCTTCGCGGTCCTCGCCGAGGTGCCCGTCCTGGAGCCGGTTCCCGTTCCCGGGTGCGTTCGCAGTCACTCCGCCAGGGTATCGCCGAGCTCGCGGAGCACCGCGGCGCCGCGGGCCGGCAGCTGTACCGCCGGGCCGGGCAGCAGCGCGCACTCGGGCCGGCAGAGCACGACCTCGCAGGGCGCGGTGAGCGGCACCCGGGCCGGGGCGTCGGAGAAGTTCACCAGCACCCGGAAGGGGCCGCGGGCGATCCGCAGGGTGCGCCCGCCGACGGTGGCCGTCAGGGTGTCGAGCCGCGGGTCGCTCAGCGCCGGTTCGGCGCGGCGCAGCGCGATCAGCGCCCGGTACCACTCCAGCAGTTCGCGGTGCTCGGCCTTGTCCGGCTCCGCCCAGTCCAGCGCCGACCGGTCCCGGGTCGCCGGGTCCTGCGGGTCGGGCACGTCCTCCTCGGCCCAGCCGTGCGCGGCGAACTCCCGCCGCCTGCCCCGGGTGATGGCCGCGGCCAGCTCCGGGTCGCCGTGGTCGGTGAAGAACTGCCAGGGCGTGGCCGCCCCCCACTCCTCGCCCATGAACAGCATCGGCGTGAACGGCGAGGTCAGCACGAGCGCCGCCGCCGCGCCCAGCTGCGCGGGGGTCAGCCGGTCGCCGGTGGCCCGGTTGCCGACCTGGTCGTGCGTCTGGGCGTATCCGAGCAGCCGCTGGCCGGACACCGCGGAGGTGTCGACCGGGCGGCCGTGGTGGCGGCCGCGGAAGGACGACCAGCTGCCGTCGTGGAAGAAGCCGTGGGTGAGCACCTTGGCGACGGCCGACGGGCCCGCCGCGGCGAAGTCGGCGTAGTAGCCCTGCGCCTCGCCGGTCACCGCGGCGTGCACGGCGTGGTGGAAGTCGTCGTTCCACTGGGCGTCGAGCCCCAGGCCGCCGGCCTCGCGCGGCGCGGTGGTCCGCGGGTCGTTCAGGTCGGACTCGCCGACCAGGAACAGCGGGCGTCCCAGCGCCGCGCAGAGCCCCTGGACCGCCGTGGCCAGCTCCTCCAGGAAGTGCACCGCCCGGGTGTCGACCAGGGCGTGCACCGCGTCCAGCCGCAGCCCGTCCAGCCGGTAGTCGCGCAGCCAGGACAGCGCGCTGCCGATCAGGAAGTCCCGCACCTCGTCGGAGCCCGGCGCGTCCAGGTTCACCGCGTCGCCCCACGGGGTGTGGTGGCGGTCGGTGAAGTACGGGCCGAAGGGCGGCAGATGGTTGCCCGACGGGCCGAGGTGGTTGTGCACCACGTCCAGCACCACGCCCAGGCTGTGGCCGTGCGCCGCGTCGACGAAGCGCTTGAGCCCCTCAGGGCCGCCGTACGGCTCGTGCACCGCCCACAGCGACACGCCCTCGTACCCCCAGCCGTTGACGCCGGGGAAGGGGCAGAGCGGCATCAGCTCGACGTGCGTGACGCCGAGCCTGGCCAGGTGCGGCAGCCGCTCGATCGCCGCGTCGAAGGTGCCCTCGGCGGTGAAGGTGCCGACGTGCAGTTCGTAGAGGATCGCGCCGGGCAGTGCGCGGCCGGGCCAGGGCACCTGCCAGTCGAAGGCGTCGTGGTCGACGACCGCGCTCAGGCCGTCGGGGCCGTCCGGCTGGCGGCGCGAGCGCGGGTCCGGCAGCGGCGGGCCGCCGTCGAGCAGGTAGCCGTAGCGGGCGCCCGGCTCCGCGGGCAGCTCGGCGTGCCACCAGCCGCTGCGCGCCGGGTCGCGGCCGAGCGCCTGCGTGCGGCCGTCGACCAGCACCTCCACCTGCCGGGCGCCCGGCGCCCACACCTCGAACAGCACTCACGACTCCCGTCAGGTCGGTTCGCACGCGCGTCGGTCTCCCGCCAGATGCATGCCCGGCATACCCCCGGTTCAGACGGGGATCACGCGCCTCCCGTGATCGCGCCCGCCGCCGGGCCCCGCGGCGGCCGGCGCGCCGGCGCCCGTCACGCCCGGGTGAGCAGCGCGACGGGGGAGCCGGCGAGCAGGTCCGCGAGCGGCACGAGGCCCTCGTGGGCGGCGCCCGACAGGCGGTCGGTCCAGCGCCCGGGGGGCAGCGGCAGCGCGGTGTCGCGCCAGCCGCCCGCCTCCTCCAGCCGGCGCGACAACCGGGTCACCACGGTGATCGCGCCGCCGCCGCGGACGAACGCCACGCAGTGGCCCTCGGCCGGGCCGCGCGCGGCCAGCGGGTCGTAGCCGGCGGCGGGCCCGTACCACTGCGGCCGTTCCCTGCGCAGCCGCAGCGCCACCGCGGTCAGGCGCAGCTTCACGTCGTCGAAGACCCGCGGCGGTTCCCCGTCCAGCAGCCCGCGCAGGGTCCGCTCCAGGCCGAACCGCACGGTGCCCGGCTCCGCCTCGGTCAGCGGCCCCCGGTTGTCCGGGTCGACCAGCGTGAAGACCGGGAACTCGGTGCCCTGGTAGAGGTCGGGCACGCCCGGCATCGTCAGCTGCAGCAGCGCCGCGCCCAGCGAGTTCGCCTCGCCGTACGGCGCGAGAACCCGCGCGAACTCCCCGACGTCGTAGACCTGCGCCCCGCACGGCCCCTGGTCGGTGAACTCCGAGACGGCCTTCTCGTACGCCTCGTCCTGCTCGGTCCAGGTGGTGTGCAGAGCCGCCTCGCGGACCGCCTTGAGCGCCGCGGGGATCAGCCGGTCGGGATGGCAGAAGCCGAGCCCGACACCGGTCTGGAAGACGCTGTACGCGGTGTGCCGGTCGGGGGCGGCGGGCGTCGCGCGGCGCGCGCCCAGCCACTCCCGCCAGGCCCCGGGCAGCTCGGAGAGCACCGCGAGCCGCAGCCGCAGGTCCGCGCTGTGCTTGGTGTCGTGGGTGGACAGCACGGTGCCGGAGGCCGGCCGCTCGCGCACCCGGCGGGTGCAGAAGCCGTGGAACTGCGCCGGGCTGGTCGCCGGGCGCCCGGGGTCGCGCCCCACCTCGCACAGCGGGAGCAGCGGCGCGTAGCGGTAGAAGGCGGTGTCCTCGACGGACTTCGCGTGCAGCGCCGAGGCGACCTGCGCGAACCGGACGGCGAAGTCCGCCGCGTCCCCGTCCGGGCCGGACGCGCCGTCCGCGTCGCTGGCGCCGTCCTCACCGCCGTCGCGGCCGCCGCCGCCCGCGCGCCCCAGCGCCAGGTCGGCCACGAAGTCCAGCGTCGCGGCCGCCTGCGGGGTGCACGCGGTGCGGGCCGAGTCCGCCGCGTCCTCAAGCATCGCGGTGTCCCGCGCCGAGGCGGGCGTGCCGGGGACCACGTACGGCCGGTACACCGGCACGCGCACCAGCAGCTCCCTGATCGCCTCGGTGAGCGCCTCCTCGCGGGTCTGCCGGTCGGTGGGGGACTCGCTCAGCGCCGCGGTCCGCGCCTCGGCGCGCGCGTCGGTCCGCGGGCCCCGCTCCGCCGTGCCCGCGGGGTCCCGCCCCGGCCGCGCCGCCAGGACGCGCAGCGCGGTGCGGGTCAGCCGGGCGACCTCGGCCGCCAGGTCGCCGGTCACCACGCGGTGTGCCGCGCGCCGGGCGGTCTGCTCCCAGTCGCCGCCGCGGTCGTCCGCGACACCGGTGAACTCGCGGTAGAAGGCGGTCAGCTCCTCGACGCCCTCCGGATCGGTGAAGAGCCCGTCGATCCGGTCGAGGGCGTCGTATCCGGTGGTGCCGGCGCACCGCCAGTCCGCGGGCAGCGGCTCCTCGCGCTGGAGGATCTTCTCCACCACCGTCCAGCGGCCGCCGCTCGCCTCCGCCAGCTGCCGCAGATAGCCCGCCGGGTCGGCCAGCCCGTCGGGGTGGTCGATCCGCAGCCCGTCGGCGACGCCCTCGCGCAGCAGCCGCAGGATCGTGGCGTGGGTGGCGGCGAACACCTCGGGGTGCTCCACCCGGACCGCGATGAGGTCGGAGATGGTGAAGAAGCGCCGGTAGTTCAGCTCGGTGCGGGCGGTGCGCCAGTACGCCAGCCGGTAGAACTGCTCGTCCAGCAGCCGGGGCAGCGGCAGGTCCTCGGTGCCCGGCCGCAGCGGGAACCGGTGGTCGTAGTAGCGCAGCACCTTCGCGCCGGCCGGCTTGTCGCGGACCACCGCGAGCGCGCCCAGCACGTCCGGCAGCGGCTCGCCCAGCACCGGCAGCAGCACCTTGCCGCCGAGCGCCGCCCAGTCGACGTCGAACCAGGACGCGTACGGCGAGGACGGCCCCTCCCGCAGCACCGACCACAGCGGCGCGTTCAGGTGCTCGGGGGCCGGGACGGCCATGTGGTTGGGGACGATGTCCAGGATCAGGCCGAGACCGTGCTCGCGGGCGGTGCGGGACAGCTCGCGCAGCCCCTCCTCGCCGCCCAGCTCGGTGCGCACCCGGGTGTGGTCGACCACGTCGTAGCCGTGGGTGGAGCCCGGCACGGCCTCCAGGACCGGTGACAGGTGCAGATGGGTGACGCCCAGCTCCGCCAGATAGGGCACGGCCCCTGCCGCGTCGGCGAAGCCGAAGCCGGGCTGCACCTGTATGCGGTAGGTCGAGCTGGGCGTCGCGCTGAGTGCGGTCATGAGATCTTCTCTACCCCGGATCCGGCGGTACGGCGCGTCCAAAAGGGCCGAACGCACCACCCGCGCTCCGCCGGCCGCACGCACCGGCCGCGTCCGGCCCCGCCCGGACCGCGCGGCGCGCCGGGCCCGCTCAGTCGGCGGGGCGCTGCAGCACCACCAGGCTGCGGTCCGCGAGCAGCAGCCGGTCCCCGGCGCTGACCAGCTCGCCGGTGCCGGGCGGCACGCCCTCGGGCCGCTCGGTGTCCACCAGCAGCTGCCACTCCTTGCCGTGGTTGATCGGCACCGCGAACTCCTGGGCCCGCGGCGCGGCGTTGAACATCAGCAGGAAGGAGTCGTCGGTCACCGGCTCGCCGCGCGGTCCCGGCTCGGAGATCGCGTTGCCGTTGAGGAAGACCGACAGCGAGCGGGCGTGGGCCGCCTGCCAGTCCCGCTGCGTCATCTCGCGGCCCTCGGGGGTGAACCACGCGATGTCCGACAGCTCGTCGTGGGTGCCCTCCACCGGCCGGCCGTGGAAGAAGCGGCGCCGCCGGAACACCGGGTGGTCGCGGCGCAGCCACACCATCGACCTGACGAAGTCGTGCAGCCGCAGCGCCTCGTCGTCCTCCTCCGAAGTGCCCGGCTTGCCCGGCCAGGCGATCCAGGACAGCTCGTTGTCCTGGCAGTAGGCGTTGTTGTTGCCCCGCTGGCTGCGGCCGAACTCGTCGCCGTGGCTGATCATCGGCACGCCCTGGGAGAGCAGCAGGGTGGCGATGAAGTTGCGCATCTGCCGGCCGCGCAGGGTGCGCACCGCGCGGTCGTCGGTGTCGCCCTCGGCGCCGCAGTTCCACGACCGGTTGAAGCTCTCGCCGTCCCGGTTGTTCTCGCCGTTGGCGTCGTTGCGCTTGTCGTTGTACGACACCAGGTCGCGCAGCGTGAAGCCGTCGTGGCAGGTGACGAAGTTGATGGAGGCCAGCGGGCGGCGGCCGTCGTCCTGGTAGAGGTCGGAGGAGCCGGTCAGCCGGGAGCCGAACTCGGCGAGGGTGGCGCTCTCGCCGCGCCACAGGTCCCGCACGGTGTCGCGGAACTTGCCGTTCCACTCGGTCCACAGCGGCGGGAAGTTGCCCACCTGGTAGCCGCCCTCGCCGACGTCCCAGGGCTCCGCGATCAGCTTGACCTGCGAGACCACCGGGTCCTGCTGGACCAGGTCGAAGAAGGACGACAGCCGGTCCACCTCGTGGAACTGCCGGGCCAGCGTCGCCGCCAGGTCGAACCGGAAGCCGTCCACGTGCATCTCGGTCACCCAGTACCGCAGGCTGTCCATGATCATCTGCAGTACGTGCGGACTGCGCATCAGCAGGCTGTTGCCGGTGCCCGTGGTGTCCGTGTAGTAGCGCTTGTCGTTGCCGAGCCGGTAGTACGACGCGTTGTCCAGGCCGCGCAGCGACAGCGTCGGGCCGAGGTGGCTGCCCTCCGCGGTGTGGTTGTAGACCACGTCGAGGATCACCTCGATGCCCGCGCGGTGCAGCGCCCGCACCGCGGTCTTGAACTCCAGCACCTGCTGGCCGCGGTCGCCCAGCGCGCAGTAGCCGTTGTGCGGGGCGAAGAAGCCGATGGTGTTGTAGCCCCAGTAGTTCGCCAGTCCGGCGTCCGCCAGACGGTGGTCCTGGATGAACTGGTGCACCGGCATCAGTTCCAGGGTGGTCACCCCGAGTTCCACCAGATGGCCGATCACGGCCGGGTGCGCCAGGGCCGCGTAAGTGCCCCGGATCTCCTCGGGCAGCCCCGGGTGGGTCATCGTCAGGCCCTTGACGTGACCCTCGTAGATGACCGTCTTGTGGTAGTCGATGCGCGGCGCCCGGTCGTCCGCCCAGTCGAAGTACGGGTTCACCACCACGGAGGTCATGGTGTGCGGGGCGGAGTCCAGGTCGTTGCGCGACTCGGGCTGCCCGAAGCGGTAGCCGTAGACCGCCTCGTCCCAGTCGATCTTGCCGCTCATCGCCTTGGCGTAGGGGTCGAGCAGCAGCTTCGCCGAGTTGCAGCGGTGCCCGCGGGCCGGTTCGTACGGGCCGTGCACCCGGAACCCGTACCGCTGGCCCGGCATCACCCCCGGGAGGTAGGCGTGCCGGACGAAGGCGTCCGCCTCCCGCAGCTCCACCGCCGTCTCGGAGCCGTCGTCGTGCAGCAGACACAGCTCGATCCGCGACGCCACCTCGGAGAAGACGGCGAAGTTGGTGCCCGCGCCGTCGAAGGTGGCGCCGAGGGGGTACGACTGACCCGGCCAGACTTGCATGTAGTGACTCTTCCACTCCGCAACCGGACCGCGCGGACGACGCCCGCGCCTCCGGCCGTTACGTTGCCGAAGTCGCATCCTCCCATCCGGTCCCACCCGAGGGTGACACAGTCGCAACGGGCAGCGACCGCACGGGTGATGAGGTTGTCCGGTAGTAGTCAAGTAGGGTCGATACGGCTGCGGCACCCCCTGGGCCGCAGTACCCTTCCTTGATCGTGGACGGGGGTGGGAGGCGGTGGAGCGGTGACGTCCGGAGGTCTGATGCTCCCGGGTGGCGGTGAGCAGGGCGACCAGCACGGCGTCACCGCCGAGGGCCCGCCGGGCGCGGTCACGCTCGCCGCACCCCTGGAGATCGGAGCGGAACTGGACTGGGGCGCCGACGCCTGGGCCGAGGTGCGGACCCGCGCACGCCGGGCCGGGCGGGCATACGTGTGGCTCAACATCGTCGAACAGCGGCTGCGCGCGGTCGTCAACGCCGTGCTGCGCCCGATATACGAGCCCGTGCACGGCGAGGAGTGGGTGGTCGCCGCGGCCGGCCCGGCCGGCAGCGAATGGGTGCAGCGCGCCGTCGCGGTCCGCGAGGTCAGCCGCCGCAAGGGCTTCCTGCTCGACCCCGCCGACGACAACGTCCTCAGCTTCCTCACGCTGCCGCAGCTGCGCGAACTCCTGGTCCAGCACTGGCCGATCTTCGAGCCCTACTTCGACGACCGGCGGGAGCTCGAACTCGTCCTGGACGAGCTGGAAGTGGCCCGGCACGTCGTCTCCCGCAACCGCGCGCTGTCCAGGAACGTGCTGGACCAGGCGGAGCGGGCCTCCTCGCGGCTGCTCGAACTGCTCGGCGCGGGACCGTCCAGGGAGGGCTCCCAGCGGCTGCCCGTCGACGTGCTGGAGCAACTGGTCGCCGACCGCTACGCCGACGTGGTCGGCGTGTACCCCGATCGGGTGAGACTCCAGCGCCAGCTGCCGGTGGAGGACCTCTTCTCCGGCGCCCGGCGGCTCGACGCCATCGGCATCGGCCTCAACCTGCTGGTGCAGAACTTCTCCGGCCGCCGCCTGGTCGGGCTCGCCGAGTCCGGCTGCCGGGTGCGGCTGGCCTTCCTCAACCCGGCCAGCAGCTCGGTGCGCCGCCGGGAGCGCGAACTGGGCCTGAGCCGCGGCGAGCTGAGCCGGTCGGTGGAGATGAACATCATGCACATGCGCCGGGTGCGGGCCCGGCTGCGCGACCCCGGCGCCTTCGAGATCCAGGTATTCGACGAGACCCCGCGGTTCACCGCCTACCTGGTGGACGGCGACAGCGGCGACGGCCTCGCGGTCGTCCAGACCTACCTGCGCAGGGCCCGCGGCATGGAGGTGCCGGTGATGGTGCTGCGCGGCGGCTCCCGGCGCTCGGTGGAGGGCGAACGCCCCGCGGAGAGCGGCCTCTTCGAGGTCTACCGCGAGGAGTTCGAGGGCATCTGGACCGACTCCCGGCCGGTCTCCTGACCTTGCCGCGCGGCGGCCGGGCGGGCGCCGCGCGGAGGCCGGGCCGTCCGGACTGTCAGTGGTGCACAGGATGATGGCGGAGCAATCGGGGGATTCGGGAGGGAAGGACGCGCCATGGCATGGCATGAGGAGCTGCTGGTCGGCTTCGACCTGGAGACGACGGGCACCGACCCGCGCACGGCGCGGATCGTGACCGCCGCGGTCACCGAGGTCAAGAGCGGGGAGCCGGTCCGAGTCAGGACCTGGCTCGCCGACCCGGGCGTGCCGATCCCGGCGGAGACCACCGCGATACACGGCGTGAGCACCGAGCAGGCGGCCGCCGAGGGCCGGCCCGCCCAGGAGGTCGTCACGGAGGTCGCGGACGCGCTGCGCGCCCACTGGGCGGCCGGCGTGCCGGTCGTCGTCTACAACGCGCCCTTCGATCTCACCCTTCTGGATGAGGAGTTGCGGCGGTACGCGCTGCCGCCGCTGGTGCCCGCGGGCGGCGGCGCGGGCCCGGTGGTCGACCCGCTGGTGGTGGACCGGGCGCTGGACCGCTACCGCCGCGGCAAGCGCACCCTGGAGGCCGCCTGCCAGGTCTACGGGATCGTGCTCGAAGGGGCGCACGACGCGGGCGCGGACGCGCTGGCCGCGGTCCGGATGGCGCGGGCGCTCGCGCTGCGCTTCCCCGAGGCGGGCGGCGCCGACCTGGTCGAACTCCAGGCGCTCCAGGCCGGCTGGTACGCGGCGTGGGCCGAGGACTTCTCCGCCTGGCTGCGCAAGAAGGGCTCACCGGACGCCGACGTCGACCCCGGCTGGCCGCTGCGGGGCCCGCTGCGGGCCGACGCCTCCTCCTGACGGACGACGACCGGCCCGGTGCATACGGCCCCTGGGGTCCCCACGGCCGCCGCCCGGTGCCTCAGAAGGAGTACCAGCGGATCGTGCGGTCCGCCGAGCGCAGCGACGCCACCCGGCGGCGGAACTCGGTGAGCGCCGCGGGGTTGGCCGGCGCGTGCTGGGCGACCCACGCGCAGCCCGCCGTCTCCCGGGCACCGCGCAGCACCTCGCAGCCGTCCCAGTCCCGGACGTCCCAGCCGTAGGCCGCGGTGAAGGCGTCGTAGTCGGCGGACGGCACCCCGTAGCGGTCCCTGGACAGCGCGAGCACCACCAGATCGTGCTCGCGCAGGTCGGAGGAGAAGGTCTCCAGGTCGACCAGCACCGGGCCGTCCGGGCCGATGTGCACGTTGCGCGGCAGCGCGTCCCCGTGGATCGGGCCGCGCGGCAGGTGCGGGGTCAGCGCGGCGGCCGCCGCGGCGAAGCCGTCCCTGCGGCGGCGCAGGAACGCCGCGTCCGCCGGGTCGATGACGTCGCCGGCGATCCGCAGCCAGCGCTCCACGCCGCCGAGCAGATCCCGCGGCGGCAGCCCGAAGTCCGGCTCGGGCAGCGCGTGCACCAGGGTGAGCAGCGGCGCCACGTCCGCGGGCGCGGCCGGCCGCAGCGACTCGGGCAGCCGCTGCCAGTAGGTCACCGGATGGCCCTCGACGAGGCGGACCTCGGACTCCGCGGAGCGCACCGCGGGCACGTCGTGCTTGGCCAGCCAGTCCGCGGTGCGCACCTCGCGGCGCGCCCGGTCCAGCAGGTCGGCGCCGCGGCCGACCTTGATCACCAGCCGGCCGGCCGCGAAGACCGCGTTCTCCCCGAAGGAGATCAGGTCCGCCTCGCCGTGCCCGGCCGCGTCCAGCACCGACCGCGCCCGTTCCTGCGTGAACACCGCGTCCGCCATGCCAGCCCCTCGAAGTCCGCCCGTACGTGCGCCCGTTCGACCTGCCGCATATGCCGGTGACACCGTACACACGTGCGGCAAGGCTAGTGTCGCACCCGCGCGCCCCGGACTCGCGCCGGGTCCGCGCCCCGGCGCGTTCGCCGCCCCTTCCGCCGGCCGCGCCGAGGGCGGGCGAACGCGAGGGAAACGCGGTCAGACGCGGTCGGGCAGCGGCCGCGCGACCGGTGGCACGGCCGCCGGCGGCCGCGGCGGCGCGGACTCGTCGTGCGTCATGTCGGGCAGCCACCGCAGCCATCTCGGCAGGTACCAGTTGCGGTCGCCCAGCAGCGTCATCACCGCCGGCAGCAGCACCCCGCGGATCACCGTCGCGTCGATCAGCACCGCGAAGGCCAGGCCGACGCCCATCTGCTTCATGCTCTGCATGGACAGCGTCCCGAAGATCGCGAAGACCGCGACCATGATGACGGCGGCGCTGGTGACCACGCCCGCGGTGGTGGTGATGCCCTGCTCGATCGCGGCCTTGGTGGTCAGCCCGCGCATCCGGGCCTCGCGGATCCGGGAGACCACGAAGACGTGGTAGTCCATGCTCAGCCCGAAGAGGATCACGAAGAGGAACAGCGGCAGCCAGGCCACCACCGCGCCGGTGCCGGTCGCGCCGACCAGCGAGGCGCCCCAGCCGTGCTGGAAGACCACGGTCAGCACGCCGTAGGCGGCGCCCACCGACAGCAGGTTCAGCACGATCGAGGTCAGCGCGATGGCCAGCGACCTGAAGGACAGCAGCATCAGCAGGAAGGCGAAGACCGTCACGAAGGCGAACACCGGCGGCACGCTGCTGGTGATCTTGTCGGTGAAGTCCATCGAGCCGGCGGTCTCACCGGTGATCGGCGCCTGCACCCCGGCGACCTTGAGCAGCGTGTCGGGCCTGACCCTGTCGCGCAGCAGCCGCAGGTCCGCCTCGGCCCTGCCGTGGTCAGTTCCGCCGGCCAGCGGCACGTCGATCTGCGCGAGGTTCTGCGCGGCGTGCACGGTCACGGTGACGGGGCCGGTGCTCGCGCCGGAGGAGACCGCCTCGGCACGGAAGGCCGCGATGGCCCGCCGGACCCGCGGGCTGTCGATCGCGTCGGCCTTGACCACGACGTGCGCCGGGTCGGGCCCGCCGGGGAACGCGGCGTTGACGTGGTGGTAGGTCTGCACGATCGGCAGGCCGCCGCCGAGCTCCTGGTCCATCGAGAGGTTCTCGGTGTGCATGCCGAACGCCGGGATCGCGATCGCCACCAGCGCGCCGCCGGCCACCAGCACCGCGGCCCGGGGGCTGCGCAGCACCGGCCGCAGCGCGGTCCGCCAGAAGCGGCTGCCGCCGGCCGCGGCCCGGCCGCCGGTGCGCCGGGCGCGGGCCTGGACGGCGCGGCCCAGGAACGGGATCCGGCCCTTCTCGACCTTCCCGCCGAGCAGCGAGAGGAGCGCGGGCAGCACGGTCACCGAGCCGAACATGGCGATGGCGACGACGATCATCGTGGCCACGCCCATCGCCTTGAAGTCCCCGATGCCGGTGAAGAGCATGCCCGCCATGGCCACGATCACGGTGACGCCGGAGATCAGGACGGCCCGCCCCGAGGTGGCCGCGGCGATCCGCAGGGCGGTCTCCGGGTCGTGCCCCGCGGCCCGCTCCTCGCGCTCCCTGCGCAGGTAGAACAGGCAGTAGTCGACGCCGACCGCCAGGCCCACCAGCAGCATCACCGAGTTCGCGGTGTCGCTCATCGGCACCGAGTGGCTGACCAGCGCGACCACGCCGGTCGCGCCGAGGAAGGCGGTCATCGCCAGCATCACCGGCAGCAGCGCGGCGACCAGCGCGCCGAAGGCGATCAGCAGGATGCCGAGCGCCACCGGCAACGCCGAGAACTCGGCGGTCTTGAAGTCGTCGCCGAAGGCGTTGTCGACGGCCTGGTCGGAGCTGGCGTCGCCGAACTCCTCGATCCGCAGCTCCCGGTGGCCGTGCTGCACCCCGGCGACCGCGTCGAGCACCGGCTGCACCCGGTCCGCGGCGTCGTCGGCCGCGCCGAGCATGTCGAACCGCACCAGCGCCGAGCGGTGGTCGCCGGACACCGCGCCGGTGTCGTACGGCGAGGTGACCGCGGTGACCCGGCCGGTGCCCTTGACGGCGGCGATCACCGCGGCCACCGCGCCGCGCGCCGCCGGGTCGGAGACCGTCGCGCCCGGGTGGGTGACCTGGATCAGCACCATCTCGCCCGCCGCGTCCTTCAGGCCGGCGTCGTCCCTGAGGGTGGCGGCCTGGGCGACCTCGCCCGGCATCGCCTTGTCCTCGTTCACGTCGACCCGGCCGGCGGCCTGGCCGATCACCATGGCGACGACGACGAAGAGCAGCCACCCGCCCACCGCCGCCCAGCGGTGGCGGGCGCTCCAGCCGCCCATCGCCGCCGCGATGCCCATCCTGCTGCCGTGTGCGCGAGCGCGACTCACGGTGTGCCCCCTTGAAGGATCGTCGTGGGTGGCGGCCGACCTGCCGCTTCCCTGCACCCATGACGCTAGGGGCCACACGGGGGACGACCCATCCTGCCAACCGGTGACTTCCTGGCGGGCGTTCTCCCCCCCGGGGGTGGGGACAACCCCACCCCCGCCGTCCTGGCCGTCCCCTGCACGCACCCCCCGGTGGAGGCGCTGCCGCGCCCGCACCGGGGGAGTGCGGGGGCTCAGCGGCGCGGCGCCGGCGGCTGCAGCCCGAAGGCCGCGGTGTTGAGCGAGCGCCGCATGGCCAGCGCGATCGGCCGCTCGGCGAAGCGGTGGATCAGGTAGGACAGCACGATCAGCGAGCCGACCGTGACCCCGACGAGCAGCCAGGGGTCGACCCGGAGCCCGAAGCGGTGCGCGACGGTGATCCCGACGGTGTCGTGCAGCAGGTACAGCGGGAAGGTCATCGTCCCGGCCACGGTCAGCCCGCGCCAGCGCAGCCGGCTCGTCCAGCCGAGCGCGATGGCCGCGATCAGCAGGAAGAAGACCGAGGTCACCAGCACCAGCCAGCCGCGCCACGGCGACCAGGTGTCCCAGTTGTTGCGGCCGCCGCCCGGCGCCAGCAGGAAGTGCAGGGCCAGCAGCCACGACATCGCCACGACGCCCCACAGCAGCGGGGTGGGCCGGTACCGGTACATCAGGTAGAAGGCCATGCCGGCGATGAAGTACGGCGCCGAGGCCGGGTTGACCAGCAGCGTCAGCAGCGGGATGTGCGCGCCGGGCGCCAGCACCGTGGCGACCGTCCACAGCCCGCAGAAGATCACCACCCGCCGGTAGCTCAGGCCCTTCCACACCACGACCGCGAAGGTCAGGTAGAAGCACAGCTCCGGCCAGAGCGTCCAGTACACCGGGTCCAGGTTGTCCACGCCCAGCGGCGTCTGCAGCATCGTGAAGTTCGCGAAGAGCAGCCGCGGGTTGGGGTGGCCGAACGGGCCGTCGGTGAGGTAGATCACGCAAGCCGAGACGATGATCGCGACCCAGTACATCGGGTACAGCCGCGTCACCCGGGAGATGAAGAAGTCCCGGGGGCTGCGGCCCCACGCGCTCATGCAGATCACGAACCCGCTGATCAGGAAGAACAGGTCCACCCCGAGCCGCCCGAAGGCGAAGTACCGGTGCGCCTCGGGGAAGGTGTCCTGGTAGGGCCGCCCCCAGATGTCGAGCATCGCCCACGGCGTCTGCCCGACGAAGTGGAAGAGCACCACCGACAGCGCGGCCAGGAACCGCAGCCCGTCCAGCGCCGCCAGCCGGTCCTTGCGCGCTCCCGGCCGGCTTGCGGCCGGCCCGGCGGCCGGCTGCGCCCTCGGCAGCGGCACCTTCACCGCCACCGCCGTGCCGGCGGCGCCCGTGCCCCCGGCCCCCGCCCCGCCCGGTGGCGCCCCGGGCCCGACCTCCTCCGTCTGTGCCTGCTGTGCGGCTGCCGCCGCTCCGGCCGGCGTGGCCGCCCCCGCCCGATCCGTCTGGGTCATACATCCACCGTTCCGGTGTCGTCCTTCAGGTACAGGGCTCCGGAACCCTCGATCAGATGACCGACAGACCACGCGAAAGGTTGCCCTCAGGCGACCACCAGGCTGCTCGCCGGCGTACGCGCCTCGTCGTACCGCCGCAGCAGCAGCTCGGCCACCTCGGGGGCCGCGCCCAGAACCGGGGCCAGCACGTCAGCGCCGGCCGCGCGGGCGCCGCGTTCGATACGGTCCGGCAGGAAGCCGGGCGCGAGCACGTACGGCGCCACGGCGACCGACCGTACACCGTCGGCCCGCAGCTGCCGTACGGCGTCCTCGGTGCGCGGCAGCGCCGCGGAGGCGAACGCGGGCCGCACCGCGCACCAGCCGGCGCGGCGCCAGCGCCGCGCGATGTCGGCGATCACCGCCCGTGCCTCCGGGTCGGTGGAGCCGGCCGACGCCAGCACCACGCCGGTGGACGCCCGGTCGCCCGGCCGCAGCCCGGCCTCGCGCAGCCGCCGCTCCAGGGCCGCGGTCAGCAGCGGGGAGGGGCCCAGCACGTCGGCGGTGCGCAGCCGCAGCGCCGGCAGCGCCGCGGTCGCCTCGCGCAGCACCGCGGGGATGTCGGTCTTGGCGTGGAAGGCCCGGGTCAGCAGCAGTGGCAGCGCCACCGCGTCGCGCACCCCGTCGGCGGCCAGCCGCCGCACCGCCTGCGGCACCGAGGGGTCGCAGAAGTCGAGGAACGCCGTCTCCACCCGCAGCCCCGGCCGCGCCGCCGCCACCCGGCCGGTCAGCGCACGCACGGTCGCGGCGTGCCGCGGGTCGCGGGAGCCGTGCGCGATGACCAGCAGCGGCGGCTGCGGCGCGGAGCGGGGGCGGGCGGCGGGACGCAAACTCACTGGCTCCTGGAGTTCAGGCCGCGGCTGCGGAGCACCCAGCGCTCCAGCGGGCTGAAGAAGATCTGGTCGATGGCGATGCCGACGAAGAGGATGAGCAGGATGCCGAGGAAGACGCCGGCCATGTCCGAGCCCTCCCGCATGTTCTCCAGGTAGCGGCCGAGGCCCACGCCGAGGTCAGGCGAGGAGGCGATCAGCTCCGCGGCCATCAGGGACCGCCAGGAGAACGCCCAGCCCTGCTTCAGGCCCGCCACGTAGCCGGGCAGCGCCGCGGGCAGCAGGATGTGCCAGGCGCCGCGCAGGCCGGTCGCGCCGATCACCCGGCCGGCCCGCAGGTACAGCGGCGGCACCTGGTCGATGCCCGAGACCAGGCCGTTGGCGATCGAGGGGACCGCGCCGAGCAGGATCACCGCGTACATCGCCGAGTCCTCGATGCCCAGCCAGATCACCGCGGCGGGCACCCAGGCGACCGACGGCAGCGACTGCAGCCCGGACAGGATCGGGCCGATCGCGGCGCGCACGAACGGCACCCTGGCCACCACCAGGCCCAGCGGGGTGCCGATGGCCAGCGCCGCGAGGAAGCCCAGCAGGCCGCGCTGCACGCTGGTCCAGATGATGGAGAACAGGTCGCCGGCGTTCCACCGGTCGGCCAGCTCCTGCCACACCGCGTGCGGGCTCGGCAGCTTCGTCGGGTCGGAGAAGCCCGCCGACACGGCGATCTGCCACACCGCCAGGACCACCACGATCGCGGTGACCGGCGGCAGCACCCGCTTCAGCAGCACCTGCCCGACCGGGGTGCGGCCGACGGTGACGGTCTCCAGCGCGTCCAGGCCGGCCTCCAGGCCGGACATGTCGTGCACGTCCTTGACGTCGGCGTCCCCGGTGGGGGCCTTCCGCAGCGGTACGGCGCCCTGCGCGCCGGTCGTCTCAGTGCTGGCCATGACGGCGGATCTCCCCCCGGAGTTCCTCGGTGATCTCGATGGACAGGTCCGCCACGGCGGCGTCCTCGATGCGGCGCGGCTGCGGGATGTCGATGGTCCACTCCCGGGCGATCCGCCCGGGACGCGACGACATCAGCACGACGCGCTGCGCGAGCCGCACCGCCTCCCGCACGTTGTGCGTGACGAACAGCACCGACAGGCCGCTCTCGGACCAGATCCGGGTCAGCTCGTCGTGCAGCACATCCCGGGTGATCGCGTCCAGCGCGGCGAACGGCTCGTCCATCAGCAGCAGCTGGCTGTCCTGGGCCAGCGCCCTGGCCAGCGCGACCCGCTGCCGCATGCCGCCGGACAGCTCGTGCACCCGCTTGTCGTACGCCCCGCTGAGGCGGACCAGCGACAGCAGCCGCTCGGCCTCCGGGCGGCGCTCCTCGCGCGGCACGCCGCGCAGCCGCAGCGCCAGTTCGATGTTGCGGCCGGCGGTCAGCCACGGGAAGAGCGCGTGCTCCTGGAACATCAGGGCCGGCCGGCCGCCGGGGACGTCGATGCCCCCGGCGGACGGCTTGTCCAGCCCGCCGACCAGGTTGAGCAGGGTCGACTTCCCGCACCCCGAGGCCCCCAGGAGGCAGACGAACTCCCCCGGCGCCACGTCGAGCGTGATGCCGTCGAGCACCAACTGCTGGGCGCCGGGCCTGCCGAACGCCTTCGAGACATGGTCGAGGTGCGCTGCGTACGCGGCGGGTCCCGCGGTCTGCGCCGCGGGGCCGGTGAGAGTGTCGGCCATGGGGTGTCACCTCCTGGGTCCTCGGTGGGGGAACGGGTCGCCGGCCTGGCCGGCGGCGCGGGAACTACTGCGCGCCGAGGCCGGCGGCGCTCACGGCCGGCTCGCCCTGCGCCTTGAGGACCTTGTTGAGCAGCGTGAGGTCGTAGATGCCGTCCAGCTTCGGCGCCTTCAACAGGCCCGCGGCGACCGCGTGGTCGGCCTCGTCCTTGGCGGTCGACGCCAGCGGGTCGTCGAGGACCTTGATCGACTGCCAGGCCGGGTCGAGGACCTTCGCCGGCAGCGCCTTCTGGGTCAGCGCCTTGAGCTGGTCGTTCGCGTCGGCCTTGGCCTTGTCCGGGTTGGCGTTGATCCACGCGTTGGTCTTCACCGAGCCGCGCAGCACCGCCTCGACCACGTCGGGGTGGGCGGACAGGAACTTCTGCGACACGATCACATTGGTGATCACGAACTGCTTGTCCGGCCACAGCGTGCTCTCGTCCAGCAGCACCTTGGCGCCCTCGGCGACCAGCTTCGACGCGGTCGGCTCCGGCACCCAGGCGCCGTCGATCGAGCCGCTCTTGTAGGCGTCCGGGGTGATCTTGTTGTCGGTGCGGACCACCGACACGTCGCCCCTGCCGCTCTGCGCGTCGACCTTCCAGCCCTGCGTCTTGATCCAGTTGAGCAGCGCCACGTCCTGGGTGTTGCCGAGCTGCGGGGTGGCGATCTTCTTGCCCTTGACGTCCGCCAGGGTCTTGATCTTGGCCGGGTTCACCACCAGCTTCACGCCGCCGGACGCCGAGCCGGAGATGATCCGCAGGTCGCTGCCCTGGGACTTGGTGTAGCCGTTGATCGACGGGGAGGGGCCGATCCAGCCGATGTCGATGGAGCCGGCGTTCAGCGCCTCGATCTCGGCCGGGCCCGCGTTGAAGGTGGCCTGCTTGATCTTGGTGCTGCCCAGCTGCTGCTGGAAGAAGCCCTCCTTGAGCCCGACCAGCGCGGTGGCGTGGGTCAGGTTGGGGAAGTAGCCGATCTTCACCTCGTCGGCGGAGAGCTTGGCGGCGCTCTGGCTCCCGGCGGGGGCCGCGGCGGGGGTGGTGGCATTGTCGTCCGACTTGTCGGAACCGTAGCCGCAGGCGGCCAGTGCGCCGAAGAGGATCGGCAGGGCGGCGGCCGCGGCGACGAGTCTGCGGCGGCGGGCGGCGGTGCGGGCGAGCGGGCGGGGCAGGGCAGACACGTGGGTGTCCTCTCGTAAGGCCCGGCGTGTCGCGCCGTTGTCTCAGGGCGCGGCCGGAGTTGCGTCAGGTCTTCGAAAGCGGTGCGCCGGGAGGCGCGCCGGACAGGCGGGTTGAGGTACGGCTCTCAGCGCACACATCGTGCGACCCCGCCGGTCCCCGAGCCGAGCAAGCCGCTGCCGACCCGCCCGCCCTCCTTCGCGAAGCCCGAGAAGGCCTCCTGCGCCAGTTGAGACACCGTCAGAAATCCCATCCCTCGTCGTCTGCGTCCGGGGCCGCGGACCGTGCCTCGGCGAACGCCTCGCCCGCCATCCCGGCGGTCAGCGTCGTGCCGTCCGCGGGGTCGATCAGCAGGAAGGAGCCGGTCAGCCGGGAGTCCGCGTAGGCGTCGACCGGCAGCGGCTCGGCGGTGCGCACCAGCACCGCGCCGATGTCGTTGACGTCCAGGCGCTCCGGGTTGTTCTCGTGGGCCAGGCCGTGCGACAGGTCGATCCGGTGCGGGATCTCCTTCACGATCGCCTTGACCGTACGGGTGGCGTGCTTGAGCAGCACCCGCTCGCCGATCCGCAGCGGGCGCTCGTGCAGATGGCACACGGTGGCCCGGACGTCCTGCGTCACGGTGGGCAGCGAACCGCTCGGCGCGATCAGGTCGCCGCGCGAGACGTCCAGGTCGTCGGCGAGCAGCAGCGTCACCGACTGCGGGGCCCAGGCGGTGTCGACGCTCTCGCCGAGCGCGTCGATGCCCGCGATGGTGGTGGTCCGCCCGGACGGCAGCACGGTCACCGGCTCGCCGACCCGCAGCAGGCCGGAGGCGATCCGGCCGGCGTAGCCGCGGTAGTCGGGGTGCTCGGCGGTCTGCGGGCGGATCACGTACTGCACCGGGAAGCGCGGCGGGCAGGCCGCCAGGTCGTGGCTGACCGGGACGGTCTCCAGGTGCTCCAGCACGGTCGGGCCGCCGTACCAGTCCATGTGCGCGGACGGCTCCACCACGTTGTCCCCGGCGAGCGCCGAGATCGGGATGGCGGTGACGTCCGGGACGCCGAGCGAGGCCGCGTAGGCGGTGAACTCCTCGGCTATCGCCGCGAAGACCGGCTCGGCGTACTCCACCAGGTCCATCTTGTTGACCGCGAGCACCACGTGCGGGACGCGCAGCAGCGCGGCCACCGCGGCGTGGCGGCGGGTCTGCTCGACCACGCCGTTGCGGGCGTCGACGAGCACCACGGCCAGCTCGGCGGTCGAGGCGCCGGTGACCATGTTCCGGGTGTACTGCACGTGCCCCGGGGTGTCGGCGAGGATGAACCGGCGCCGGGCGGTGGCGAAGTAGCGGTAGGCCACGTCGATGGTGATGCCCTGCTCGCGCTCGGCCCGCAGGCCGTCGGTGAGCAGCGCCAGGTCGGGGGCCTCCTGGCCGCGGCCGAGCGAGGCGCGCTCGACCGCCTCCAGCTGGTCGGTGAGCACCGACTTGGAGTCGTGCAGCAGCCGGCCGACCAGGGTCGACTTGCCGTCGTCCACGGAACCGGCGGTGGCGAAGCGCAGCAGGGTGGTCGCCGACAACTGCTCGGCGGTGAGCGGACCGGTGGTGCTCGTCATGGCTAGAAGTACCCCTCGCGCTTGCGGTCTTCCATCGCGGCCTCGGACATCTTGTCATCGGCCCGGGTGGCGCCGCGTTCGGTCAGCCGGGACGCGGCGATCTCCGCGATGACCGCGTCGAGCGTGGCGGCGTCGGAGTCGACCGCGCCGGTGCAGGACATGTCGCCGACCGTGCGGTAGCGCACCAGGCGGGTCTCCACCGCCTCGCCGGCCTTCGGGCCGCCCCAGTCGCCGGCGGTCAGCCACATGCCGGACCGCTGGAAGACCGCACGGTCGTGCGCGAAGTAGATGCCCGGCAGTTCGATCTTCTCGCGGGCGATGTACTGCCACACGTCCAGCTCGGTCCAGTTGGACAGCGGGAAGACCCGCACGTGCTCGCCGGGGGCGTGCCGGCCGTTGTACAGCTGCCACAGCTCGGGGCGCTGGCGGCGCGGGTCCCACTGCGAGAACTCGTCGCGCAGCGAGAACACCCGCTCCTTGGCCCGCGCCTTCTCCTCGTCACGCCGACCGCCGCCGAACACCGCGTCGAAGCGCAGCTCGCGGATCGCGTCGGTGAGCGGCACCGTCTGCAACGGGTTGCGGGTGCCGTCCGGACGCTCACGCAGCCGCCCGTCGTCGATGTAGTCCTGCACCGACGCGATGTGCAGGCGCAGCGCGTGCGCGGCCACCGTGCGGTCCCGGAACTCCAGCACCTCGGGGAAGTTGTGCCCGGTGTCGACGTGCAGCAGCGCGAACGGCACCGCGGCGGGCGCGAACGCCTTGAGCGCCAGGTGCAGCATCACGATGGAGTCCTTGCCGCCGGAGAAGAGGATCACCGGCCGCTCGAACTCGCCCGCGACCTCGCGGAAGATGTGCACCGCCTCCGACTCCAGCGCGTCCAGGTGCGAGAGCGCGTACGGGCTGTCCGTCGCGTCGGTGTGCGCCACCGTCGTGGTCATGCCGTGCCCCTCTCCTGCGCAAAGGTGGTGGTGTCCGGCCCGGCGTCCGCGCCGCCGGCCGCCAGACCCCGCTCGGCGAGCAGCCGCTGGACGGCCGCCGCGGACTCCTGGACGGTGCGGCCCTGCGTCTCGATCCGCAGGTCCGGGTCCTGCGGCGGCTCGTACGGGTCGTCCACGCCGGTCAGCCCGGTGAGTTCGCCGGCGGCCTGCCGGGCGTACAGCCCCTTGACGTCCCGGTCCGAGCAGACGTCCACCGGGGTGGCGACGTGCACCTCGACGTAGCCGGTGCCGTGCGCCTGGTGGCGCTTGCGGACCGCCTCACGGCTGTCGGTGTACGGCGCGATGACCGGCACCAGCACCAGCACGCCGTGCGAGGCGAGCAGTTCGGCGACGAAGCCGATCCGCTGCACGTTGGTGTGCCGGTCCTCGCGGGTGAAGCCGAGGCCGGCGGAGAGGAACTCGCGGATCTCGTCGCCGTCGAGCACCTCGACCCGGCGTCCCGCGGCGCGCAGCGACTCCGCCACCGCGTACGCGATGGTGGTCTTGCCGGCGCTCGGCAGGCCGGTGAGCCAGACGGTGGCCCCGGTGCTCATCGCGTCCTCCTGAAGTGTCGTCACAGATGGATCCCGCACTCGGTCTTGCCGAGGCCCGCCCAGCGTCCGGAGCGGGCGTCCTCGCCCTCCAGCACCCGGCGGGTGCAGGGCGCGCAGCCGACCGAGGCGTAGCCGTCCATCAGCAGCGGATTGGTGAGCACGCCGTGCTCCGCCACATACGCTTCCACGTCCTGCTGGGACCACCGTGCGATCGGGGCGATCTTCACCTTCTGCCGCTTGGTGTCCCAGCCGACCACCGGGGTGTTCGCCCGGGTCGGGGACTCGTCGCGGCGCAGCCCGGTCGCCCAGGCGTCGTAGCCGCGCAGGCCCTCCTCCAGCGGCGCCACCTTGCGCAGGGCGCAGCACAGGTCGGGGTCGCGGTCGTGCAGCTTCGGCCCGTGCTCGGCGTCCTGCTCGGCGACCGTCCTGCGCGGGGCCAGCGTGATCACGTTCACGTCCATCACGGCGGCGACCGCGTCCCGGGTGCCGATGGTCTCCGGGAAGTGGTAGCCGGTGTCGAGGAAGACGACGTCCACACCGGGCAGCGCGCGCGAGGCCAGGTGGGCGACGACCGCGTCCTCCATCGAGGAGGTGACGCAGAAGCGCCGGCCGAAGGTGTCGGCGGCCCAGCGCAGGATGTCCTGCGCGGAGGACTCCTCGAGGTCGCGGCCGGCCCCGACGGCCAGCCGCTCCAGGTCCTGCGCGGTGCGCGAAGCGGCGCTCACGAGGCGCCTCCGTGCGGGGAGTCCGGCGAAGCCGCCGGGGCGGCGGCCTTCAGCCCCTCGGCGAGCAGGCCGAGGAACTTCAGCTGGAAGGCCCGGTTGCACGACCGGCACTCCCAGGCGCCGTGGCCCTGCTCCGAGGGGCGCAGGTCCTCGTCGCCGCAGTACGGGCAGTAGAAGGGCGCGGCGCGCTCCGTCATGACAGCGCCTCCTCGCTCGCGCGGGCCGCCCACTGCGCGAACCGCTCGCCCTCGGCGCGCTCCTGCTGGAAGCGCCGCAGCACCCGCTCGACGTAGTCGGGGAGTTCGGCCGAGGTGACCTTCAGGCCGCGCACCTTGCGGCCGAAGCCCGGGTCGAGGCCGAGGCCGCCGCCCAGGTGCACCTGGTAGCCCTCGACCTGCTCGCCGTTCGCGTCGGTCACCAGCTGGCCCTTGAGGCCGATGTCGGCGGTCTGGATGCGCGCGCAGGAGTTCGGGCAGCCGTTGAGATTGATGCCGATCGGCTCGTCGAACTCCGGCAGCCGCCGCTCCAGTTCGTCGATCAGCGCGGCGGCGCGCGCCTTGGTCTCGACGATCGCCAGCTTGCAGAACTCGATGCCGGTGCACGCCATCGTGCCGCGCCGGAAGGACGACGGCCTGACCTGGAGGTCGAGCGCCTCGAGTCCGGCGGTCAGCGACGCGACCCGGTGCTCCTCGACGTCCAGCACGATGAGCTTCTGGTCGGCGGTGGTGCGCAGCCGCCCGGAGCCGTGCTCCTCGGCGAGCGCGGCGATCTTCGTCAGGGTGGCGCCGTCGATCCGGCCGACCCGCGGTGCGAGGCCGACGTAGAAGCGGCCGTCCTTCTGCCGGTGCACGCCGATGTGGTCGCGCCACACCTGAGGGGGCTGCTCGGGCGCGGGACCGTCGGCCAGCTCGCGCTTGAGGTACTCGTCCTGCAGCACCTGGCGGAACTTCGCGGTGCCCCAGTCGGCGAGCAGGAACTTCAGCCGGGCGCGGTGGCGCAGCCGCCGGTAGCCGTAGTCGCGGAAGATGCCGACGACGCCGGCCCACACGTCGGGCACGTCCTCCAGCGGCACCCACGCGCCGAGCCGCTCGCCGAGCCGCGGGTTGGTGGACAGGCCGCCGCCGACCCACAGGTCGAAGCCGGGCCCGTGCTCGGGGTGCTCGACGCCGACGAAGGCGATGTCGTTGATCTCGTGCACCACGTCGAGCAGCGGCGAACCGGAGATCGCGGTCTTGAACTTCCGCGGCAGGTTCGAGAACTCCTTGCTGCCGATGAAGCGTTCGTGGATCTCGTCGATCGCCGGGGTGCCGTCGATGATCTCGTCCTCGGCGATGCCGGCCACCGGGGAGCCGAGGATCACCCGGGGCACGTCGCCGCACGCCTCGGTGGTGGACAGGCCCACCGCCTCCAGCCGCCGCCAGATCTCCGGCACGTCCTCGATCCGGATCCAGTGGTACTGGATGTTCTGCCGGTCGGTGAGGTCCGCGGTGCCGCGGGCGAACTCCTGCGAGATCTCGCCGATCACCCGCAGCTGAGCCACGGTCAGCCGGCCGCCGTCGATGCGCACCCGCATCATGAAGTAGCTGTCCTCCAGCTCCTCCGGCTCCAGGATCGCGGTGCGCCCGCCGTCGACTCCGGGCCGGCGCTGGGTGTACAGACCCCACCAGCGCATCCGGCCGCGCAGGTCGGCGCCGTCGATCGAGTCGAAGCCGCGGTGCGCGTAGATCGTCTCGATCCGCGTCCGCACGTTGAGACCGTCGTCGTCCTTCTTGCTCTGCTCGTTGGCGTTGAGCGGAGTGAAGTGGCCCATCGCCCACTGGCCCTCGCCGCGGTGGCGCCCTGTCCTGCGGCGGGCCGCCGGACTCGTCCTGGGGGCGCTCCCGGCCGGGTTCTGGGGGAGATCGGGGCTGGCAGCCATGGCGATGCGTCCTTCGGGCAGGCTCGGGTGCGGGTCGAAACAGCGCGGAACGGTCCCCTGACCCGGGCATGCACGGCTCGTCGGCGCGTCACGGGCGCGGCGGGGACCCCGCGCATCCACGACGACGGGGAGGGCGGAGAGGGAGGCCGGGTGCGGTCAGGCCGCCGGACAGATGGCGCTGGACACGCGGCAGAAGTCGACGTGCGGCCGACCTACCAAGGCGATTCCCGTGCGCGACATGACGAAAGCGTGGCACGACGGTCTCCGGAGCGTCCACCGCTATCCACTATGTGGACCAGATCATCTCACTCAGTGAGACATTGTGGTGTGCGTCACCCGGAACCCGCGACGCCGGTAATTGCCCAGCGCGTACGGCCCGTCGAGCGAGCAGGTGTGCAGCCAGACCCGCGCGGTGTCCTGCCGCCCGCGCCACCGCGCCGCGAGGTCCCAGGCCCGCTCGGTGCCGTACGACAGCAGGTGGCCGCCGATGCCCCGGCCGCGGAAGTCCGGCAGCAGGCCGAAGTACACGATCTCCACCGCGCCCTCGTCCTGCGCGTCCAGCTCCACGTAGCCCGCGGGCGTACCGTGCTCGTACGCCACCCACAGCTCGCAGCCGGGCCGGGCCAGATGCGTCCGCCACTGCTCGGCCGGCCACCCCAGCCGGTCCTTCCAGGAGACGTCCGAGCCGACGGCCGTATACAGAAACCGCCCGAACTCGCCCGACGCCACCTCCGCCCGCACGATCCGCAGACCCGCCCGCTCCTGCGGCGCCACCGCGGGAGTCAGCTCGTCCGGATCGGTCATCTCCAGATACCAGGTGGTCACGGGCGCGGCCGGGGTCGTGGTCATGGCCCTCACCCTACGGTGTGCCGGGCTCAGCCCTCCTCGTCCGGGCGCGCCGCGGCCACCGCGGGAGCCAGCGAATGGGGCAGCAGACCGGCCGGGTCCCGCGGCCGCAGCACCTCGACCTCCACCCCGTCCGCGAAACGGTACGGCCGGTGCGCCAGCACCCCCGCCAGGTTGCGGCGCAGCCGCGACAGTTCGGCGCGCACCGTCACCGCCCGGCCGGCGTCCCCGAACAGGTCCCCGGCCAGCTGCCCGGCCGTACGGCCCTCGCGGTGCATTGCGAGCACGAACAGCAGCTCCGCGTGGCGCGGGCTCAGCGGCAGCGTCCAGCGGCCCGCCGCGCCCACCACCGTCACCTCCCAGTCCCGCGGCCGGCGCACGTCGAGCACCACCCGGCTCGGCTCCGGCGGCTCCTCCTGCGGCCCCACCCGGACCAGCCAGCCGCCGGGCAGCGGTTCGAGCCGGCAGCGGCCCAGCGACGGCAGCCACGCCTGGCCCGCGCGCACCGCGGCGGGCAGCGCCACCCGGCCGGCCGGCGCGACTCCGGTCACCGCGGCCGTCCAGCCGTTGGCGTCCACCACCAGCGCCCGGCCGCCGATCCGCGCCAGGATCGGCGCGGCCGTCGCCCGCAGCCGCTCCACCGCCGCCCAGTGCCGGGCCCGCAGCTCGCCCTCCGCGACCCGCGCCACCGCGGTCACCAGCGACAGCGTCGCCGGATGCAGATTCGCCGCCGGCCCGCTGACGTCCACCACCCCGATCAGCCGGCCGTCCCGCGGATCGTGCAGCGGCGCGGCCGCGCAGGTCCAGCCGTGGTGGGTGCGGACGTAGTGCTCCGCCGAGTGCACCTGCAGCGGGGTGCGGGTGACCAGCGCGGTGCCGATGGCGTTGGTGCCGACGGCCTCCTCGGCCCACGACGCGCCCTCCGCGAAACCCAGCCGGTCCGCGCTCCTGCGCACCGCGACGCTGCCGTCCCGCCACAGCAGCCGGCCCTCCGGGTCGGTGACCACCATGATGTGCCAGGCCGCGTCCGCGACCGAGACCAGGCCCTCGCGCAGCACCGGGAGCACCTCGCCCAGCGGGCTCGACCGCCGCCGGTGCTCGATCTCGTCGGTGCTCAGCACGCTGCCCTGCCGGCCGGCGTCCGGGTCGATGCCCAGCCGCCGCACGCGCGTCCACGACGCGCCGATCACCGCGCGCGGCGCGACCGGCGGCGCGTCCCCCGCCAGGGCGGCCTCTCGCACCGCCGCCCGCAGATGCGGCGGCGTCCGCGGCGCGCGCCCGCCCGACCGCCCCCGTCCACCCGGTGAATGAGCCACGTCGCTCCTGCCCTGCGTCCCTCCCGTACCGCCCGCCTCCCATGCTCCCAGCGGCGCGCGGCGCACCGCAGCCCGATCCGCCATCGCGTGCGGGGCGGCGCGCCCCGCGCCAGGGGGCGCCGCCGTCTGCGCGCGGCCGGGAGCGGCTGCAACCGGCTGCAACGTTTGCGGGCCGGCCCGTCGCCGACGGACAGTGACGCCGCGTCAGCAGGTCGCGGGCACGGCCCGACAGACCGGGGGTGGCGCCGAGTCGGCGCGGCGTCATCCCCCCTCTTCTGCCGGCGGCTCGCCGCCGGGCCCTTCGGCCCGCCGCCTCGGGGGTGGACGCTCGGGATGGGGCGGAGCCACCGGCGTGACGCGCGGCGTCGGGTGGCGTACCGCGCGGCGCCGGCTCAGTGGGGGACCGGGGCGGCGCGCTCCACGACGGCGGGCAGGTCGAGGCCGGCCGGGAGGGTGCCGAAGGTCGCGCCCCAGTCGCGGCCCAGCCGGGAGGCGCAGAAGGCGTCGGCGACCGCGGCGGGGGCGAAGCGGACGAGCAGGGAGCCCTGGAGTACCACCGCCATCCGCTCGACGATCCGGCGGGCGCGGCCCTCGATGCCGTCCAGGTCGCCGAGTTCGGTCAGCAGGTCCTTGACCGCGCCGTCCAGCCGGTGGTCGGCGCCGCGGGCCCGGCCGATCTCGGTGAGGAAGGCGTCGAGCGCGCGCGGCTCGCGCTGCAGCACCCGCAGCACGTCCAGCGCCTGGACGTTGCCCGAGCCCTCCCACACCGAGTTCAGCGGGGACTCGCGGAACAGCCGCGGCATCCCGGACTCCTCCACGTAGCCGTTGCCGCCCAGGCACTCCAGCGCCTCGGCCGCGACCGGCGGGCAGCGCTTGGTCACCCAGAACTTGGTGACGGCCACCGCGAGGCGGCGCAGCGCGCGTTCCTGCTCGGTGTCCGCGTCGTAGGCCGCCGCCAGCCGGAGCGCCGTGGTGGTGGCCGCCTCGGACTCCAGCGCCAGGTCCGCGAGGACGTTGCGCATCAGCGGCTTGTCGATCAGCGGCCCGCCGAAGGCGCTGCGGTGCGCCGCGTGGTGCACCGCCTGCGCCACCGCCTGGCGCATCAGGGCCGCGGAGCCGAGCACGCAGTCCAGCCGGGTCGCCGCGACCATCTCGATGATGGTCGCGACGCCGCGGCCCTCCTCCCCGACCAGCCGCGCCCAGGTGCCGCTGAACTCCACCTCGGACGAGGCGTTGGAGCGGTTGCCGAGCTTGTCCTTCAGCCGCTGGATCGCGAAGGTGTTGCGGGTGCCGTCGGCGAGCACCCGCGGCAGCAGGAAGCAGGACAGCCCTCCCGGCGCCTGCGCCAGCACCAGGAAGCCGTCGGACATCGGCGCGGAGCAGAACCACTTGTGCCCGGTCAGCTGGTAGGTGCCGGACTCGGCGAGGGGCTGCGCGCGCGTGGTGTTGGCGCGTACGTCGGAGCCGCCCTGCTTCTCCGTCATGCCCATCCCGAACAGCGCGCCCGGCTTCGCGCCCGGCGCGACCAGCTGCGGGTCGTAGGCCCGCGAGCCCAGCCGCGGCTCCCACTCGGCGGCCAGCGCCGGGTCGGTGCGCAGCGCGGGCACCGCCGCGTGCGTCATCGACACCGGGCAGCCGTGCCCGGCCTCGACCTGGGACCACACCATGAACCCGGCGGCGCGGCGCAGGTGTCCGCCGGGCCGGGACCAGGCGTCGGTCAGCCCGGCCGACACGGCGTGCCCGAGCAGCCGGTGCCAGGAGGGGTGGAAGTCCACCTCGTCGACGCGGTTGCCGTAGCGGTCGTGGGTGCGCAGCACCGGCTCGTGGGTGTTCGCCTCCTCACCCCACTTCTGCGCCTGGGCGGAACCGGCCGCGCGGCCGAGTTCCCCGAGTTCGCCGGCGATCTCCGGCAGCAGGGCGGGATCGGCGTGCCGCTCCACCCCTTCGGTCAGCGCGCTGTCCGTGCCGTAGACGTCGTGGCCGACCAGCGGCGGAGCCTGGTTCGTCACGGTGTGAGTGAGGGTGCTCATGGCAGCTAACGTAAGGGGGTGCCAGCAGCAGAGGAAAGAAGCCATCGGCGTCCGAGCCGTTGGCGCAGGGCCCGTGCCCTGTACCGGAACGTCTCCAAGCGCAAGGTGGCCTGGCTGCTGCTCAAGGACACGGTCGACTCGTGCATGGAGTACCGCGTCACCGGGCTCGCCGCGGAGGCGGCGTTCTTCGTGCTGCTGTCGCTGCCGCCGCTGCTGCTCGGCCTGGTCGGCGCGCTCGGCTACGTCGACACCGTCATCGGGCTCGACACCATAGACCACATCCGGCAGAACATCCTCAGCGCCTCGACCACCGTGCTCTCCGACAAGGGCGTCAACCAGCTGGTGAAGCCGCTCGTCGACGACGTCTTCCACGGCCGCCGCCCCGACCTGATCTCGCTCGGCTTCCTGATCGCCCTGTGGTCGGGCTCGCGCGCGGTCAACGTCTTCGTCGACACCATCACCATCATGTACGGCCTGGAGGGCCGCCGCGGCATCGTCAGGACCCGGCTGATGTCGCTGGTCCTGTACGTGGTGGCGCTGGTGCTCGGCGCGGCGGTGCTGCCGCTGGTCGTGGTCGGCCCGAACGCGGTGACCGACGTGCTGCCCGGCGGCGCCGGCACCGTGCACGTCCTGTACTGGCCGTTCGTGCTGCTGGCGTCCGTCGCCTTCCTCACCACGCTCTACCACGTGTCGGTGCCGGTCCGCGCGCCCTGGTACGAGGACGTGCCCGGCGCGCTGGTCGCGCTGCTGATGTGGGTGGTCGGCAGTTTCGTGCTGCGGATCTACCTCACGCACGCGGTCGAGGGCCCGACCATCTACGGCTCGCTGGCCGCGCCGGTCGCGGTGCTGCTGTGGATCGGCGTGTCCGCCTTCGCGGTGCTGGTCGGCGCGGCCGTCAACGCGGCCGTCGACCGGGTGTGGCCGTCGCTGGCGACCGCGGCGGCCCGCGAGGAGAACGCGCGGCTGCGGGAGGCGGCGGCCGCGGAGGTGGTGGCCCGCGCCGCCGCCCGCAGGGCCCGCCAGGCGGCCGCCATGGAGGACGAGGACGACGAGGGGGAGCCGCCCGCGGAGTACCCCGAGCGGTGGGCGGACTTCCTGCCGCACGCCGATGTGCGCTCCCGGCTGCGGCGCCGCGCGGACGCCGCCCCGCTGCCGCACCAGCGCGGCCGGCCGGACGCCGAGCGCGCTCAGCAGCGAGGCCAGGGCCAGGGCCAGGGGCAGGGCCAGATTCGGGGCCAGTGGCAGGACCAGGAGCGGGGGCGCCCGCCGGGACCGCCCGGCGCGGCTGCGTCCCCGGCGTCCCCGCCGTTCCCGCCGCCCGGGCCGCCCTACGCGCCCCGGCCGCCGGGCCCGGCGCAGCCGCCGTACCCGCGGCCGCCCGACCACCGGCCCTGAAGCCGGGCCGGCCTTCCTCGCGCGGGCGGCCCGGGGCACCATGGAGGGGTGGGCGGATACCGGGAACGGCGCGGGCGCGCCGCCGGCGTCACCGTGTGGACGCGGACCGGTGGCGGCGGTGACTACCGGGTGCTGCCCGACGGCTGCATGGACCTGATCTGGCACGACGGCGCGCTGCTGGTGGCGGGACCGGACACCGCCGCGCACCTCACCCGGGACGCCCCGGGCTCCCGGTACGCGGGACTGCGCTTCGCGCCCGGCGCCGCGCCCGCCGTGCTGGGCGTCCCGGCGCGGGAACTGCGCGACCTGCGGGTCCCGCTGGACGCGGTGTGGGGCGGCGGCGCGGCCCGCGGGCTCGCCGAGCGCGCGGAGCGGGACCCGGCCGCGGCGCTCGACGCGTGGGCGGCCGAGCGGATGCGGCGGGTGGCGGCCGAGGGGAGCGCGGACGCGCTGCCCCGGGCGGTCGCCGCGCAGCTGGCGGCCGGGCGGACGGTGGCCGCCGTCGCGGCGGGCAGCGGACTCGGCGAGCGGCAGTTGCGCCGCCGCTGCGAGGCCGCCTTCGGCTACGGCCCCAAGACGCTGGCCCGGGTGCTGCGCCTGCAGCGCGCCCTCGAACTGGCCCGCCGCGGCGTCGCCTTCGCCTCCGTCGCGGCCGAGGCGGGCTACGCCGACCAGCCCCATCTGGCCCGCGAGGTCAGGGCGTTGACCGGGCTGCCGCTGGGCGAGCTGGTCCCGCCGACGCCGGGCGCCGATGAGGCCGGGCGCCGATGAGGCCGGGCGCGGCTGAGGTCAGGCACCGGTGAGGCCGGGCAGCGCCGAGGCCGGGCCCGGCGCTCAGGCCAGGGCGGCGAAGAGGTCCACGGCGTTGCCGTCCGGGTCGTGGACGACGGCGTAGCGCTGGCCCCAGAAGGCGTCCCACGGCTTGAGCCGGCCGTGGTAGCCGGCCTCGGTCAGCTCGGCGTAGACCGTGTCGACGCCGTCGGGCGAGCCGCAGTCGAAGGCCGGCGAGATCCGGCTGCCGGTCGCGGGGGACCAGTCGGGGTCGAAGGAGCGGACGGTCTCCACCGTGTCCCAGGCGAGCCGCAGGCCGCCGGGCAGCGTCGCCTCGGCGTGCGGGGCGGCGTCCGCGTCCGGCGGCACGTCGATGCCCAGCCGGCGGTAGAAGGCCAGTGAGGCCGCCATGTCGGCGACCACCAGGCCGATCAGGTCCAGTCGCGGGGAAAGGCGCGGTGCGCTGCGTGGTGCGTTCATGTCGGCCACGCTAGACCGCGCGGCGGCCGGGGTCTTGAACGAAACGGACGTCTCGCCGGTCAGCGCTCTTCCGGGTCACGGATTCGGTCGCGAGTCATTGACATGAACATAGTCTAGACCTTTGAATCGGCCGCACAGGCGCACGTCCCCACCGTCGCCCACAGGAAGGCCCCCACATGATCAGACGTCGCACGGCGACCCCCGCGTCCGCCCCGACCCGCACCGCGCTCCGCACCCTGGTACGGCTGTTCGCCCTGATCGCCGTGCTGCTCGGCGTGCAGGCAGGACCGGCGCACTCCGCGGGGGCGGCCTCCGCCTTCAAGGTGATCGCCTTCTACGACGGCACGTACGACGCGGCGCACATCAGCTTCGACCACGAGGCGAACGCGTGGTTCCCGCAGCAGGGCGCCGCCAACGGCTTCAGCTACACCTCCACCACCGACTGGAGCCAGCTCAACACCGCGAACCTGGCCAACTACCAGGTGGTGATGTTCCTCGACGACTACCCGCAGACCGCGGCCCAGCGGTCGGCGTTCCAGACGTACGTCCAGAACGGCGGCGGCTTCATCGGCTTCCACGTCTCGGCGTTCACCACCGACACCAGCGACTGGCCCTGGTACCACAACACGTTCCTCGGGACGGGCACGTTCCAGACCAACTCCTGGGGTCCCACGCAGGAGACGCTGAAGATCGAGGACCGCAACCACGCGGCGACGGCGGGCCTGCCGGCCACCATCACCTCGTCGGTCAGCGAGTGGTACAGCTGGCAGAACGACCTGCGGCAGAACCCGAACATCGACATCCTGGCGTCGATGGACCCGTCGACCTTCCCGGTCGGCACCGACCCCAACCAGACGTGGTACAGCGGCTATTACCCGATCGTCTGGTCGAACCGCAACTACAAGATGGTCTACAACAACTTCGGGCACAACGCGATGGACTACTCGACGAACACCACCCTGTCGTCGACCTTCGCCAGCGCCCAGCAGGACCAGCTGCTGCTCCAGGAGATCAAGTGGGCGGCCGGCCAGGGCGGTCCCGTCACCCCGCCGCCCGGAAACGCTTCCGGACCGATCAGCGGCTACGGCGGCAAGTGCGTGGACGTCGCGAGCGCCAGCTCCGCGAACGGCACCGCGGTCCAGCTGTACGACTGCAACGGCACCAACGCGCAGACCTGGACGGTCGGTTCCGACGGCACCCTCAAGGCGCTGGGCAAGTGCATGGACGTCACCGCGGCCGGCACCGCCAACGGCACCAAGGTCCAGCTGTACGACTGCAACGGCACCACCGCCCAGCACTGGACCCGCAGCGGCGCCACCCTGGTGAACGCCGGCTCGGGCAAGTGCCTGGACGCCACCGGGCCCAGCTCCGCCAACGGCACCCGGCTGCAGATCTGGACCTGCACCGGTTCCGCCAACCAGAGCTGGACGCTGCCCAGTTGATCCACCCCGCAGGAAGGCGCGGGCCCTGGGGAACCTCCCGGGGCCCGCGCCGCTTCATCCGCGGCCCCGCGCCACCGCTCCTGTGCGACAGCCGGCCCGGCCCGCTCGGGCGGGTCAGGCCGGATAGGCGTGTGTCCGGTCCGCCTCTACCGCGGCCCACACCTCGGCGCCCTGGTGCAGGGCCAGTTCGGCCACCGCGACCGCGGTGAGGTCCGCGGCCAGCGGCAGTTCGCCGCCGGCTCCGGCCAGCGCGACCCTGATCCGGTCGCCGCGCGACTCCAGGCCGGTGACCCGGGTCCGCCAGGCGTTGTGCGCGCGGTCCTGCGGCCGCCGGGCGTGCAGCGTCACCGCGGCGGGCGGGAAGGCCACGAAGGCCGGTCCGGACAGCTTCTCCGCGGTGGTCAGGGCCAGTTCGGGTCCGAGCGTCACGACATCGCCCTCCGCCCGGCCGCGGTAGAGGTTGAGTCCGACCAGCCGGGCGACGTAGTCGGTGCGCGGGCGGTGGGCGATCTCCGCCGGTGTGCCCTGCTGGACGATCGCGCCCTGCTCGACCACCACCAGCCGGTCGGCGAGCACCATCGCGTCCAGCGGATCGTGCGTGACCAGCACCGCCACCGCCTCGAACGCCGCGAGGTGGCGGCGCAGTTCGGCCCGCACGTCCAGCCGGGTGCCGGCGTCCAGCGCGGCCAGCGGCTCGTCGAGCAGCAGCAGCCGCGGCGCGGTGGCCAGCGCCCTGGCCAGCGCGACGCGCTGGGCCTGCCCGCCGGACAGCCGCCGCGGTCGGGCGTGCGCGTGCTCCGCCAGGCCCATCCGGTCCAGCAGCTCCGCGGCCAGCGCGCGCGCCTGCGCCTTGCCGGTGCCGTGGCAGCGCGGCCCGAAGGCGACGTTGTCCAGCGCGCTCAGGTGCGGGAAGAGCAGGTAGTCCTGGAAGATCACGCCGCACGGCCGGTGCTCGGCCGGCACCCGCAGCCGCCGCGCGGGCTCCTCCAACGGCACGCCGTCCAGCCGCAGATGGCCGCCCGTGAGGGGGGTGAGGCCGGCCAGTGCGCGCAGCGCCGTGGTCTTGCCCGCGCCGTTCGGCCCGAGCAGCGCCAGCACCTCGCCGGGGGCCGCCGTCAGCGACACGTCGAGCCGGAAGGCCCCCCGGTCCAGCACCAGCCGTGCGTCCAGCCCGGTGCCGTCGCCCGTGGCGTGGCCGCTGAGGGCGCCGGCGCGGGTGCCGCTCCCGCCGGGGCTCATGCCGCGCCCGCCCCGGTCCAGCGCTCCCGCAGCCCGGCGAGCACCGCCACCGACACCGCGAGCAGCACCAGGCTCAGCGCGATGGCCGCGTCCGGGTCGTCCTGCAGCGCCAGGTAGACCGACAGCGGCATCGTCTGGGTGCGGCCGGGGAAACTGCCGGCGAAGGTGATCGTCGCGCCGAACTCGCCGAGCGCCCTGGCCCAGGCCAGCACCGCGCCGGCCGCCACGCCGGGCGCGATCAGCGGCAGCGTGACCCGGCGGAAGGCGGTGAAGCGCGACGCCCCCAGCGTCGCGGCGGCCTCCTCGTACCGCGCGTCGGCGGCGCGCAGCGTGCCCTCCACGCTGATCACCAGGAACGGCATCGCCACGAACGCCTCGGCGACCACCACGCCCGCGGTGGTGAAGGGCAGGGTGACGCCGAACCAGGAGTCGAGCCAGCGGCCCACCACGCCGTTGCGGCCGAGCGCCAGCAGCAGCGCGACACCGCCCACCACCGGCGGCAGCACCAGCGGCAGCGTCACCAGGGCCCGTACGATCCGGCGGCCGGGGAAGCGGGTGCGGGCCAGCAGCCAGGCCAGCGGCACACCGAGGACCAGGGCCACCCCGGTCGCCGAGCTCGCGGTCTCCAGCGACAGCCGCAGCGCCTGCCACACCGCGGCCGAGGTCAGCTGGTCCGGCATCGACCGCCACGGCGCGCGGATCACCAGCGCGAGCAGCGGCACCAGCAGGAACGCCAGGCCGAGCAGGGCGGGAAGCAGCAGCGGCAGCGGGACGCCACCGGACCGCGGCCGCGGACGACGGACCCGGCCGGGAGCGGCAGGACCGGCGTCCGCGGACCGCACGGCACCCCTCACGGGTTGAGGAAGCCCGCCTGGCTGAGCACCTGGCGCCCCTGCGCGGACGTCACCAGGGCGATGAAGGCCTGCGCCGCCGTCGGGTTCGGGGCGTCCTTGAGCGCGACGATCGGGTAGGCGTTGATCGCCTTCGCCGACTCGGGGAACTCCACGCCGTCGACCTTGCCGCCGGCCGCCTTGACGTCCGTGCGGTAGACCACCGACGCGTCGACCTCCTTCAACTCCACCTTCGTCAGCGCCGACTTCACGTCCTGCTCGTACGACACCGGGGTCAGCTTCAGGCCGCTCGCGGTCAGCGCGGTCTGCGCGGCGGCGCCGCACGGCACGGTCTTGGCGCACAGCGCGACCTTCAGCCCCGGGCCGGTCAGGTCCTTCAGCGTGGTGACGTGCCGCGGATTGCCCGGCAGGGTGGCGATCTCCAGCTGGTTGCGCACGAAGGTGGTGGGGGCGCCCACGCCGTCGCCGGCGCCGGTGACGGTCTTCATCGTCTTGGGGCTGGCCGCCGCGAAGACGTCGGCGGGCGCACCGCCGGTGATGCTCGCCGCGAGCGTGTCGCTGCCGCCGAAGCTGAAGACCACCTTCGCCCCGGGGTACGCCTTCGTGAAGTCCTCACCCAGCGTCGTGAAGCTCTCCTTCAGCGAGGCCGCGGCGAAGACCACCACGGTCCCCTTCACCTGCGACGAGGCGGAGGCGGAAGCCGAGGGCGACCCCGTCGGGGTCGCGGAGGAGTCCGAGGTCTTGCCGTCGTCCGAGGACGAGCAGGCGCTCAGCGCCAGCAGCAGGGCGGCGGCACCGGCGGCGGCGGCGCCCAGGGCGCGGCGCCGCGCGGAACGGGTGGTCACAGAATGTCTCCCTCACTGATACGGCTATGCCGATGATATTGCCGCATCTGCGAGGCAGACGTCTCCTGGACCATTGCATAATCCGAACGATCGCCGCTCCTGGGCTCGCTTGTGCGATCCTCCGATGCCGCCGTCGGCGGGGCCGGCCCGGCCCCGCCCGCTCAGCCCGCCCGTTCACCTGCGCAGCGACGCCTGCGTGACCGGGGCCGGCCGCGGCAGCCGCACGCCGTCCACGGTGAGGTCGACGCGCTCGTTGTAGAAGCACATCAGCCCCGCGATCGGCAGCAGCTGCCGGGTCGGGAAGCTGTACGACCAGGCGATGTCCCGATGGGTGCCGGCCGGGGTGTGCGCCGACCAGTAACCGGTCGTGGTGCCCTTGTACGGGCAGGCGGTCACGGTGGCGGACGGCTCCAGCCGGGTCAGGTCGGCGTGCACCCGGTCCACGTAGTATCGGGTGGGCAGCCCGGTCTCGAAGACCGTCACGCACGACGGTGCGTCAGCGAGCAGCACCCCGTCCACCTCCACCCGCACCCGCCGGCCGGAGCGCAGCGCGTCGACCCGGGTGTAGGGGCTCCGCGGGTGCACGAAGACCTGCTCGTCCTCCTCGAACCACGCGTCGAGCGCGTCCCACTCGAAGCGGACGGTGCCCGCGAGGTCCGGCGCCGCGTCCTCGCCCCACACCCACGCCGCGCCGGTGCGCAACTCGCCGTCCAGCCGCAGGCCGTGCCGCCGCGCGGTGCCGGGCGCCCTCTTCTCCTCGTGGCCCTCGTCGATCAGTTCGGCCCCGGTCAGATCGGCCACCGGCACGCTGTACTGCGGATAGCCGGGCCACTCCCACACGTAGCGGGCCTGCTCGGTGTCCAGCACCGGCCGGCCGCCCGCGAAGGCGCGGATGCGGCGCGGCACCGGCTCGGTGTGCCCCGCCGGGACGATCAGCCCGGGATAGTTCTGGGCGGGGTCGGTACGGACGGGTTGCACCATGCTGGCTGCCCTCCTCGGCTGCGGGTCCCCGTGCCCTCCCGCCCAGGATCGCAGAGCCCGCGCCTCCTGGCACCCGGTGCCAGGAAGCGCGGGCCCGTTCCCCGCCGGCCGGTCAGCCGGCCGGCGGGGTCGAACGGTCCGGCCGGCCGGCGGTCAGCCGGTCGCCCAGCTGGTCAGCCCCGCACCGTAGGCGTACAGCGGGTTGCCGTACGTCGTCGGCACGGTCTGGCCGGCGTCGATCTTCGCCCGGATGTCCGCGCGCTCCGCGGCGGTCGCGCCGAGGTCGTACGGCAGGTCCCACGCCTCGTTGGCGTCGGCCGGATTGTCGCCGCCGCCCGGCTTGAGCACCTGGTCCAGGCTGCGCGGCAACTGCCAGGGCAGGTGGCCGTGCGGGGTGAAGTCCCCGAAGAGCAGGCTGGCGGTGGCCGGCCCGACCTCCTCGCCGCCGCGGTAGGTCACCACGATGGCGTCCGCCAGGTTGTTCCAGTCGCTGGTCACGATCGGCCGCGGCAGCGTCAGCACGACCACCACCGGGATGCCCTGGCTCTTGAAGTTCTGGATCAGGGCGAGCTGGTCGGCCGGCAGATAGGGCTGCGTGTCCGGCCAGGACGTGGCGTGGGTGTACGACGGCTCGCCCACGTTCACGATCGCCAGCTTCGGCGAGGGTCCGGTGTCCTGGTAGACGTTGACCCCCGCGGTCGCCGCTCTCTTCTTGATCGCGTCGAGCATGTCCAGCGAGCCGTAGTCCGGGTGGAAGTAGCTGGACCAGATGCAGCACGACGCGCCGTCGGTGGCCCGGGGGCCCGCGACCACGATGTTGTCGCCCGCGTTCAGCTTCACCGGCAGCACGCCGTCGTTCTTCAGCACGGTGTCCGACTCGCGCGCCGCCTGGTTGGCCAGCTGCACGTAGCTCGGCTGGTGGAAGCGGTACGGGCCGTTCACCGGGTCGCCGTACGGGTGGTCGAAGACACCCAGCTCGAACTTGAGCTTCAGGATGCGCGACACCGCGTCGTTGATCCTGGCCAGCGGCACCTGCTGCTCGAAGCCGGCCATGGTGAACCCGGTGGCGCCCGGGTCGGCGCCGCCCATCACGTCGGAGCCGGCGTTGGCCGCGTTGACCCATGCGCCCGACGGCAGCCAGTCGGTGGTGATCAGACCGGTGTACCCGAGGTTCTGCCGCAGGTAGGTGAGGATCTTCGCGCTGTCACCCGCGCCGGGGCCGCCCGGGTCCAGGTACGAACTGCCCGCGTAGCCCGGCATGATGTTGACCGCGCCGGCCTCCATCGCCGCCTTGAACGGGATCATGTGGTACTTGATCGTCACCCCGTCGTAGACGATGCCGGCCTCGCCGCCGGCGCCCTCGCCCGGCCAGTGCTTGACGGTGGCCAGCACCGAGCCCGGGTTCAGCTCCGGGCCGCCCTGCAACCCGGCCACCAGCGCCCGCAGTTGGGCCGCGGCCACGTCGGCGTTCTCGCCGCCGCCCTCCTGGATGCGCGGGTAGAGCACCTTCGTGCCCACCTCGGCCAGCGGCGACAGGGTGCCGCGCGCCCCGACCTCCAGCTCCTCCTCGCGCTGCATGTTGCCCAACTGGTAGTCCAGCGGGTAGTCCTTGCCCGCCGCCAGGGTGCTCTGCAGCGGGTACGTGGTCTGGTAGCCCGCGGTGGTGTCGCCCGCGGACACCGGCGGGATGCCGAGCCGGGTCGCAGCCGTGGACAGCAGCACGTTGTTCAGGTCGGCGGGCTGCGCCGGGCCGAAGTGCCAGCCCGACAGCGGGAACTGCTGGACGTTGTAGAACATCTGGTACGCCTTCTCCTCCAGCGTCATCCGCCCGAGAAGGTCGCTCACCCGCGTGTCGACCGACAGCCGCCAGTCCTCGTACGGCTCGATCGTGCCGTCCTTGTTCAGGTCACGGGCGCCGTTGACGACGTTCACCCCGTCGGCGACCTGCTCGATGTCCGGCAGGTAGACGCTGAACTGGCGGATGGTGGAGGTGGTCCTGGCCCCCGATCCGCTCACCGCGACCACGTACCACTTGTACGTCCACCGGTCGGTGATGTCCCACGTCGGCGTGTAGGTGGTGCCGGTGGGCTCGGCGACCTTGGTGTAGAGGTCGAGCAGGTTGCCGGAGGCGGTGAAGTCGTAGTCGGTGCGGCTGATGTTGATCCACACCTCGTAGTGCGCGGTCCCCGCGACGGCCGCCCAGGACAGCGCGGGCCTGCGGGTGTTGGAGACCATCGCCTTGTCGCCGGGCGCGGAGAGCTGGAACTGCCCCGTCGTGGCGGGCGCCTTGGTCGGCCCGGAGAGCAGCGGCGGGGTGGCGGTGGAGGCGTCCACCGTGCCGTAGACCTGGAACTCCCAGAGCGAGTAGCCGTATCCGGTGGCCCTGGCGGTGCCGGTCAGCCGCACGTAGCGGCCCTTGCCGGTGAGCGGGAGCTTCTCGACGCCGCCCTTGCCCGTGGTCGTGGTGTACAGGGGCGTCCACGCGGTGCCGTTGTCCGACACGTCGATGTGGTACGCGGTGCCGTAAGCGGACTCCCAGTTGAGCACGATGCCGCTGATGGTGCCGCTGCCCCCCAGGTCGACCTGGAGCCACTGGGGGTCGGTGTAGAGGCTGGACCAGCGGGTGTCGGTGCGGCCGTCCAGCGCCGCGGCGGGGGCGTTGCCGCCCTCGTAGGAGGAGGCGGACACCTGCTTGTAGGCGGAGATCACCGAGCCGGAGAAGTCGCCGCCGCCGGGGTTGCCGGTGCCGCCGGTGTCACCGCCGGTCGCGCCGCCGTTGCCACCGGTGGTGCCGGAGCCGGTGTAGACCTCGAACTCCCAGAGCGAGTAGCCGTATCCGGTGCCGCGCGCGGTGCCGTACAGCCGCACGTACCGGCCGGTGCCGTTGACGGAGAGCGTCTGCACGCCGCCCGCGCCGGTGGTGGTGGAGTAGACGTCGGTCCAGTTCTGCGCGTCGCCCGAGACCTGGATCTTGAACGTCTTGCCGTACGCGTTCTCCCAGTTGAGCACCACCTTGCAGACGGAGGTGCTCGCGCCCAGGTCCACCTGGAGCCACTGCGGGTCGGCGGCCGCGCTGGACCAGCGGGTCCCGGCGTTGCCGTCGAACGCGGAGGCGGCCGGGGTGCCGGCGTTCTCCGTCGAGGAGGTGGTGGCCGGGTGGTTCAGCGCCGCGTTCGCGGTGCCGCAGCCGGACGCCGTACCGGCGCTGCCGTAGACCTGGAACTCCCACAGCGAGTAGCCGTATCCGGTGCCGCGGGCGGTCCCGTACAGCCGGACATAACGCCCGGAACCGTTTACGGAAAGCGTCTGCACGCCGCCCGCGCCGGTGGTGGTGGAGTAGACGTCGGTCCAGTTCTGGGCGTCGCCCGAGACCTGGATCTTGAACGTCTTGCCGTACGCGTTCTCCCAGTTGAGCACCACCGAGCTGATCGTCGCGGTGCTGCCGAGGTCGACCTGGAGCCACTGCGGGTCGGCGGCCGCGCTCGACCAGCGGGTGCCGGTGTCGCCGTCGACGGCCGCCGAGGCGGGCGTGCCCGCGTTCTCCGTCGACGACGCGGTGGCCGTCTTGCCCTGGGACAGCAGCGTGTCCGCCGCCTGCGCGGTCCCTGAGGTCGCGCTGAGCGCGCCGCCGATCGCCAGCGCCATCACCGCGATGATGGCCACCAGCGGTCTGTGCCGCCTCGTACTTCGCAAAAGGAACGCCAACAGGCTCATCTGCATCTCCACGGAAGGTGCCGCCTGCCGGCGGCTGGGGGGACCTCGGAACGCCGGTCGCGGCGTCCGGAGTTGACATGGGAGAGCGCTCTCCCGGGAGTCTCGCGGCGAGCCCGAACCCGTGTCAATCCCTGTGCACCCGCTGTGCACGGCAGCCGGCCGCGCCGGCGGCCGGCTGGGCGACCGCGTGGCCCCTCGGCGGTGGGGCCGGGTGCGCCCGGCGTGTTCGGCTGGGCGTTCGACGCCCGTGGGGGGAAATCGGCGCGTCGGACCGGCCGAGAACGTAGGCTCGGAGCGTGAGTAGAGGTGTGGAGAGCCGACAGTGTGCCCGATGTGGCGAACTGGAGGCTCGTTTCGAGAACCCCGAGACCCCGAACCCGGGGGCCTTCCTCTACCGATGGGCCACCCACCACCTCGACGACCACGGCACGGAACCCGGTCCGCGGGAGGGCTGCGCGGAGTGCGCGGACTACGCGGTCAACTCCGGCGGCGTGCACGAGCGGGTGTGGGAGCGGTGGCGGCTGACCCACTTCATGTCGTGCGCGCTGGCCCCGGACTGGAAGCCCGACAGCGGCTGACGCGGGCGGAGCCGGCGTCCGCCGCGACCGCCGGCGTGCGGCCGACGAGCGGCGCGGCTACGGAGCCGGGGTGATCATCGTCATCCCGGCCGGGGAGCCCTCGCTCATCGCGGCGAGCGCCGCGGGGACGTCGGGCAGCCCGATGACCGAGCCGATCAGCAGGTCCGGGCGCAGCGTGCCCGCCGCCACCTGGCGCATCAGCTCGGGGTAGGCGTGCGCTGCCATGCCGTGGCTGCCCAGCAGTTCGAGCTCCAGGGCCAGCACCCGATCCATCGGCACCGCCGTGCCGCCGGCCGGCAGCAGGCCCACCTGCACGTGCCGGCCGCGCGTCCGCAGCCCCCACACCGAGGCCGCGCACGTCGCCGCCGAGCCCAGCGCGTCGAGGGACAGATGCGCCCCGCCGCCGGTCGCCTCCCGCACGGCCGCGGCCACCGCGGGGACGCCGCCCGCCGGGGCGGCGTCCTGCGCCGCCGGGTCCAGGCACACCGCCGCGCCCAGCGCCCGCGCGGCGCCCCTGGCCCGCGGCGAGGGGTCGACGGCCACCACGTGCGCGCCGGCCGCCACCGCGATCATCACGGCGGACAGCCCCACCCCGCCGCAGCCGTGCACCACCACCCACTCGCCGGACCGCACCCGTCCCTGCGCGACCACCGCGCGGTGCGCGGTGGCGAAACGGCAGCCGAGAGCGGCCGCGGTGGTGTACGCCATCGACTCCGGCAGCGCGACCAGGTTCACGTCCGCCTGATGGACCGTCACCAGCTCGGCGAAGGAGCCCCAGTGGGTGAACCCGGGCTGCTGCTGCCGCTCGCACACCTGCTGGTCGCCGCGCGCGCACGCCGGGCAGCTCCCGCACGCGCACACGAACGGCGCGGTGACCCGTGCCCCCTCCCGCCAGCGGCTGACGCCCGCGCCCGACGCGACGACCACGCCCGCGAGTTCGTGCCCCGGCACGTGCGGCAGCGCGATGCCCGGGTCGTGGCCGAGCCAGCCGTGCCAGTCGCTCCGGCACAGCCCGGTCGCCTCGACGCGCACCACCACGCCGCCGGGCGGCGGCGCGGGATCGTCGACGCGCCGCACCTCGGGCAGCCGCCCGAACTCCTCGACCAGTACGGCCCGCACGCCGCTCACCGTCCTCTCGCCCGCAGCCGGCCGACCGGCCGGAGCACTTGAACCTCTGGCTTGCGCCCCGGCCCCCCGCCCGGCAGCCCCAGACCCCCGCCCCTCGCCGCGAGTCCCGGTCCCGGTCCCGGTCGCCGTCGCCGTCGCCGTCGCCGTCGCCGTCGCCGTCGAGTCTGCCGGGCCGGTCCGCCGCCGCGGGCGCGGGGTCCCGGTTGCCGCCGGATCGCGCACGCGGAGGCCCTGCGGTCGGTCAGGGGGCGTCGAGCCCGCCGTCGGGGTGCCGTACCCCCGCCGACCACCGCTCGTGCAGGAACTTCACCGGCGGATGCCGCAGCGCGGCCTTCTCGTCCAGGTCGACCCCCCAGCCGGGCGCGTCGGACGGAGTCAGGTGGCCGTCGCGCACCACGGGGGTGCCCGGGAACACCTCGTGGGTGGCGTCGTCGTAGGTGTGCGACTCCTGGTAGCCGAAGGCGGGTGTCGACACGTCGACCGCGAGGTTCGCGGCCACGCCGACCGGCGAGATGTCGCCAGGGGAGTGGAACGCGGTGCGCACGCCGAGGAGTTCGGCCAGCGCGACCAGCTTGCGGGTCGGCGTCAGGCCGCCGACCGCCGAGGTGTGCAGCCGCAGCAGGTCGATCCCGCCGTCCCTGATCAGCCGCACCGCGTCGGTGACGTTGCCGATCTGCTCGCCGACCGCGATCGGCACCGGAGACGCCGCGCGGACCTCGGGCAGCCGGTCGTAGTGCTCCGGCGCGATCACGTCCTCCAGGAACGACAGCCGGTACGGCTCCAGCGCCCTGGCCAGCACCACGGCCTGCTTGGGCGTCAGCCGGCTGTGCACGTCGTGCATCAGGCTGACCTCCTCGCCGAGCCGCAGCCTGGCCGCCTCGAAGAGCCGGGGGGTCGCGCGCAGGTACTGGGCGGGGTCCCAGCCGTCGGGGTGCGGCGAGCGCGGGTAGCCGCCGCGGGTGCCGGGCGCGCCGTACGTGCCCAGGCCGGGGCCGCCGACCTGCAGCCGGACGTGCCGGTAGCCGTCGGCGAGCAGCGCCTCCGCCTGGTCCAGGGTCTCCTCGACGGTGCCGCCCGCGGCGTGCGTGTAGACCTCGACGGCGGCGCGGCTGCGGCCGCCGAGCAGCTCGTACACCGGCATCCCGGCGCGCTTGCCCGCGATGTCCCACAGCGCCTGGTCGACGCCGGAGAGCGCGTTCCCGAGGACCGGGCCGCCGCGCCAGTAGGACGAGTAGTGGATCAGCCGGGTGATGTCCTCGATGTCGGCGGGGTGCCGGCCCACCACGAGCGGGCCGACGTGCTCGTCGACGGCGGCGGCCACCGCGGCGTACCGCTGGGTGAAGGTCGCGCAGCCGAGCCCGTACAGGCCGGGCTCCGAGGTGTCGACGCGGACCACGACCAGCGGCAGGCCCTCGGGCGCGGTGACGACGGCGCGCACCGCGGTGACGCGCAGGCCGTCCCCGCCCTGCCAGGGCGGGAGGGCCTGCGGCAGGCCGCCCGAGGCGTCCAGCAGGCGGTCGGGACCTGATCCGGTCATGGGCTGTCTCCTCCGCGGGTCGCCGGTGATCGTCCGCGCCAGTCAACCACGGCAAAATGTTGCGCGACAGGACTTAATTCTTGGCAAGATTCCTGCAAGTATCCGGCGGTGGGGGGTGTGGTCCGCACCGACGCGGCGGGCGCGGCCTCGCGGGCGCGCCCGCCGCGGTGCCGGACCCGCGGTCCCACCGGACGGAAGGAGCCACAGTGAAGGTGCTGGTCACGGGCGCCGGCGGCACGCTCGGCCGGGAGGTGACGGCCCATCTGAGGGCCGAGGGCTGGACGGTCCGGGCGCACGACCGCGCGCCGCTCGACCCGGCGGTCGCGGACGAGGTGGTGACCGGTGAGCTGAGCGACCGGAAAGCGCTCTCCGAGGCGCTGGCGGGGGCGGACGCCGTGGTGCACGCCGCCGCGCTGCCCTCGCCGCACGTCGCGCCGCAGGACGAGGTCTTCCTCAACAACGTCTCCGCCTCCCATCTCGTGCTCGACGGCGCGGGGCGGGCCGGCGCGCGCCGGCTGGTGAACGTCTCCAGCCTGTCCGCGCTGGGCTTCGCCTTCTCCTGCCACGGACTGTCGCCGGCCGCCGTGCCGGTCACCGAGGAGCACCCCTTCGTCGGCGACGACGTGTACGGGCTCTCCAAGTACCTCGGCGAGGCGGTGGCCGCCCGGGTCGCCCGGCGCTTCGGGCTGACCGCGGTGAGCCTGCGCTTCCCGTTCCTCGGCACCGGGGAGCGGCTGCGCCGGCACCTCGACGCGGTGCACGCCGACCCCGCCTTCGACCGGTCCTCGCTGTGGGGCTGGCTGGACACCCGGGACGCGGCGCGGGCGGTCGGCGCGGCGCTCACCGCCGAGCTGAGCGGGCACACGGTCGTCAACGTCGCCGCGCCCGACACTTCGGCGCTGGAGCCGACCGCGGAACTGATGCGCCGTCATCACCCGCACACCCGGCTCGACGCACCGCTCGACGGCCACGCGGTGCCGTTCGACACCCGGCGCAGCCGCGAACTCCTGGGCTTCACACCGCGGTTCGCCTGGCGCGAGGAGTAGCCGCCGCGCCGCCCGTGCGGCTCCCCGTCCGAGTGCGGCTCCCCGGGGATCGCGGCGAGCGGGACGGTGCACGGGAAGGGGCCGCGGCGCCGGCGGCTGGCAGACTGGTCGCCATGGCGGCGGACCGGGGGCGGGCGGCACACGGCGGCGTGACGAGGATCGGCGTGACCGGGCACCGGGCCATCCCGCACGAGGCGTTCGGGCACGTCAGGGCGGCGCTCACGAAGGCGCTCACAGAGGCGCTGCGCGCGCCGCGCGGCGTGGGCGACCCGGTCGAGGCCCTCAGCAGCCTGGCCGCCGGCGCCGACCAGCTCTTCGCCGAGATCGCGCTCGACTGCGGTGCGCGGCTCACCGTCGTGACCCCGGCGGACGACTACGAGTCCACCTTCTCCCCGGCCGAACTCATCCGCTTCCGGGCGCTGCTGGACCGCGCCGACTCCCACGTCACGCTGGGCTACACCCGCGTCAGCGGCGAGGCGTACTACGCCGCGGGCGCGTACATCGCCGACCACTGCGACCTGATCCTCGCGGTGTGGGACGGCCGCCCCGCGCGCGGCCGCGGCGGCACCGCGGACGTCGTCCACTACGCCCGCGCCCTCGGCCGGCCGGTCTCCGTCATCTGGAAGCCCGGCGCCGAACGGCCCTGAGACGGGGCAAGGTTGGGACCGATACGTATCGGTTGGGGTGGCAAAGGCCCGAAATCGTCCGACGTCACGGTCTGTTGCGACAGCGCGGAGTACGGTTCCGCACAACTCAACGTGGGGGGGGACCCATGACGACGAGCTCGCACCAGCCGCCGGAAGCCGACGGACCAGGCGCGCCGGGGTCGGCGCCGGGGCAAGGGCCCAGGCCGGGGCCGGAGTCCGGTGCGCCGGAGACGTACGGCGCGGCCGTCTTCCGGACGCTCGACCGCGGGGTCAGGCTCACGCTCTACCGGCTGCTCGCGGTGCCGCTCGCGCTGGGCCTGGTGCTGGCCTTCCACCCCTGGACGTGGGGCGGCGGCTCGTCCGGGTCCTCGGGGTCGAGCGGGTTCGGCTCCGACAGCCCCTACGCCACGGGCGGCGCCGACGGGAGCGACCTCGACGGCACCGCCACCGACGACACGTCCACCGGCGCCGGCGGCGCCGACGTGACCGACGAGCCCACCCCCACCGAGACCACGCCGACCGAGGACCCGCAGAGCGAGGCCGCCGCGCTGGACGCACTGGTCTCCCAGTCGGCGGACGAGCGCAGCCAGGTCTCGGCGGCGGTGGCCGACGCCGAGCAGTGCGGCCCCGACGCCGGGCTGGGCCAGGACGCCACGACGCTCCAGGGCGCCGCGGACACCCGCACCTCGCTCGCCGAGCAGGCCACCGCGCTGCCCATGGACGCGGTGGCCGGCGGCTCCGACGCGGCGCAGCTGCTCAGCACGGCGCTGGACGCCTCCTCCTCCGCCGACGCCGACTACGCCCGCTGGGCCACCGCGCTCGCCGACGGGACGTGCAGGACCGGCGCGACGCACGACCAGAGCGACTACGTGTCCGGCGGCCAGGACAGCACGACCGCCCAGCAGGCCAAGTCGGCCTTCGTGGACGCCTGGAACCCGATCGCGCAGCAGTACGGCCTCGCGACCCGCAGCGTCGACGAGTTCTGACCCGCGCCCCTGCCGCCCGCGTCCCGCCTCCCGTCCCGACATTCCACTCGTACGCCAACCGGCCCCGCACCACTGGGAGTTCCGAGCCGTGACCACACACCGACCGACGCTCCCCGGACCGCGCGCGTACGACGACGCCGACCTGGCGCCCGCACCGCCGCCCGGCACCACGCCGCCCGAACTCAGCGAGGTCACCCGCCTGCTGGCGATCGGCGCGGAGACCGACCCGGAGTACGCCGACCGCGTCGTCGGCGAACTGGTCGGCAACAGCCACCGGTTCGCCGCACCCGCCTACGGCTACGACGCGGCCACCGTGCTCGGCCACGCCCTCGCCGCACGCGCCCGCCGCCGGGCGAGGACGACCGCCGTGGTGCTGGCGTGCGTGCTGTGGTTCCTCTTCGGCGTCCTGATGCCGGCCATGGGCGCCTACGGCGGCACCGGGTTCTGGGTGTCCAGCGTGGTGGCCGTGTGGACGGTGTGGGCGGCGAACCTGTTCGCCGCGATCGTGCAGCGGCAGGTGGTCACCGTGCAGTTGCGGCGCAGCCGGACCGCGGGCCGCGGCTTCGACGGGGTCGCGCCGGTGGTGGCGCCGGGTACGCCGGAGCTGTACGAGAAGATCCGCGGCGACCAGGACAGCACCGAGGGGGTCGTCTACTACGGCGGCTACGTGCCGTTCGTGGGCGCCGGCGACTCCGTGCGCCGCTGGTCGTTCGCCTGCCTGCTGGAGCGCGCCCAGCCGCCGTCGTTCCCGCCCTCGTTCCCACCGGCGTACGTGCCGCCACCCGGCCCGGCCGACGCCGGCCCGGCCGACGGCAAGGCCGGCCCGGCCCGCGCCACCGACCCCGACCCGTTCACCGCGGACGAGCTGACCGCGTACATGGAGGAGCGGCTGCGCTCCTCGCTGCTCGACGAGGTGGCGGCGCACAGCCAGCGGTTGCGGGGGCTGGAGGTCACCCGCCGGTTCTACGCCAAGGCGCTCGGCAGCCGGCCGCCGGTGCCGTACGAGCGGCTCGCGGAGTACCGGGCCGCCGCGGACGAGGTGCCCGACCACTACAACGCGGCGCGCGAGTACCTGTGCGTGCGGGTCGGCTCGTGGTCGCAGGAGCTGGTCACCTCGGTGTTCCTGAACGTGGACCTCAAGGGCCGGATGATCTACACCCAGTTCCACGGCTACCACCTGATGCCGATCAAGTCCGCCTACCACGAGGCGTCCCGGCTGCGGCGGCTGACCTCGGGCGAGGTGTGGTCGCTCGCCTGGCGGGCCGCCGTCGAGGCCGTCGCGGGGATCGCGACCGCCGCGGTCTGGCTGCTGGCCCTGCCGTTCGCCCTGGCCAGGACGGTGTGGAACCGCAAGGACCTGCGCGCCGCGGCGGTGCGGCACGAGCCGGACGAGGACCAGGACCTCGTCGACTGGGGCGCCCGCCGCAGCGTGCGCGAGATGGCGTCCGGCGGCTACCGGCACTTCTTCCAGCAGATGGACGACGAGAAGTTCATCAAGATCATCGAGCGGCGGACCTTCGAGGTGATCCTCGACTTCCTCGAGGACCACGCGGTGGACACCACGGAGTACCGCGCCCAGCAGACCGCGCTCAACGTGGGCATCCTGCAGACCGGTGGCGGCACCATCGTCAACTCCGGGGCGACGGCGGTCGGCCCGCAGGCGAAGGCGTCGTGAGCACCGGCGGTCTGGCGAGACATCACATCGGCGTGATGAAGGATCGGCGCGATGAGAGATCGGATCGGCGTGACGGGAAGGGGAGGACGGCCATGAGCGGCGGCGGCTGGAACATCGGCATCCACCAGAGCGGCAGCGGGCGGATCGAGAACTCCGGTCCGATGGCGGTCGGGCAGGGCGCGCGGGCGAGCGGAGGCGGCGGCGCCCCGGCCGGCGGGCTCACCCCCGCGCAGGCACTCGACGCCCTCGCCGCGCTGCTGGCCGCGCACGGCGCGGACCTCAGCGACGAGGAGCGGGCGCGGGCGCGCGGCGAGCTGGCGGAGGTCACCGACCAGCTCGCCGCTCCGGCCCCCGACCCGGGCCGGCTCTCCCGCGCCATCGGCCGGCTGACCACGGCGCTCTCCTCCGTCACCGCGCTCGCCGCGGGCGCCGAGGCGCTGCGCGAGGCGGTCGCCGGCGCCCTCGGCTGACCGCGCACGCACCGGCGGCGGCCGGGGCAATCGGCGGCGCGGCCGCCCGTCCGGTGCGGCCGGGTGCGGTCAGGTGCGGTGGCGGGCGAGCCAGGCGGTGTGGTCGGGGGAGATGGCGTCCTCGGCGGCGCGCACCGCGGTGGACCAGGCGGCCTCGGTGGTGATCTTCTCCATCGTGACGACCATGGTGTCCAGCTCCTGGGCGACCACCGAGTGGGCGGCCACCAGCGGTTGGTACTGGCGCAGTTCACTCCAGGCGACGCTGGCGGCCGCGGCCGAGGAGGCCAGCCCGACCAGGTCCACGGACGCGCCCCACCCGAAGGACCTGGCCGCCGCCGCGGCCAGCGCCGCGGCGGTGCCGAGGACCGCCACCGACCGCCACACCGCCCCGGCCCGCCGCGACTGCGAGGTCCTGCGCCGGTACCAGTCGCGCTGCTCCATGACCCGGTCCCGCACGTACACGTCCCGGCGCACGGCGAGGGGCTTGCCGCGCAGGTCGCGCATCGTCGCGGTGATCAGCGCGCGCTCCATCGCGGAGGAGCCGGCGGGACGCGGATCGCGCCAGCCGACGGACCTCAGCTCGTGCAGGCTGTCGTTCACCCGTACCTCGAAGTCGCCCTCCGCGTCCGGTGCCTCGCGCGCGAAGGGGGCACCGCAGACGGCGTAGCGCCAGCACTGCGAACGCAGCAGTTCCGCCGCGCTGCGATGCAACTGCCAGTTCTCGCGGTGGTGATGGCGCGCCGTCTGCCAGGTGAACCAGAGCGCGCCCACGTATGCCACCGCGCTGACCAGGGCCAGCAGCTCCAGGTGGCCGGATCGCAGCCGCCACGGGACGGCGGCGAAGGCCGCCGCGACGACCAGCAGCACCAGCTGCCGGCGCACCCAGTCGACGGTGAGGCGCTGGCGCCGTACGGCCGCGCCGTCGGCGAAGCGGAAGAGCCCCGGCAGGTCGGCGTCGCCGAACACCGCGCTGCGCCGGCCGCCGTCGTCAGGACCAGCCATCCGCGCCCCCGTCTCCGTGGCCGGCGCGTCCCCCCGGGCGTCGCGCGCCGTCGCTCCGCGTCCCGCGACCCGTCCCGCGGGCGCGGTCCTGCCCGGAGCATGCGGCGCGTCGGCTTCACCTGAACAGACGAGTTCGGGCCAAGCCGTGCGTTCACCGGGCGCTGTCGAATTCAGCGTCGAACAGGGGTCAATATTGTTCCCCGTCAGGTGTTCTCCTTTCGTGCGTCCGGGTGAACGCCCGATTCGGGGAGTACGGTGTGACCGCGTCCGAGGTGCAAGCGGAGAACACTCGCGCTAGGATCCAGAATTGCCAACCCATTTCGCTGCGGCAGGCCATGATCCCTTCCCATGGGGGACGTGGATCGATCCGGAGCGCCTCGCGCCCATAGGACGGCCGTGAACACTTCCGCGCACACCTCTCACTCCGCTCCCACGTCGGAGGTTCGTGTTCCGCTGGCTTCCGTGCGCACCTCCGGCGACGGCACGCTGGAAAGGAGCCTGCGCCGCTCCGTTTCCGCGCTGACCGGCCGCAGGGAATCCCGTACCACCTTCAACTCCTGCATCTGACTCCTCCCCGATGTCCGGACCGCTGGTCCCCTTCCGCCAGTTCGTGCTGAAGGTCCACAGTCGATGTGATCTGGCATGCCGCCACTGCTATGTGTACGAGCACGCGGACCAGAGCTGGAGTTCGCGTCCCAAGGTGATCTCCGAGGAGACGATCTCCTGGACCGCGCACCGACTCGCGGAGCACGCCAAAACGCATGCCATTTCCACGGTCCACGTCATCCTGCACGGCGGAGAACCGCTGCTCGCGGGCCCGGCGCGATTACGCCGGGTCTGCGAGGAACTCCGCACCAGGCTCGACGGAGTCAGCGCCCTCGATCTGCGCATCCACACCAACGGGATCCAGCTGAGCCCGCGCTACCTCGATGTCTTCGCGGAGTTCGACGTCAAGGTCGGCGTCTCGCTGGACGGGGACAAGGCCGCCAACGACCGCCACCGCGTCTACGCCAACGGCCGCAGCAGCCACCAGCGGGTGCTGGAGGGCGTGCGGCTGCTCCGCCAGGACCGCTACCGGCACCTGTACGCGGGCCTGCTGTGCACCGTCGACGCCGCCAACGACCCGGTCGCGGTGTACGACGCGCTGGCCGCCCTGGCACCCCCGCACATCGACTTCCTGCTGCCGCACGCCACCTGGGACGAGCCGCCCGCCCGCCCGGACGGCAGCGCGACCGCCTACGCGGACTGGCTGATGCGCGTCTACGACCGCTGGGACGCGCAGGGCCGCCCGATGCCGGTCCGGCTCTTCGACTCGCTGCTCAGCACCCTGGCCGGCGGTCCCAGCCTCACCGAGTCGCTCGGCCTCGGCCCCTCCGACCTCGTCGTGGTGGAGACCGACGGCACCCTGGAGCAGGCCGACTCGCTGAAGACCGCCTACGAGGGGGCCCCCGCCACCGGCTTCGACGTCTTCGCCGACAGCCTCGACAGTGCCGCCCGGCACCCAGGTGTCCTGGCCCGCCAGCGCGGCCTGGCCGGGCTGAGCGAGGAGTGCAGGGCCTGCCCGGTGGTCGGCTCCTGCGGCGGCGGGCTCTACGCACACCGGTTCCGCGCGGGCAGCGGCGGCGACGGCTTCGGCAACCCGTCGGTGTACTGCACCGACCTGAAGTCCCTCGTCGAGCAGGTGGGTTCGCGGACCGGCCTGGCCCCCGCCGCCCTTGCCCCCGCGGCCGCCGTGGCGTCGGCGGCGCCTGTGCTCGACCGGTACGCGGGCGTCGCGGAGCCCGCCGGGGTGCGTGAACTCGCCGCGGAGCAGCGGCTCGTGACCCACGACTGGCTGCGGCTGATCGACTCCGCGGCGGGTGGCCGCGATCCGCTGTGGGACCGCACCTGGCAGTGGCTCGACGGGGCAGGCGCCCGCCAGGACGTCCTGGACGCTGTCCTGGCCCACCCCTACACCCGCAGCTGGGCTGCCGCGTGCCTCGACGAACCGGCCACCGGGGGTGGCGTCCACCGGCCTGCCGAGGCGCGCCCGTACGGCCGGCCGCCGTACGACGGGCCGCCGTACGGCGGCCGCGCGTACGCCGGTTCGCCGCGCACCGCGCACCTCGCCTCGCTGGCCGTCGCGGCGGCGCTGCGCGCCGGGGCCGCGGACGGGCTGCCGGTGCCGGTCGGCGCCCACGGCGCCGTGACGCTGCCCGGTCTCGGCCGCGCCGCGTTCGCCAGGACCGGTCCCGGCACCGCCGAAGTCGAGGGCGGCGCGCGGGCGTTCGTGATCCGCCGCGGCGAGGAGGAGCTCGAGGTCGTCGCGGGGGCGCCGCACGACCGCAGGTGGCAGCCGGTGCGCGCGCTGACACCGGGCCCGGCGCCGGCGGGAGCACCGCCGGCGCTCGTCCTGGACGACGTCGACCCCTGGCGGGACACCCATCCGCGGCCGGCCGTGCCGCGGTTGAGCGCGGGGGAGGCCGACGCGTGGCGGCGGGCCGTAGGGGCTGCGTGGGCGCTGCTGCGGCGCACCGTGCCGGACCGTGCGGCGGAGCTGTCCGCCGGGCTGGCCGCCGTCACCCCGGTGGCCGCCGGCCGTCCGGTGCGCGGCGCCTCCGTGCTGCCCGGCGGCCGGCGCGGCCTGGGCGCGGTCGGCGTCGTGTACGCCGCCGAGGCCCCGGTGCTGGCGCGCAGGCTGCTCAGCGCCTGGCAGTGCGCCAAACTCGACGCGCTGCTGGAGCGGTTCGAGCTGTACGACGAGGCGGCCCCGCACTCCTTCCCGCAGCCCTGGGGCGGACCGCCGCTGCCCGTGGGCGAGTTGTTCGCCCGTGCGTGCGCGCGCTCCGCGACGGCCGCGCTCGCCGCCGACCCGGCCGCCCACGTGCGGGCCACCGGGCGGGCGCTCGACGACCTGTGCGGGACCGGCGTGCTGACCGCCCTGGGCGACCGGTTCGCGCAAGGGCTGCGGGCGGCTCTGGAGAGCGTCGCGACGGGGCGCTGAGGGGTGGCCGGGCACACCCGCGCGTCGCTCGCCGCGGACTTCGGCAGGCTCGGCCTCGCGGCGGGCGCGACGGTGCTGGTGCACGCCGCCATGAAGCCGGTCGGGCCCGTCGACGCGCCCCTGCCAGACCCCGCGCCGGACCGCTTGCCGGACCGCCTGCCAGGGCCTGCGGCCGACCCCGCGGCCGAGACCGTGCTCGCCGCGCTGCGGGACGTGCTCGGGCCGCGCGGCACGGTCGTGGTGCCGGCGTTCACCGAGTCCAACTCGGCGTCCTCGCGGCTGCACCGGCGGCTGACCGCCGCGATGACCGCGCAGGAGGCCGCCCGCCACCGCGCCGCGATGCCCGCGTTCGACCCGGCGCACACCCCCTCCGAGCAGGTCGGCCGGCTGGCCGAGGCGGTGCGGCGCGCGCCGGGGGCGCACCGCAGCGGCCATCCGCAGACGTCCTTCGCCGCGCTGGGGGCCCGCGCCGCCGCCGTCGTCGCACGGCACCACGCGCACGACCATCTCGGTGAGCATTCGCCGCTGCGCGCGCTGTACGACACCGACGCGGCCATTGTGCTGCTCGGGGTCGGATATGCGGTGTGCAGCGCGTTCCATCTCGCGGAGTACCGTATTCAGGACCCGCCGTACCGCGACTACAGCTGTGTGGTCAGGTGCGACGGCGCGGCGCGCTGGATCACTTACCGGGATGTCGCTCTCGACGACGGAGATTTCCCCGCGCTGGGCGCCGCATTCGAGCGTGCGGCCGGCGCCGGTACGGCGTACGACGCCGATCTGCCGGCTCCTCGGGCCGTCGGGCGGGGCCCGGTGGGAAACGCGGAGAGCCGGGTGCTGCCCCTGCGGGACGCGGTGGACTTCGCGGTCGGCTGGCTGTCCGAAAACCGCCCCCGGCCGCCGCGTCGATTACCTGGCGTATAGCGGATTCCGGCTGTCCGTGTTCCCGGTGCGGTCCATAATTCCTACACTGTGGACATCCGGAACCGGGTGGGAGACGCGCGTGCTCATATCGGGACAGGGACGGGGGCATGACGCGGCCCCGTATTTCTTTCTGAGCTATGCGCACACGCCGCGGCCCGAATCCAACGTGCCCGACCCGGATTTGTGGGTCGGCCGGCTCTACCAGGACCTGTGCGACCACGTGTTGGCGATGACCGATCTCGGCGCGGGCGCCCCGGTCGGATTCATGGACCGCGACATCCGCTCGGGCGAGGGATGGTCGGAACGGCTCGCCGACTCCCTCGCCACCTGCCGGGTGTTCGTCCCGCTGTTCTCGCCGCGGTACTTCGGCAGTGTGCAGTGCGGCAAGGAGTGGTACGCCTTCGCGCAGCGCGAGGTGCAGGAGCACGCCCGCAGCAACCGGGTCAGCGAGGCGATCGTCCCCGCGTTGTGGGTGCCGGTGCCGCCCAACCGGCTGCCGAACGCCGCGGAGCGGCTCCAGTTCAACCACAACGCGCTGGGCGACGCCTACGCCACCGAGGGCCTGTACGGGCTGATCAAGCTCACCATGTTCCGCAGCGCCTACGAACTCGCGGTCTACGAACTGGCCAAGCGCATCGTCAAGGTCGCCCAGAGCGGCGCCGTCAGCCCCGGCGCGCCGGTCGACTACCGCCGTATCCCCAGTGCGTTCGGCGAGGCCCGCGGCCCCCGCACGCTGCGCATCACCGTCGCCGCCTGCGTACGCGACCGGCTGCCGCAAGGGCGCAGCGCGGCGTACTACGGGGAGCGCGCCGCGGACTGGAACCCCTTCCACCCCTCCTCCTCCCGGCCGCTGGCCGCCGTCGCCGCCGACCTGGCGCGCACCTTCGACTACGAGCCGACCGTCGCGTCGCTCGACGACGACGCGGGCTCGGCCGGGCCCGCCGCGCCGGGCGGCCCGGAGATCCTGATCGTCGACCGCTGGACGGCCGGCGACCCGCGCTGGCGGGCCCGGCTCGCCGCCTTGGACGCGACCCGGCCGTGGACCGCGGTGGTCGTCGCGTGGAACCGCGACGACGCCCAGAGCAACGACGCCGAGGGGGAGTTGACGTCCCTGCTGGAACAGGCCATGCCGCACGGCACCGGGCAGGGGCCGCCCGCCTGCCGGACCGCCGCGCGCGGCGTGCACAGCCTGGAGAGCCTCACCGACATCCTGCCGCAGGTGGTGGAGTGGTCCGCCGCCCAGTACCTCAAGCACGCCCCCGCCTACCCGCCGGACGCCCCCCGGGCGAAACGGTTCCGGCTGCTCGCCCCCGAGGCGTCGCCGGCCGCCGCGGTCGCGCCGCCGCGCGGCAGGCCACCGGCCGGCACCCCGGACGACACGGAGGACCCGCGATGACGACGACGAGCCGTGGCGGAACCATCGTCACCTTCTACTCCTACAAGGGCGGCACCGGCCGGACGATGGCGCTGGCCAACACCGCCTGGATCCTGGCCGCCGGCGGCAAACGCGTCCTCACCGTCGACTGGGACCTGGAGGCGCCCGGCCTGCACCGCTTCTTCCATCCCTTCCTCGACCCCTCCACGGTCGGCGCGACCAGCGGAGTCATCGAACTCATCAGGGACTTCGCGGAGGCCGCCACCATCCCCGGCCGGCCGAGCGGTGACTGGCACAAGGACTACGCGCGCATCCGGCAGCACGCCGTCTCCCTGAAGTGGGACTTCCCCGAGGGCGGCACCCTGGACTTCGTGTCGGCCGGCCGGCAGGACCGCACCTACTCGGCGATCGTCAGCAACTTCGACTGGGACAACTTCTTCGACCGGCTCAACGGCGGCCAGTTCTTCGACGCCGTGCGCGAGGACATGAAGGAGTTCTACGACTACATCCTGGTCGACAGCCGCACCGGCATCAGCGACATCGCCGACATCTGCACCGTGCTGCTGCCCGACGTGCTGGTCGACTGCTTCACGCTCAGCGGCCAGAGCATCGACGGCGCGGCCGCGGTCGCCCGCAACATCACCGAGCGCTTCCACGAGCGGAAGATCAGGGTGCTGCCGGTGCCGATGCGCATCGACGAGGGGGAGAAGGAGAAGGTCGACGCCGGGCGGTGGCTGGCCCGCGCCAAGTTCGACCGGATGCCGCAGGGCCTGTCCGCGGAGGAGATGGCCCGCTACTGGGGGTCGGTGGAGATCCCCTACCGCTCGTACTACAACTACGAGGAGACGCTCGCGACCTTCGGCGACGAGACCGGGCTGACCACCTCGCTGCTGTCCGCCTTCGAACGGCTCACCTCGGTGATCAGCGACTCCGAGGTGACCGCGCTGCCGCCGATGCCCGAGGAGGTGCGGCTGCACTTCCGCGACATGTTCACCCGCCCCTACCGGCCGCTGGCGATGGCCGACGTGCACCTCAGCTTCGTGCCGCAGGACCGGATGTGGGCCGACTGGATCGCCTGGCTGCTGACCCGGGCCGGGTTCCACGTGCTGGTGCGGCCGGTCGTCGAGAACGGGGCGGCCTCCGGCGGCGACGGCGACACCGTCGGCGGGCCGTCGGCCGACGCGGCGTCCCGCACGCTGGTGCTGCTCTCCTCGTCGTACCTGCGCTCGCCCGGCGCCCGTACGGTGTGGGAGCAGGCGGTGGCCGCCGACCCGACCAACGCCCGCCGCCAGCTGGTCCCGGTGCGGGTCGGCGACGTCCGGCTGACCACGCCCTTCGCCGAGCGCAGCCCGGTGGACCTGGTGCGCCGCGACGACAGCTACGCGGCGGCCGCGCTGCTGCGCGCGCTGGACCGCCCGGCCCGCCCGCAGGACCTCGGCGCCGACGACGGCGCGCCCGCGCCGCGCTTCCCCGGCACGCTGCCCCGGGTGTGGAACGTCCCGCCGCGCAACCCGACGTTCACCGGCCGCAGCATGGGACTGGAGCGGATCCGCGCCGAACTCGGCGGCGGTATGACCATCGTGCTGCCGCGCCCGCAGACCCTGTTCGGCCTCGGCGGCGTCGGCAAGACGCAGATCGCCCTGGAGTACGTGCACCGGTTCATGGGCGACTACGACCTGATCTGGTGGATCTCCTCCGAGCAGACCGAGCTGATCACCGCCTCGCTCGCCGAACTCGCCGGCCGGGTGGGGCTGCCGGTCGGCGAGGACATCGCGGCGGCCGCCACCGAGGCGCTGGCGTACCTGCGGCACACCCCGGCCACCGAGCGCTGGCTGCTGGTCTTCGACAACGCCGACGACCCCGACGCCATCCGCCCGTTCCTGCCCGGCGGGCAGGGCCACGTGCTGCTCACCTCCCGCAACCAGAACTGGTCGCAGCTCGGCAACTCCCTCGAAGTGGACGTCTTCCTCCGCGAGGAGAGCATCGAGCACCTCTCGCGGCGCGTCCCGTCCCTCGGCCGCGAGGAGGCCGACGAGGTCGCCGCCGCCCTCGGCGACCTGCCGCTCGCCGTCGAGCAGGCCGGCGCCTGGCTCGCCGAGACCGCCACCCCGGTCGCCGACTACCTCGCCGAACTGCGCGCCCAGACCACCCGGGTGCTCTCGCTGAGCCAGCCGCCCGGCTACCCGGAGCCGGTCGCCGCCACCTGGAACATCTCCATCAACCGGCTGCAGAAGCGCTCGCCCGCCGCCGTGCGGCTGCTCCAGCTGTGCGCCTTCTTCGCACCCGAGCCGATCTCCGGCAACCTCGTCTACAGCGACCAGATGCTCGACGCGCTGCTGCCGTACGACGAGAGCCTCCAGGACCGCCTGAACCTGGGGCAGTTGATCCAGGAGCTGAGCCGGTTCGCGCTGGCCAAGGTCGACCAGTCCACCCGAAGCATCCAGGTGCACCGGCTGGTCCAGTCCGTGATGCGCTCCCAACTCGGCCTCCGGGAGCGGGAGAGCACCATGCACGAGGTGCACCGCATCCTGGTCGGCGCCCGGCCCATCCAGGGAGACACCGACGACCCGGCCAACTGGGAGCGGTTCGGGGAGATCTGGCCGCACCTGGACGCCTCGGAGGCCGCCCGGTGCGACGAGCCCGACACCCGCCAGCTGCTCATCGACCGGGTGCGCTACCTGTGGAAGCGCGGCGACCTGCAGGCCGCCTACTCCTTCGGCGCGCAGCTCGCCGAGCAGTGGGCCGGCCGGGACATGTCCGACGAGACCCCGCAGCGCCGCAAGTACTTCGAGCGGCTCAACCACTACCTCGACTTCCACCTCGCCAACATCCTGCGCTCGCAGGGCAAGTACGTGGAGGCGTACCAGCGCGACGCGCGCATCCTCGAATGGCAGCGGGCCAACCTGGACCGGCCGGGCCGCCCCGACACCCACACCCTGATGACGACCACCGGCCTGGCCACCGACCTGGGCACCCTCGGCCGGTTCGACGAGGCGCTGTCGATGGCGCGCGAGGCGTACAACGGCTTCAAGGAGCTGCTCGGCCAGGACCACCCGAGGACGCTGGCCGCCGCCAACAACCTCGGCGTGTGCCTGCGGATGGTCGGCAACTGGTACGAGGCCAGGGACATCGACCAGGAGACGCTGGAACGGCGCCGCGTGGTGCTCGGGGACCGCCACCCGTACACCCTGTCCTCCACCGGCAACCTCGCCCGGGACCTGCGCGAGGCCGGCGACTACGAGGAGTCGGCGGCGCTGCTGAGCAGCACCTACGAGGCGTACAAGGAGGTGCTCGGCAAGGACTTCCCCGACACCCTGGCCGCCGCGAAGAGCCTCGCCGTGTCGCTGCGCAAGGCCGGGCTGCTGGAGGACGCCATCCGGCTGTCGCGCAACACCCGCGACCGCTACACCGAGAAGTTCCCCGACCTGGTCACCCCCGACATCCTGGCCTGCACCCTCAACCTGGCCGCCGACCTGTACGCCACCGGCGAGCGGGCGTCGGCGCTTGACCTGGCCGAGGAGGTGATGCGCGCGTACCGCGTGGCGCCCGGGGTGCGGCACCCGGCGACCCTCGCGGCGGAGAACAACCTCGGCATCTTCCTGCGCGGCATCGGGCAGTTGGAGCGCGCGGAGCGGGTGCTCACCGACAACCTGGAGCTGCTGCGGGACGTCCTCGGCGACAGCCACCCCTTCACCCTGTCCTGCCAGGTGAACCTCGCGAACGTGCTGGCGGAGTCCGGGCGGCCGCTGCTGGCCGAGGAGCTGGAGCGGCAGGCGGGCGACGCCTTCGAGCGCAGGCTCGGCTCGCACCACCCGGAGACGGTGATCTGCCGGGCCAACCTCGCCGTGACCTTCGGCGAGACCGGACGCGCCCAGGAGTCCCGGCTGGCCTGGCAGGCCGCGGAGGAGCAGCTCAGCCGGCAGCTGGGCGCCGACCACCCGTACACGGTCAGCGTGCGCGAGCACAAGCGGATCTACCGCGACCTCGAACCCCCGGTGGTCTAGAGCCCGTTGCCCGCAGGCCCCGGACCTCCGGGCCCCCGGGGCTGCTGACCTGGTCGGGGGCGGACCGGCCGGCGCGCGGTGCGGGTCAGGCCGGGACCGGTCCAGCCCAGGGGCGGTCGCCGAGCAGCCAGACCAGGATCTCCGGCATCACCCGCAGTGCGGTGAAGTGCGCCGCGGCCGGCTCCAGCACCGCCGTCGCATACGGGATGCGGCCGGCCAGCCAGCGCGAGTGGCTGATCGGCGAGAAGACGTCCTCCTCGCCGTGCCACAGCAGCACCGGCACCGCGATGTCGGCGGGGTCGAACCCCCACGGGCGGCAGAAGGCGACCGCGTCGTCGATCCAGCCGTCCGCCGATGTCCGCAGGCCCTCACGGTAGTTGCGGACCAGCAGCGCCCTGATCCCGGCGTCCGAGACGACCCGGCGGTCCTGCTCGGTCAGCTCCCAGCGCAGATCCGCCAGCAGCTGCACCGGGTTGGCCCGGATCGCCGCCGACCGCGGCTCCAGGCTGACGGCGAGCTGGTCGGGACCGGTGGAGGCGGTGGTGTACTCCGTGACGTTGAACTGCGACATGCCGGCGAACCAGTCGAGGCCCTCCGCCTCCCACGGCGCCAGGCTGACCAGCGCGGCCGCCCGCGTCACCCGGTCGGGCAGCAGCGCGGCGCAGGCGAGCGCGTGCGGGCCGCCGCCGGAACGGCCGACCACCGCGAACCGCTCCACCCCCAGTGCGTCCGCGATCGCCGCCACGTCCTGCGCCACGTCGGCGACCGTGCGCATCCGCAGCCGGTCCGAACTCCCGTAGCCGGGACGGTCGTACGAGATCAGCCGGACGCCCTGCTGGTACAGCACCACCCCGCGCGGCGCGGGGCCCAGCCGGCTGCCCGGGGTGCCGTGCAGCAGGAACACCGGCTTCCCGCGCGGATCACCGGTGGTCTCCACCGTCAACTGCCGCCCGTCCGCGGCGCGTACGCTCTGGCGCACCGGCCACCTCCCCAGCCGCTCGCCCGATGGGCCGGCCGCGTAGTACCCAGGTGTACATTCTCGGTTCCCTGTGCACGCTGCCACCCGGATGTCGGACAAACAGCCGGGCGATTCAGCCGTCGCGCCCGCAAGGGGTCCGCGCCGGCGGGCTCACACCGTACGCTTCCCCGGCCCGCTCACGGCCTCCCTGCCGGGCGGGCCGCGCACGCCTCTCCCGGCGCCCGGGCCCGGCGCCCTCGTCGTGGTGGCGGGCGGCCACGCCGGATCGGGCGCAACGGCGTTCAGTCGCCGCAGAGTTCGGCGAAGCGCGGCGCGTCGATGTTGCCGCCGGAGATGATCACGCCGACCCGGTGGGGGAGTTCACCGGCGGTGCCGGCGATCAGGGCGGCGAGCCCGCTCGCCCCGCTGGGCTCCACGACGATCTTCAGCCGCTCGAAGGCGAACCGCATGGCGTCGCGGATCTGCTCGTCGCTCACCAGGGCGATCCCGTCGACGAGCCGCCGGTTGACGGAGAAGGTGAGTTCGCCGGGCGTCTCCGCCGCCTGCCCGTCGGCGATGGTGCGCGGCACCGGGACGCTCACCCGCCGGCCGGCCGCCAGCGAACGCCGGGTGTCGTCGCCCGCCCGCGGCTCGACCCCGATCATCCGCGTCGCGCCGTGCAGCGCCTTGGCCGCGGTGGCGCTGCCCGCGATCAGACCACCGCCGCCGACCGGGACCACCAGCGCGTCCAACGCGCCCACCTCCTCGACGAGTTCCAGCGCGGCGGTGCCCTGACCCGCGATCACGTGCGGATGCTCGTACGGAGGGATCAGCGCCAGGCCCCGCTCGGCGGCCAGCGCCTCGCCGAGCGCGACGCGGTCGCCGGTGTACCGGTCGTAGGTGACGACCTCCGCGCCGTAGCCCGCGGTCGCCTCCCGCTTGGAGCGCGGGGTGTCCTCCGGCATGAGCACCACCGCCGTACTGCCCAGCTCACGGGCGGCGAGCGCGACCGCCTGGGCGTGGTTGCCCGAGGAGTACGCCGCGATGCCGCGGGCGAGTTGGGCCGCGGTGAGCCGTGACGCGGCGTTGTAGGCCCCGCGGAACTTGAACGCGCCGATCCGCTGGAGGTTCTCGCACTTCAGGAAGACCTCCGCGCCGACCAGCGCGTCCAGCGTCCGCGACCGCAGCACCGGCGTGCGATGGGCCACGCCCGCGATCCGGTCGGCGGCGCTCCGCACGTCGTCCAGGGTCACCGGCAGGGGTGTGGTCATGATGCTCCGTTCCACGCGGCGGGACCCGGCGGGGCGTGCGGCGGCGGCGCCGCGGGCCGTGCCGGGACCGCCAACGTACCAACCGCGCCCGCACGCCGGGTCCGACCGGGTGGCGCGGGAGGCCGCCGCGCACAGCGGAGCGCGTGTGGCGCATGTCACACAGGGGGCGTCCGGTCGCCGGACGGCGGCCGCCGCCCCGCCGGCCGCGGAAGGCGCGCACCGCGCGTCACGGCGACACGAGCGCCGCCGAACGCCCGCCGCGAGCGGCCCGCGGAAGGGCGGGCGGCCACGCTGCGACCGCGACCGGGCCGCCGCCCGACCGGCGCACGACCGCCCGCGAAATCCCGGGGGTCGCGCCGCCGACGCCGCTCCGCTGTCCTGACGCCGCCCCGCCGTTCGTCGACGTTTCCGGAACGCTCGGAGACCCGCTGCGTGAACCGCGGGACGCCCTCCGGGCAGTTGGAGTCGTCGGAGGGAAGAGGACAGAGCCGGGATGTCGGAGGTTACGGCGGTCTGGGCGGGGGCGGGGAGCCGGTGACGGGGGTTCGGGTGAAGACGCCGGCTTCGACGCTCCTGCCGCGGCCCCGCTCACGCGGAAGTCAGCACAGCAGACACACGACGTCGAAGGTGAAGGGTCCCAGTGACAAAGACGTATGAGGCAGTGGTCGTCGGCGCTGGCATGTTCGGGGCCGCCGCGGCGAAGTATCTCAGTCGGGCCGGCGCCGAGGTGATGGTCGTCGGCCCCGAGGAGCCCCCTGATCTGGCGCAGGCCCAACTGGCCGACTTCGGAGCCCATTTCGACGAGGCCAGGATCACCCGGCGGCTCGGCTGGGACCCGGTCTGGGGGGCTCTGGACGCCCGCTCACTGGGACGGTTCCGGGACATCGAGGCGGAGGCGGGCACGAGTTTCTTCCAGGAGTGCGGCTCGCTCGTGCTCATGGCACGCTCGATCACCCACCGCACCGACGCCATCCTCGACCAGTGCGGCAGCGAGGGCATCGACGTGGAGCGGCTCTCCGCGGACGCGATCGTGCAGGAGCTGCCCGCTCTCGGCGCGATCCCCCTCGAAGGCGGAACGGAGGGGCTGCTGGAGCGGAAGCAGGCCGGGTACCTGAACCCGCGCCAGCTCGTGGCGGCCCAGCTGAACCTCGCCCAGGCGGCCGGCGCGCGGCTGCTGCGCGCCACCGTCACCTCCGTCTCCCGCGACGGGGCGGCCGGACCGTGGCGCATACGCACCGAGGCGGCGGGCGCCGTCGAGGAGGTCGAGGCCCGGCAGCTGGTCGTCGCCGCCGGCGCCATGGCCAACCTGTCCGGCGCCCTTCCGCCGGGCTCCGAGCTGGACTTCCAGATCTTCACCGAGCCGAACCTGCTGTACGAGGTGGCCGACGAGCAGCTGGAGCACCTTCAGACGCTGCCGGCCATCGTCACCGTCGATCCGGAGGACACCGGCAACGACAACATGACGGTCTACCTGCTGCCGCCGATCCGCTACCCGGACGGCAAGTGGTACGTGCGGATCGGGCCGGGCATGCAGCCGATCATCGAGGAGCTGGAGACGGCCGACGAGATACGCGCGTGGTACTCCGCCCAGCGCATCACCCCCGAGCAGGCCGACTTCCTCAGCCGGATGATGCGCCTGATGGTGCCGTCGCTGGCACCGGTCTCGGTCCGCGAGGCATGCTGCATCATCGAGAAGACCCCGTCCCGCTACCCCTACATCGGCCATCTCGACGGCGACGACTCGCTGACCGTGGTCGCGGGGGGCAACGGCCACGGCGCCCGCGGCTCTGACGAGATCGGCAGGCTCGCGGCCCGGATCGTGCTGGGCGAGCCGTGGGACTGCCCGATCCCCCAGGAGACCTTCCAGCCGCGGGCGGCGCCCGCGCAGCGCCGGACGGACGTGACCAGGCCGGGCTACCTGAAGCCGCCGTTCGGCCTCTGCTGACCGGTTGCCGCCGCTGACCGGTTGCCGCCTCCCACCTCCCGCCGCGGTGGGGTGGGAAGCGGCGCGTCGCCGTCGCTCGTCTCGGGCCGTGGCCGGGACACGCGACCCGCCGTCGGCGGGACCGGAGGCCCAGAGCGGGAGGCCCAGAGGGGGGGGCTCGGAGCAGGAGGCTCAGAGCAGGAGGGGGACCAGCCCGGCGGCGAAGGCGACGTAGAAGGCGGCCGCCGCGGCCAGGCGGCCCGCGGTGAGGCGATGGGCCCGCATGGTGAGCAGCAGGTAGACGATCGCCGCGATGGTGATCACCCCCGACCAGACCAGCGCGGCGTCGAACTTCCAGGAGGTGAAGAGCAGACCGAGCCCGCTCGGCACCGTCGCCTGGATCATCATCGACCCGGAGATGTTCGCCAGCGCCAGATCGGTCTTTCCCTGCCGCACCCAGATCACCGCGTTCATCACCTCGGGAAGCTCGGTCGCCACCGGGGAGAGCAGCAGCGCGGTGACCGCGCCGGACAGGCCCAGCATCGGGCCGATCGCGTCGAGCTGCTTCACGAACAGCTGCGAGGCGAAGAAGATCACCGCGAGCGTGAGCAGGGTCTGCGCGACGACCGCCCAGGTGGCGGGGGAGGCGGCCCCGCGCTGCAACCTGAGCGGCTCCAGCTCCTCATGGGCGCCGCCGCCCTCGTCGCCGGCGCGGATCTCACGCCAGAAGTAGACGCCGTACGCGGCGAAGAACAGCACGCCGAGGACCGGCTTGAAGGAGAAGGCCACCAGACCGAGGGCGACCTTCACCCCGAAGATCGGCAGGAACCACGTCTGGTCCTTCGCCAGCCGCCGCACGGCCTTCTCGTCCCCCAGGGCCTGCGTCCGCGGCCCGGCGGGCACCAGGCCCGTCTCCGCGTGGAGTTCGGCCGCACGCCGCCGGCGCCTGAGCAGCAGCATGAGACCGGTCACGCCGTAGGCGATGGTGGACAGCGCCAGCGGGCCGCCCATGGCCGCCCCGACGCCGACGTCCTTGGCCTCGGCGGTGCTGCCGGTGGTCACGGCGACCAGCGTCACCACCGATTCCGGCAGCGCGGTGCCGAAGGCGGCCAGGATGGTGCCGACCGCCATCCTGCCCACGTCCAGGCGTCGGCCCAGCCACTCCACGGCGTTGACGAACCACTCGCAGGAGAGATAGATCGCGGCCGCGCAGACGACCAGCAGGACGAAATGGATCACACGCACCATCCAGCCTTCCGGCGCCGCGGAAGCCTGGAACGACACGCGGGAAGCACGGCCTCGCGGCTCCCCCCGCGCGGCACGCGGCTGGGCCGACCGAGTGACGTGGCGGCTCGAACCGGGTGCCTGCGGGCGCGTCGTTCCGTCCCCGGCGCGGCGCGGTGGTGCTGGACCTCCTCGGCCACTCGTCGGCGCGACGCTCCGCGTCGACGGCGGCACGACGCTCTTCCCGGACGTCGCCACCGGAGGCCGACCCGTTCAGCCGCCTGCCCGCGCCGCGCTCGCGACCTCGTCACGCACACGCCGGCCCCCGTCCGGCGCAGCAGATCCCGGTATTCGCGCCTTGGCGCCGCGCAGGCCGTCACCCCGCCGCGGCCGGGCCGTGATGCCGGATCACCTCGCGGCGGCCATGATCGGACCTGAGGGAACGGCCCCGGGGCGGCGGGAACCCGAGCCCGGGGCAACGCCCACCGAGCGGGAAGGCCATCGCATGGCGGAGCAGATGCCGGCGGAGGGCGGCCGGAGGATCTCCGGGCCCACCGCCGACGGCAGGGACGGGCACCCGGGCCGGGGCCGCAGCCGCCGGGGCTGCCGCACTCTCCTCGGCGCGGTCCCGACCGGCGTCCCGCCCGCGAGGACCGTCGAGGTCCTCGCGTGACCTCCCCGAGCGGCGGGGCCGCGCCGGACGGAGGGCCCCCGGCAGCCGCGGCGAACCCCGTCGCGCTCGTCCGCGGCCGCGGATACGCGGTGCTGCTCCTGGTCGCCGCGGTCCTCGGCGTCCCGGTCTCGGTGGCGGCCTTCGGCTTCCTCGCCCTCGTCGACAAGCTCCAGTCGCTGACCTACACCGACCTGCCGAAGGCCCTCGGCTTCCACGGCACGCCGGACTGGTGGCCCGTGCCCCTGCTCGCCGTGGCCGGGCTCCTGGTCGGCCCGATCGTCCGCTACCTCCCCGGCGGCGGCGGACACGAACCGGCCCACGGCTTCGTGTCCTCGGGGCCGACCCCGCCGGCCGCCGTGCCGGGCGTGGTGCTCGCCGCTGTGGCCTCACTCGCGCTCGGGGCGGTCGTCGGCCCGGAGGCCCCGCTCATCGCCCTGGGCAGCGGAATGGCGGTGGCCGCGCTGCGGCTGACGAGGAAGTCGTTCCCGAAGCAGGCGACCGCGGTCGTCGGAGCCTCCGGGAGCTTTGCCGCGATCAGCACGCTGCTCGGCTCGCCCCTGCTGGGCGCCTTCCTGCTCATGGAGATGTCCGGCCTGGGGGGACAGCTGCTCGACGTCGTCCTGGTGCCCGGACTGCTCGCCTCCGGCATCGGTGCGCTGATGTTCACCGGCCTGGGCTCCTGGACCGGCCTGGGCACCTATTCGCTCACCCTGCCGGACGTCCCGCACGCCGGCGCACCCGACGCGGCCGGGTTCGGCTGGGCGCTGGTGATCGGCGTGGCGGCGGCCCTGCTCGGGGCCGGAATCCGGTGGCTCGCCCTCGGCCTGCTCAAGGTGGTCGCCCGCCGCCGGCTGCCGGCCACCGTGCTCGCCGGCGCCGCCGTCGGCGCGATCGCCCTCGGCTACGCGGAGTGGACCGGCCACCCGGCGTCGGGAGTCCTGTACTCGGGCCAGAGCGGGCTCGGCCCCCTCCTCGCCACGCGGGCGCAGTACTCCGGCGGGGCCCTGGCCGTGCTGGTCCTCTGCAAGGCCGCCGCCTACTGCGTGTCCCTGTCGGCCTTCCGTGGCGGCCCGGTCTTCCCCTCCATGTTCGTCGGCGCCGCCGGTGGCATCGCCCTCTCCCACCTGCCGGGGCTCGGCCCGACCGCCGGGCTCGCGATGGGCTTGGGCGCGATGGCCGCCGCGATGCTCAAGTTCCCGCTGGTCTCCCTGCTGCTGGCCACGCTGCTCCTGGGCAAGCCGGGAATCACCGTGATGCCGCTGGTGATCGTGGCGGTGGTGGTCTCCTACGTCCTCACCCTCAGGCTGACCCCGCGACCGGCTGACGCGCCGGCCGCCGAGCAGCAGGCGTCCGGCTAGACCCGGCGGATCAGGTCGAGAAGAGCGTCACCGGATGCCCGCACGCGCGCCCGCGACGAGCCGTCCGCGGCCACCGGCGGCTGCCGCGATTTCCCGCGAAGTGCCAGGAGATCTCCGCTCGGCGCTGGGTAGACGACGACTGATCGCCCCGGCTTCCCGTTGTCGGCACGTCCCGTTCCGCCTGTTCTGCCACGTCCGGTTCCGGCGTGTTCCTGCGATGCGCGCGAGAGGAGTGAGCGCCATGTCCTGCTCCACCGAGGGCTGCCGCAAGGGCGGCTGCACCACCGACCCACAGCCGCAGACGGGCGGCGCCCGCAAGGGCTGACCTCCCCCGTACGGACCCGGTTCCGACGCACCCCCTCGTCGCGCGTCGCGGTGCGGCGGCAAGCGAAGCCTCTGCCGGCACGGGCCGGGGCTTCGTTCACGGGGCCGCCGTCACGGCCCCCGGCGCCGGCCGCGCGCGGAAGCGACCACCTCCGGGCCGGGTGGGCCCCCCGCGTGCGGGAAGGCGGCGGATATGATCCGTTGCCCCGCGGCTGACGTCGGGCACGGCGCAACGCGGAGGGGCACCACGAATGGTCAAGACCCGTGCCGAGGCCTGGACCCGGCATCCCCGGCACGAGCGACGCGGGGAGCCCCGGCTTCCCGCCGTGATCGCCACCCTGGTCGCCATCGCCCTCTACCTGGTGCTGCCGCAGCAGATCCTGATCGCGCCGCGCTACGTGCTGCCCGGGCTGGAGCTGCTGCTGCTGGTCCCCCTGGTCGCGATCAACCCGCGGCGGCTCACCCGGCAGACCCGGACCTTCAGGATGCTGTCCCTCACGCTGGTCCTCGTCATCGCGGTCAGCAACCTCATCTCGCTCGGCATCCTGGTCCACCAACTGGTGTACGCCGAGGTGAAGGACGGGCGTTCGCTGCTCGTCGCCGCGCTGCAGGTCTGGCTCACCAACATCATCGCCTTCGGCCTGGCCTTCTGGGAACTCGACCGCGGCGGGCCCGTGGCGCGCACCCAGAGCCCGCGCGCGGACCTGCCGTTGGCGGACTTCCGCTTCTCCCAGGACGAGAACGCCGGGACCGTCGAGGAGGTCGCCGACGGCGCCAGCAGCAACGCCGACTGGGTGCCCACGCTCGTCGACTACCTCTACATCTCGGTGACCAACTCGACGGCGTTCAGCCCTACCGACACCATGCCGCTGTCCGCCCGGGTCAAGCTGCTGATGAGCGTGGAGAGCGTCTCCGCGCTCATCACCTCGCTCCTCGTCATCGCCCGAGCGGTCAGCATCCTCCACTGAGCGCCCGGCAGCCCGGCAGCCCCGGCGGGACCTTGGGCTACGGATCAGCGCTCACCCGTCACGGGTCAGGCGGCGGGCACCACGGCGACCGCGCGTGTCACTTGCCATGGCCCTTCCCGTGCCCGTGCCCTGCGTTCTTGTCCCGGCCTTTCGCCACTTCGGCCTTCCCCGAGGCCGGCGCGGGCCCCCCGGCCGGCATGCGCGTCGTGGCGGGGGCGCCGGTCGTGGCGGCGCCCGGGCCGGTGGGGTGCGCGGAGACCGCGGTCGATGCGCTCGGCTCGGCCGTCGTGGACCTGGGGGCGGCGCGGGAGGGCGCGGAGGAGGAGGGCGCGGGAGTGGGGGGCGACAGCTGGGGATGGCCCGCGCTGCCTGCGGCGACCAGGCTCCAGACGAGTCCGGTCCCGGCCAGAGCCGCGGCGACGGCGGCGGCCGGGCGATACCGGTGTCGGCCGGCGGCACGCAGGTGGACGTCCTGTGCGGTACGACCGGCATCCTGCCCGTCGGCCGGGCCGGGCGCGGCCGCGGTGGCTTCAAGCGGCGTGTCCGTGCTCCCCAGGGTTGTGCGCAGCGCTATGGCGCAATCCGCGGCGCTGATGCGCTTCTCGGGATCGTCGCAGGTCATCTGGTGGAGGGTCCGGGCCAGCGACCGGGGCAGTCCGGCGGGAACCCGAGGAGGGCACCGCAACCGGGCGACAGCCGCTTCGGCAGGCGGGCCGGAGTAGGCCCGCTCGGCGGTCAGGGATTCGATCAGCACCAGGCCCAGGGCGTAGACGTCCGCGGCGGGGCCGGCGCCCTGGCCTCGGACCTGCTCGGGGGCGAGGTAGGCGGCGGTTCCCATCACCATGCCGGTGCGGGTGCTGCCCGCGGTGTCCACGACCCGCGAGATGCCGAAGTCCGCAAGCCTGGGGCGACCGTGCTGGTCCAGCAGGATGTTCGCCGGCTTGACGTCCCGGTGCACGACGCCTTGGCCGTGCACGTACGCGAGGGTCTGTGCCAGGTCCAGCCCGGTGCGCAAGGTCTCGGCCAGGGGGCGGGGCCCGCTGCGCAGGAGGTCCCTCAAGGTGGGTCCGGTCAGCAGCTCCAGCACCAGATAGGGCCCCTGGGCGGTGTGGCCGAAGTCGAAGATCTCCACCAGGCCCGGGTGGCGCAGTTGCGCCAGGAGCCGGGCCTCGACCTCGAATCGGCGGACCAGGTCGGGATCGGCGTCCTGCCGAAACACTTTGACGGCCACCTCGCGCATCAGACGCTCGTCCAGGGCCCGGTGCACGGAAGCCGCCGCGCCGCGTCCGATGACGGGGCCCAGCCGGTAGCGGCCCATGAACAGGTCGGTCACTGCGTCCTCCACCTCCCCGTGCGGCATCGGCATCGCGGCGAGAGGTCGCCTACCCCTGGACGGAAGACCCACGCCGCCCAGGCGCGGCGGCGCGCGGCCGCCGCGGCGCCGGGCGGCGCCGACCGTTCCCGCTTCGCCGACACGGACGTCATCAGGGCCGTCCGCCCGCGGAGTCGACCGGCTACTCCTCGGGCTCCCAGGCGATCAGCTGCTCGAACACCCGCGGGTCGCCCTCGATCGTCAGGTCGCTCAGCGTGAGGCGGCCCCAGACGAGGAGGAGCAACTGCTCGGCCGTGCCCGTGGCCGAGGCGGAGGCGGGCGCGGCGTCGTCCGTGAGGGGTGCGGGCCAGGCACCGGTGGCGTCCAGCGTGAGGAGCCAGGATCGGCCCTCGGTGGCGTGGTAGTGGATGGTGGCGGCCTCGTGCGGCCAGGCCGCCGGGGTGGAGTTGCAGGTGTCGAGGAACTCGGCCACGCCGTCGATCGCGACGTCCGCCGGCATCGGCCGCACGGTGCCCGCGGCGAGCTGGGCGTCGTAGGTGTGCACCAGCACCTCGTGCACCCGGCGGCGGGCAACGCCCCAGGCGTTCGCCGGTGACACGCCGGCGCCCCACCACGTCCAGCACGCGCGCTCCGGGCCGGCCTCGCGCAGCGCACTCAGCAGCAGCTCGTTCGACTCGGCGTACCAGGCGAGCAGCGCCTCGCGCTCGCGCGGCACCCGCGCGACGTCCTTGGCCGGCGGCGCCTCGGCCGGGCCCGCGGCGACGATCGCGGCCCACCAGCGCTGGCCCGTACCCAGGTGGTGCACCAGATCGGACAACGTCCACTCGGGGCAGGACGGCACCGGCGCGTCGACGCCGGGCGCGGCGGCGACCGCACCGCGGAACGCGGCCGAGCACTCGTCGATCAGGTGCAGCAGGGCGGAGAACTCAAGACTCTCTGTCACGGCGCTTGCCTATCAACCCGGCACGGCCGGCGCACCCTGATTTCCGGGCCGTCGGCGGCGGGAACCGACCGCACCACAGCCCGCCCCGGCTTCGCACCGGGGCAGATCCCCAGCCGCGCGACGCGGCCGCCGCACGCCAGGACCGGGGTACGACCCCGGTTCGAAGGGACCAGGCCGGATGCTGTGATGTCAGCAGTCCAGTGGAGCTCCTCCGATGACATCGCGCCCGTGACGCGGGCCCCCAGCGGCCCGGTCCGCTGCGAGCGCCCGAACCGCCGGCCTCCGCACCCCGCGTCCTCGTATCCCCCTCCCTCACGCGTTCCGAACAATCCTGAGAAGGGCACCACCCTGATGACCAGCCCGACACCGGTCCTCTTCATCCACGGCCTGTGGCTGCACAGCACGTCCTGGCAGCCGTGGATCGACCTGTTCGACAGCGAAGGGCACCCCGCGTCCGCACCGGGGTGGCCCGGCGACCCCGACACCGTGCAGGAGGCGCGGGAGAACCCGGAGAGCATCGCCGGCCACGGCATCGACGACGTCGTCGAGCACTACGCGGCGATCATCCGCGGCATGGAGACGCCGCCGATCCTCATCGGCCACTCCTTCGGCGGACTGATCGCCCAGAAGCTGCTGGGGCAGGACCTTGCCGCGGCCGTCGTGGCGATCGACGCGGCCCAGATCAAGGGCGTGCTGCCGCTGCCGCTGTCCGCGCTGCGGTCGACGCTGCCGGTGTTCACGAACCCGGCGAACAAGCACCGCGCCGTATCGCTGACCGCCGAGCAGTTCCGCTTCGCGTTCGGCAACGCCATCCCCGAGGAGGAGTCCGACGCGCTGTACGCGCGGTGGACCATCCCCGCGCCGGGCAAGCCGCTGTTCGAGGCCGCCGCCGCGAACTTCAACCCCCACTCGCCCGCGAAGGTGGACACCGCGAACTCCGGGCGCGGCCCGCTGCTGCTGATGTCCGGCGGCAAGGACCACACCGTCCCCGAGGCGGTCACCCTCGCCACGCTCAAGCAGTACCGGCACTCCGAGGCCGTCACCGAGTTCCTGTCCTTCCCCGACCGCGGGCACTCGCTGACGATCGACGGCGGCTGGCGCGAGGTGGCGGACGCGGCGCTGTCCTGGCTGCGCCGGCAGGGCCAGGGGACCTCGCGGTGACCGCTGCCGCGTTCGACCTCGGCCTGGCCGGGCAGACGGCCGTGGTCACCGGCGCGGGCCGGGGCATCGGCCTGGCGGTCACCGAAGCCCTGCTGGCGGCGGGCGCCCGCGTCGTCGCCGGGACGCGGAACCGTACCGGCGCACTCGACGACCTGACCGGGGGCGGCGCCGAGCTGACCGTCGTGGAGGTCGACCTGGCCACCCCCGAAGGCCCGGGCACGCTCGTCGCCGCGGCGATCGAGCGGCACGGCGGGCTCGACGTCCTGGTGAACAACGTCGGCGCGGTACGTCCTCGCGTCGACGGCTTCCTGGCCACCACCGACGCGGACTGGGACTGGACGTTCGCGGTCAACGTCATGGCCGCCGTCCGTGCCACCCGCAGCGCGCTGCCGCACCTGATCGCCGCGGGCGACGGCCGGATCGTCACCGTCTCCTCGGTCAACGCCCGGCTCCCCGACCCGCTGGTCATCGACTACAGCGCCGCCAAGGCGGCCCTGTCCAGCTTCTGCAAGGCGCTGTCCAAGCAGGTGGGCGCGCAGGGCGTACGGGTCAACTCGGTCAGCCCGGGACCGGTCGAGACCGCGCTGTGGAAGGGAACGGACGGGGTGGCCGCGACCGTCGGCGCCGGCCTGGGCCTCGATCCGGGCGCCGTCGCCGAGACCGCGGCGGCCGCGGCGGCCACCGGCCGTTTCACCCTGCCCTCCGAAGTGGCCGACCTGGTCGTCTTCCTGGCGAGCCGGCGTTCGGGCAACGTCACCGGCGCCGACTTCCTCATCGACGGCGGCATGACCGACACCCTCTGATCCCCGTCACGAGGAGCCGGCCACCACGCCGGCCGACTTCCTCAGCCGTCCCCGCACCGCGCCCCCTCACGAAGGAGCATCCGTGATCAAGAATTTCCCCGGCTTCGAACCCACCGCCGAGCGCGAGCCGTTCTGGTTCCTCGGCGGGCAGGCCAGGATCCTGCTGCCGGGCTCCGCGACCGGCGACGCCATGAGCCTGATGGAGTTCACCGATCCGATAGGCCACGCCCCTCCGCGGCATGTGCACGAGAACGAAGAGGAGCTGTGGTTCGTCCTCGACGGCGAGGTGTCGTTCTTCGTGGGCGACGAGCGCCACGACCTGACCCCCGGGCAGGTCGCCCACGGCCCGCGCGGAGTGCCGCACAGCTACCTGGTCCGATCCGAGAGCGCCCGGATCGCCGTCGTCTTCAGCCCGGCCCTCATCGAGGAGTGGTTCAAGGCCAACGGCACCCCGGTCGCCGACGCCGGTGAGCTGCCGCCGGCCTTCGACCTGGCGGCCGTCGTGGGCTCGGCCGAGGCCTTCCGCCTGCGGGTCACCGGACCGCCGCCGACGCTGTGACCCCGCCCCAGACACCGACCCCCGGAGGCAAGTCGACATGAAGCCATCCCAGCCCGCTCGGCCCGCTCGGCCCACCCCGTCCGGCCGGCCCTTGCTGCGGCGCAAGCGCGTCGTGATCCCCGCGCTGGTGGCCGCGGCGCTGCTCGCCGTCCCGGCGAGTTCCGACGCCGCCCCGAACCCGGCGGCCCACGCCGCGACGAGAACGCCCAAGCCGACGATCGTCCTGGTGCACGGCGCCTTCGCCGACTCCTCCAGCTGGGACGGAGTCGTCACCCGGCTGGAGCGCGAGGGCTACCCCGTCGTCGGCGCGGCGAACCCGCTGCGCGACCTGGCCGGTGACGCGGCCTACGTGTCGAGCGTCGTGGCCTCCATCCCCGGGCCCGTCGTCCTGGTCGGGCACTCCTACGGTGGCGCGGTGATCACCGACGCCGCCGCGGGACACACCAACGTCAAGGCGCTGGTGTACATCGCGGCCTTCGCACCCGACGAGGGCGAGAGCAGCCTGGGGATCACGAGCGGGTATCCGGGCAGCCAGTTGCCGTCGTCCCTGGTGGTGCGGTCGTTCCCCGGCGGCCAGGACGCCTACCTCGACCAGGCCGCCTTCCGGCGCGTCTTCGCCGCGGACGTGCCGGCCCGCGAGGCCCGGCTGATGGCGGCCACGCAGCGGCCGGTCGCGCTGGCCGCGCTGGCCGCACCCAGCAGCGCACCGGCCTGGCGGACCATCCCGTCCTGGTACCTGGTCGCCGGCGCGGACCAGGCGATCCCGCCGGCGGCCGAGCAGGCCATGGCCGAGCGCGCCCACGCGCACACGGTGACCGTCAAGGGGGCCTCGCACGCCGTGCCGGTCTCCCACCCGGAGGCCGTCACCGACCTCGTCGAGGCGGCCGCGCGGGCCACCGCCTGACCCTGCGACCACCATGCGGCGGGACCGCGCGGCCGTCCGCGGTCCCGCCGACCTCTTCGGGACCACTCGCCTTCATCCGGCGACCGACTCTTTGAGGACCTTCACGCCGGGGTCCCTCCACTCGGCCGGGGTGATCCCGTAGAGCGACCGGAAGGCCCGGCTGAAGTGGGACGCGCTGGTGAAGCCCCACTGACGGGCCACTCCGGCGATGGAACGCTTCGTGGCGTCCAGCCCGGCCAGTTCACCTCGGCACTTCTGCAGCCGGCGACGCTGGATCCACTGCCCGGGAGTGTCGCCGTCGGCCTGGAAGAGCTTGTGGAGGTACCGGACGGAGATCGCGTTGGCGCGGGCCACCCTCTGCGGGGTCAGGTCCGGGTCGCTGATGTGCCGCTCGATGAACTCCTTGACCGCCGGCAGGCGGTCGGGGTTCGCCGGGCTCGGCGACCTCAGGCTCACCAGCTCCTCCGCCAGAAGGCTCAGAAGATCGATGGCGCTGTTCGCGAGGGGGACCCCCGCGGGTGCGGGGCAGTTCGCCGCCGTATCGACCAGGTGCACCAGAAACCCGGCAGCCATCACGCTCATGGTCGTGTCGGGACGGATCGCCGTCGCGCTGATCCGTCGGAGATGCCCGTCTCGCAGACCGACGAGCCGGCGTGGCACGACGATCAGCTTCACGCAGAACGGGCCGCGGAACTCGAGCGACACCGGCCGCGCCGTGTCGTAGAAGACCAGTTCGCCGGGGTCCAGGAAGACCCGGCGGCCGTCCTGCTCGACCACCGCGGCTCCGCTGACCACCAGCATGACGACGAGGAGGCCGTCGCCGCCGGTGACGGGTGGCCGCGCCCTCCACAGGCGCATCGCGCTCCCCTCCACGGTGGCGACCTTCACGTGGCTCAGCCGGTATGTCCGGACGGTTCCCGAGTGCTGCTCGTAGGGGACGGCGACGTCGACCGCCCCGAGCGTGCCGTGCAGGGCCCGGTGCCAGTGGCCCGGCGAGGTGTCGGCGGACCGGCGGGCGGCCTGGGCCTCGTTCGGCGTACGAGCGGGCGCCATGTGCAGGGTCTCCCTCACCTCGAACGCCTGCGCGCGGCTGCTTGGTACTCCCGGGGGGAGGTGCCGTAGGCGAGTCTGAAGACCCGGCTGAAATGGGAGGCGTTGGCGAATCCCCAGCCTTGGGCCACCATCGCCACGCTCGGGGCGTGGGACGTCGCCCGCGCCAGCTCCTTCCGGCAGCACTCCAGGCGCTGCTGCTGGAGCCACCGCGCCGCGGTGACGCCTTCGGACTCGAAGAGCTTGTGCAGGTACCGGAGCGACACGTGGTGCGCGGCGGCGATCGACACGAGGGTCAGGTCCGGATCCGCCAGATGCCGCAGCATGTACTCCTTGACGCGAAGGAGCATCGCCTGGACCGCCGCGGGCTCCTGGGGGGCCAGCCGGCCCTGTCTCTCCTGGATCAGGCAGGCCAGCAGGTCACAGGTGACCGCGGCGAGCCTGTCGGCCTGTGCGACGGGGACCGCTGCCGCGCTCTCGCCGAGGCGCTTCAGGTGCCCGGACAGAAGCGCGGAGAGCGCCTCGTCCTCGCCGAAGGGTGTGGCGGTCACCGCTTGCAGTGCGAGGTCGGTGACTCCGAGAGCGGACCTGGGGAAGTGGAACGAGGTGAGGCTGAACGCCTGCGGCAGCGACTTGCTGAAGGGGCGTCTGGAGTCCGAGAGCGAGAACTGCCCGGGGCGCACGACAGCCTCCCGGCCGTCCTGCGAACGCTCGGCGGTCCCTCGGTGCAGGAGTGTGAGGGCCAGCGTCTCCTCACCGTCCCTCGCGATCATGCGGGGACTGCGGGTGACCGTCTGCGGTCCGGCGGTGACCGTGGAGACCTGCAGGAAGCCCACCTGGCGGGTGACGATCGACGCTGCCGCCGGCGCGTCCTCGTGCAGGACGACATCCAGCGGGACGAACGCCCGCGACACGGCGTCCTGCCAGTAGTCCGCCCGGTCCGACACGGACAGAGAAGCAGTGGACAGAACCACGGACACGGCAACTCCCTGACGAGGTCATGCGGACGCGTAGCCGACGCGGCCGTCCAGCGGAGCGGTCTCCGGCCGGCTCGTCCGACGACGAGCGGAGCGGCCGGAGGGCTCACAGCGAGCTGTCTCAGCACATCGCAGCTTCACGGGCGGTACCAGGAAGAAGTGCAGGAAGAATTCCCGGGACGCCCTGCGGGGCAGGTGTCCCGGCGCTGTCCGTGCGGGCACCCCGGTTGCGCTTTCGAGCAGATCCGGCCGCCGGACGTTGACGGGAATGAGCGGCAGACCAAGGCTCACCGTCGAGTTGCCGGGCATCCCCCCGGGTGCGTCGGCACAGGACAGAGAACGGAAAAGAGGTCGCCCATGGTGACGCCGGGATTTCCGCGGAACACGCTCGATCCGGACGGGCTGCCGGTGTGGATACGCGGCCTGGCCTGCCAGGACCCGCACCACAGTCTGCATGTCGCGCGGAACGTCGAACCGGCCCGGGCTCTGGAGGCCCTCGGCGTCGAGCCCGGTTCGATCCGACCCTGCGTGCTGCCCGGCACGAAGCCGAACCCGTACACGTCGCTGCCGGGCGCCGCGTTCGCCGGCGCCACGGGAGACGCCGCCACGCTGCTGGCCGGACGCATCGGGGAATGGACCTTCGTCTACGACGATCTGGGATACACCTTCGACGGCGCGGCGGAGGTCCTCTCCCGTGGCGGACGGACGGCCGTCGCGACGGTGTGCGCCATCAACGGCCACGCGGGTCTTCGCTATGCGGTGGACGGCGAGGCGGTCGAGGAGGTCGTCATCGAGGATCTCCGCCTGGCGGAGCGGCTTCCTGCCATGCCCGCCGAGCTGGCCGCCGCCTTCGCGTCCGCCGGGATCGCCGACTGGGAGGACCTGGAGCCCGGCGAGGTCGACAGCCTGATCGGTATGCGGGCCGCCTGCGCCCTGGCGGGGGCCGTTCTGACGCTGGACGACCTCCGCGGGATTCCGCTCCTCATGGCACAGCGACATGCCGGCGACCGCGTGCCCGCGCGGGCGGGGGAGCCCCGTGTCCCCGGCCGCGGAAGCCGCGGGATCACTTTCGGTCGGTGATGCGCCGGATGGAACGCCGCTCTTTCTCGGTGTAGCCGCCCCAGACGCCGTACTCCTGCTGCGAGGTGTGGGCGAAGCGTCCGCAGGGACCGCTCACGGGGCATGCGCGGCAGATCTCCCGTGCTGCTTCCTCCCGGCGTCGACGGGCCCGCCCCCTTTCGCTGACGGGTGAGAAGAAGACGGAGGGGTCCATACCTCGGCAGGCGGCCTCTTTCTGCCATGCCCAGACCCGAAGAAGCGGCTTGGTCGATATCTTCATGCTCATCTCCTCAGAAAGCGGACAGGGGGAAACCCTAGGAACCGGTGCGTCCGGCTCGCGTCGACGCATGCACGGGGCCTTGCCCAGGGAGGCACTCCTCCCGTGCCCGCTTTCCCAGGGCGCGGCTCGCCGTTCCCGCCGACCGTGCGCCGCGGGAACCGTGCGCGCACGGAACAGAGCCGGTGCGCGGACAGGCGCACCGGCCGGTTCCCGGCTCCTAGGCTTCCGTCCAGGCCGGCGCCGATCTCGCCGGTGCCATGTCGCACAACCGAAACATGCTGACAAATACGGTTACTTGACTTCTCATCGGCCCATCTGCGAAAACGTCTGTGGTGAACATGAGTTCGTCTTCCACTGGCTGTCCCCGGAGGTGGTCCGGGGTGCAAGCGCGCAGGAGTCGCACGTTGCGAATACCAAGGCTGCTCACTGCGAGGCGTGGGCCGGCGCCCGTGCGCCTGGCGGCTGTCGTCGCGACGGCGGTGGCGGTGCTGCTCTCCGGTCTGCCTCCTGCCGTGGCAGCGGCGGCGGAATCGGGCGGCGACGCGGCCGTGCGGACCACCGAGCCGCTCGTCGAGCCGGTGTGCGATGTGCCGCAGCCCGGCAGGGTGGGGTGCTTCGCCCTGCGGCGCATTGAACCCGGCAGGCACCAGCAGGCATGGGCGGTCGCCGGGACACCCGACGGGTACGGTGCGGCGGACCTGCGGAGCGCGTACAACCTCCCGGCGGACGGGGGTGGGGGCCGCACCGTCGCCATCGTGGTGGCCGACGACGACCCGACGGCGGAGGCCGATCTGGCCGTCTACCGCGCCCAGTTCGGTCTGCCCCCGTGCACGACCGCCAACGGCTGCTTCCGCAAGGTCGATCAGCGGGGCGGCGCCGACTACCCGGCACCCGACGTCAGCTGGGCGGGGGAGGCATCCCTCGACATGGACATGGTCTCGGCTGCCGCGCCCGCCGCTCACATCCTGCTGGTGGAGGCGGACAGTTCCCTCTTCGAGGACATGTTCGCCGCCGTCGACCAGGCGGTCGCACAGGGCGTGCAGTACGTCTCCAACTCCTACGGGAGCAACTACACCAGCGCGCCCGGCAGCGGTGAGGACCCCGCGGAGGCGACCGAGTTCGACACCCACTACAACCATCCCGGTGTCGTCATGGTGGCCTCCTCCGGCGACCTCGGGTACGGCGTGACGTACCCGGCCGCCTCCTCGTTCGTCACCGCCGTCGGCGGCACGACGCTCACCCGGAGCACGACCACGTCGCGCGGCTGGGCCGAGTCGGCGTGGTACGCGACCGGTTCCGGGTGTTCGGTGTACGAGCCCAAACCCGGTTTCCAGACGGACACAGGCTGTGACGGGCGCTCCGAGGCCGACGTGGCCGCGGTCGCCGACGTCCGCCCCGGTCTCGCGGTCTACCAGACGTACGGCGCCGGCGGCTGGGGAGTGATGGGCGGCACCAGCGCCGCCGCTCCCCTCATCACCGGTGTCTACGCCGCGGCCGGTGTCCCCGCCGCGGGCAGCTATCCGAACTCCTACCCCTACTTCAGCCGGTCCGCCCTCAACGACGTCACCAGCGGCGTGAACGGCACCTGCACGCCGGCCTATCTGTGCGCCGCGGCGGCCGGTTACGACGGGCCGACGGGCCTCGGCACGCCCAACGGGCTCGCCGCCTTCCGCAGTTACCCGAACGGCCGGGTGAGCGGCACCGTCACGGACTCGGCCGGAGCCCCGGTGGCATCGGCCACCGTCACCGCCGACGGCTACCAGGTCACCGTGAACTCCCACGGGCACTATGCGCTCACGCTGCCGCCCGGCAGCTACGATCTGCGCGCCGCCGCCTACGGCTACCGCACCAGGACCGTCCAGGCCGTGACCGTCGCCGACGGCGACTCGGTCACACGGGACATCGCGCTGGACGCCGCCGCGTCCCGGACCGTCACCGGCAGGGTCACCGACGGTTCCGGCCACGGATATCCGCTCTACGCGTCGGTCACCGCCCAGGACGTGCCGGGCGCGCCGGTCTTCACGGACCCCTACACCGGCGCCTACGAGCTGACGCTGCCGGAAGACCACGACTACACGCTGAAGATCGTCGCCCAGTACCCCGGGTACCGGACGGTCACGAAGGACGTCACCGTCGGAGCCTCGACAGGAGCGGTCGACGTCGCCCTGCCCGTGGACGCCGAGAAGGACACCGTCGCGGGCTATGCGGTGGGGACCGTCGGCCGCACCGAGCCGTTCGACGCGACGGACTCCCCGCCGGACGGCTGGAGCGTCGTCAACGCGGCGGGCACCACCGGTGGCTGGCAGTTCTCCGACCCCGGACACCGGACGAACACCACCGGAGGCAGCGGCGGCTTCGCGATAGCCGACAGTTACTACTTCGGCGGCGGGGGCCGCCGGCAGGACACGTCCCTGGTGAGCCCGGTCTACGACTTCGGCGACTACGCGAGGCCCCGCATCTCGTTCGACATGAACTACTTCCACCAGACCGGTCAGAGCGGCGCGGTCGACATCACGACCGACGGCGGCGCCACCTGGACCACCTTGCGGACGTACACCGTCACACAGACCGGGCACATCGAGATCCCGATCGCCGCCTACGCCGGAGCCAGGACCGTACAGGTGCGGTTCCGTTTCACCGGCGCCTACAACCTGTGGTGGGAACTGGACGACGTCTTCGTCGGCGACCGACCCCTCACTCCCGTGAGCGGCGGACTGGTGGCCGGTGTCATCAAGGACGCCAACACCGGTGCCGGCGTCCTCGGTGCGACCGTTCGCGACGCCGACGACGCCGGGCAGACGGGCCTGACGGTGGCCACTCCGAGCGATCCGCAGCTGGACGACGGCTTCTACTGGTTCTTCTCCGACCCTCCCGGCAGGCGGTCCTTCACGATCACCAAGAGCAGGTTCGCCTCCGGGACCGGGACGGCGCGCGTGGCGCCGGACGGAGTGGCCCGGGTCGACCGCGGTCTCCAGGCGGGAAGGCTCTCCCTCACGTCGGCAGCGGTGGAGAAGACCCTGCCGTGGGACGGCGCGGCCACGAAGAAGCTGACGGTGAAGAACACCGGCCGGGCTCCCGCCACCTTCACCGTCACCGAGCGACTCAGCAGCCCCGGCCCCGCCGGGACCGGGCCGTCGCCCCCGGCCGGGGGCGACGCCTGGCAGCCGGTGGCGGACCTGCCGTCGCCCGTCATGGACAGCGCGGTCGCCGCGGACGGCGGCCGGCTCTACTCCGCCTTCGGGTACGACGGCACCACCTACACCTCGGATCTGTACGCCTACGACTCGGGCACCGACACCTGGTCGCAACTGGCTGCGGCGACCGACGGCCGCGACGCGCCGGCCGGAGGATTCATCGGCGGCAAGTTCTACGCCGTCGGCGGATGGCGCACCGACGGCACACCCGACGCCACCCTGGAGATATACGACCCGGCCTCCGACACCTGGACCACCGGGGCGCCCTCACCCAGGCCCTACGCGGCCTCCGGCAGCGCGGTCGTGGACGGCAGGCTGTACGTCGTCGGCGGATGCGCCAAGGACTCCTGCCTCACCACGGACGTGTACGCCTACGACCCGCGCACCGACACCTGGTCGGCGATGGCCTCGTACCCCGAGACCATCTCCTGGACCGCCTGCGGCGAGATCGCCGACGTGCTCTACTGCGCCGGCGGCAACACCGACAGCGGTATCACGAAGCACGCCTACGCCTACGACCCGGTGACCGACGCCTGGTCGCGGATCGCTGACATGCCCCTCGCGCTGTGGGGATCGGCCCACACGGCAGCGAACGGCCGGCTTCTCACCATCGGCGGCAGGGCGGCGGCCGGTGTCACCAACAGGGGCTTCGCCTACGACCCGCAGGCCGGCGCCTGGACGGCGCTGCCCAACGCCGCGAGCGCGGTCTACCGCGGCGGTGCGGCTCCCGGCTTCTACAGCGTCGGAGGCAGACGCGGCACCTCCGGCCTCCTGCCGCCGGTCGCCACCGCCAGCGTGCTGCCCGGATACGACCAGGGCGACCGTACGGACGACGTCACCTGGCTCGACCTGCACGGACAGCAGGCGACACTGAGCCCGGGGGCCACCGCCACGGTCACCGTCTCCCTGGACGCCACGGTCTCCGAGGTCACCGGACCGGGCGACTACCTCGCGCAGTTGGGCGTCAGCACCGACACGCCCTACCACGTCGCCGCGATCCCCGTGACGATGACCGTCAAACCGCCCAAGGGATGGGGCCGGTACGCCGGCACCGTGCTCGGCGACGACGGCGCCGGCGGGACCGCGCCCCTCGCGGGGGCCGCCGTCCGGCTCGACGGCAGGACGGCGAGCCATACGGTGACGACCGCACCGGACGGCACCTTCGCCCTGTGGCTCGACGCCCGCGGCGGCCCGCTCACCGTGACCGTGTCGAGGGAGGGCTACGCCTCGGCGACGACCCGGGTGAAGCTGGCCAAGGGGCGTTCGACTCCCGGTGACTTCACGTTGCGGCAGGCCCCGTGACCGGCGCGCCCGGGGCTCACCGGTGACCGAGCTCGGCCAGCCGCTCCTGGGCGGTCGCCAGGTGCTGCGGGTTGGCGGAACTCCCGAGGTCGAGGCACTGGGTGTAGACCTCCTCGGCCTGCTCCCGGTGCCCGCCGCCGAGCAGGGCCTCGGCGAGATGGATCAACGCGCGGCTCTCGAGCCCCGGATTGGCCCTCGCGCGGGCGAGGCCCACCGCGGTCCGCAGGTGTTCGGCGGCCTCCTCCCAGTTCTTGAGGAGGGTGTGGGCCTGGCCGACCGACGTCTGCGCGTTGGTGCGGTTGAAGGCCGCGCTGTGGGGTTCGATGCCGTCCCCCGCCTGATCGAGGAAGGCGAGCGTACGGAGGTGCTCGGCGATGGACTCCTCGTAACGCCCCGCGCGCAGCAGGGTGTCGGCGTGACTGCACATGGCGTGCAGGGTCCCGTGCAGGTCTCCCGCCGCTTCGAACAGCCGAGCCGCCTCGCGGTTGTGCGGCGCCGCCGCGGAGAAGTCGGCGAGCTGGCTGAGCGCCCAGGCCGTATAGCTGTGGGACCAGGCCTGTTGGGGAACATCGCCGGCCCGCAGGGCCGCTTCGAGCGCCGCCGCCGACCGGTCCATGCTGTCGTGGTGGCGGCCTTCGCAGATCAGCAGCGCCCAGGCGTGGAGGTTCAGGTGGGTGGCTTCGAGGCGGGGATCGCCCAGTGCGTGCGCGCTGTCGGCGGCAGTGGCGCAGACCTCGGGCCAGTGTCCCCAGAAGATCCACTGGTCGGAGAACCAGTGGAGCGCCTCCGCGACCTCGACCACGGTGGCGTGGTCCCCCTGGGCGGCGGCGGCCCGCAGGGCCGCGAGCCAGTTGCTGCCCTCGGCCTGCAGCCATTGGCGGGCCTGGTCCGCGGTGGACAGCGGAACGGTTCCCCGCCACGCGGGACCCGGGGTGCCGAAGTCGGGATCGAACCACCGCCCGGCCACGACCGCGGTCTCCAGCAGCCAGCCGTGCATCGCGGACCGGGCGGCCGCGGCCACCTCCTCGGGTTCCTCCGCCGTCAGCCGGTCGCGGGCGTACAGCCGCAGCAGGTCGTGGAGACGGTAGCGATCCTGGTCGGAGCCCAGCAGCCCGGTCTCGACCAGCTCCTCCAGGGTGTCCTCGACGTCGAAGAACTCCTGCCCGGTGAGTTGGGCGCTGCCCGCGACGCCGACATCCGGACCGTCGACCAGGGCGAGGAGGCGGAAGAGCCGGGCGGCGTTCGGGGTGAGCTGCCGGTACGACAGGTCGAAGGCCGCCGAGACGCGGATGTCGCCGGCGGCGAGGGTGTCGAGACGGCGCTCTTGCAGAGCCAGCCGGTCGGCCAGCCGGCGTACGGTCCAGCCGGTGCGCGTCGCCAGCCAGTTGCCCGCCACGCGCAGCGCGAGGGGCAGGTAGGCGCAGCGCAGGGCGACCTCGGCGAGCGCGCGGGGGTCCGTGGCCGCGCGGTCCCGGCCGATCACACCGGTCAGGAAGATTCCGGCGTCGGCAGGGGAGAGTTCGCCGATGGGCAGGCGTTCGACGTCCTCCAGACCGGTGAGCATCCTCCGGCTGGTGATCAGCACCATCACCGCACCGGAGCTCGGTAGGAGGGGGCGGACCTGGGCCTCGTCCCGGGCGTTGTCCAGTACCAGCAGGTAGCGACGCCCGGCCAGCGCCTGCCGGTAGAGCTCCGGGTGGCCTTGCGGGCCGGCCTTGGCGAGGTCCCGGTCGGACACCCCGACGGCCTTGAGCACCCGCAGCGTCAGCTCCGCCGGGCTGCGCGGCTCGTCGTCCATGCCGCGCAGGTCGAGGACCAGTTGGCCGTCGGGGAAGTGCTCCGCCAGCTCACGGGCGGCCTGCAGCGCCAAGGTGGTCTTCCCGGTTCCCGGAGGCCCGGACACCGCCACCACCTGTGACCGGCCGAGGGACGCCTGCCCGGCCAGCGCGGCCAGTCGGGTCAGCTCGTGCTCCCGGCCGACGAAGTCGTCGATGCCCCGCGGGAAGGCGCGCACGTCGGCGCGGCCCTGGCGGGGATTGCGGCCGATCCGGGCCGCGGCGAGCAGTTGCTCCCGCTCCGCCTCGCGCAGGTTCAGTCCGTTCGCCAGAGCGGCGACCGTTCCCCGCTGCGGAGTTGCCCGGCGTCCCCGCTCCAGGTCGCCGATGCCGCGGCCGCTGACGCCCGAGGCGTCAGCCAGCGCCTCGATCGTCAGCGACGCCTCCAGGCGCAACCGCCTGAGCAGCGCCCCGAATTCCACACCGTCCACGTCGGTCACCCGACCCACCCCCTGTGCCTCGTCCCCGCGCGCCCGAGCCGGCTCGGGGGACCCCCACCCGCCGGACGCCGAGGACGACGAACCCTGCTCGGCGATCACGCTCGTACGGCCACAGGATATTCGCACACGATGCCGGAGTTGGACGGGAATGCGCGCTGCTGCCGGGAGCGCGGCACCGGTGGACCGCCCGGATGAACCGCCGGCGCCCCGCAGGGACCCGAGGACCGCCGGCCTCGGCCGGCCCGTGGCGCCCGGTTCTCTCCTGGACAACCTTCCGTACATCGCCCGGCAAAAGGTCCGCCGCGGGCAGTCCTAGGGTCGTTCGCAGAAGAGCTGCCGTCCCTCAGACCTTGCTGAACGGGTAGGACATGGATCAACCGTCGTCAAGAGCCGCGGAATCGAAGGTCACGTGTGACCTCGTCGTGCAGGTGCTCGTGGGAGGGGAGCCACAGGTCTCGCTGCCCGCCAGTCTCCACTATCGGCGTTCGGACCCCTACGCCGTACTCCTGTCGATCGGGACCCCCTCGACGGGGACGATCGACTGGATCTTCGCGCTGGATCTCCTGCGGGAGGGAACGAGCCGACCCGTGGGGGAAGGAGCCGTCCTCGTGTCGCCCCGGCGCTCGTCGCGGGGCGCCGCGGTGCGCGTCGTCGTCAGATCGCACGCCGGGTCCGCGGCGCTCGACATCAGGGCCTCGGCCGTCGCCGACTTCCTGGACCGGGTGCACACGCTCGTGCCGCAGGGCACCGAAGGCGGCTGCGTCGACATCGACCACCTCGTGACCCTCCTTCTGGACGCCGGCGCCTGAGGCACGGCGGGCGGTGCGCCCGGCCGCGGCCGGGCGCCGCACCGCGGGGCTCTCCGGCGCCCCGTCCGGCATCATCCGCTCCAGGCCGCGGCCCGCGGCCGGTCCCGCCCCTGTGAGCCCCGCCGAGGCGCCGCCAAGGGCGCGGCCGGCGTGAGCTTTTCACGTCTTCGTGCCGGCGGGGCCCCCGAAGGGTCGATCGAGCAACCATGCCGCCTGAAAGGGCAACGCTCCTCATGCGGGTACTTCTCGTGCCCGGTGACGGCCCGCGGCGGTTGTATGGTCCCTCGATACGACCAAAGCGTTGTCGCGTGGAACGACGGTGGGCACGTACGGGATTGTGCCCGGGTGCGGCATGCCATCGCGCTGGCGCGGGGAAGCCCCGGGGCGTGTCGCCCCGGGAGCGCGACCGCGGCGGTGTCCGACGCGGGGCGGCGAACGGGCGTACCCCGCTTCGGGAGACCGCCCCTGCGGCGGTTCCGGGGGGCGGGGGCGGCCCCGGGACCCCCGCATCTTCGCGATCGTGCGTGGAGACCGCGTCGCGCCGATCCCGGAGGACCTGCGGTGACCTTGAAGGAGAGACCTCCTGCCTCGACATCGATCGCCGTGCGGGCGGCCGATCCGGTGTCCCTGCAGGGCGCCGAGGTCCTTCTGCGCAGGTCGGAAGGGACGACGCTGCTGCCGGTCGACCAGGCGGACCGCGCGGACGTGGTCCTGATCCTGGCGCACGAGGTGACCGAGGAGACCATGACGTGGATGGCGGAGGCGTCCGCGCTCTCCTCCAATCCGGACATGCGGATCGTCCTGGTCGCCGACCGCATCAGCGGACCGCGGCTGGCCCGCGCCGTCCGGCACGGTCTCGTCAGCGTGCTGCCGCGGGCGCGGACCGGCTTCCCCGAGATCGTCGAGGCCGTGGTGTCGAGCCGGGCCGGTGGGGCGCACATGCCGGGGGAGCTGCTCAGGTCCCTGGTCGAGGAGATGCGCACGCTGCTGCGCGATCCGGGCGGAGGGATCCTGCCGGGCGGTTTCGAGGGCCGCGAGGTGGAAGTGCTGAGGCTGCTGGCCGAGGGACTGGACACGACGGAGATAGCGGTGAGGCTCAACTACTCCGAGCGCACCATCAAGAACATCATCTTCGCGCTGACGCGGCGGCTCAACCTGCGCAACCGCACCCACGCGGTCGCCTACGCGATGCGGATCGGCGCCCTGTGAGCCGCCGGAGCCCCTGCTCCGGCCGGCGGGCAGGAGCGGTGGGCCTGGTGGAGGCCGGGCCCGTTCCGCGGCGCGGAATAGTGCGGACACATAATTGATTGAACGATCCAGAAAGCGGCGCCGGAGCGCGCGGGACGCGCCCGGCCCGCGCCCGTGCGAGCCGCCGCGGCGGCGTGGCCCCATCAAGCGAGGAGGTCGTTGCTTGCGACGCGAAGAAGACCGCACTCTCGCGGAGGCCGACCCGGTGCGCGGTCCTGGATCGTCGCGCACCGTGCAGATCGTCGTCCTGTCGGAGGACATCCTGACCGCGCAGGGGGTCGAAGCCCATCTGACACGCGACGACCGGGTGCTGGTCCTCCCCCCGGACACCGAGGAGAGACCCGACGTCGTGCTGGTCATCACCGGAGAGGTCACGGACAGGACCCTGACCTCGATGCAGCGGTTCTCCCGGGACGACCCGGCCGACAACCCGCTGCTGATGCTCGTGGCCGAGCCGCCCACGGCGAAGCAGCTCGTCCGCGTCGTCGCCATGGGACTCGTGGCCTTCATGCCACGGGAGGGCACCACCCTCGCGGACATCACCGACACGCTGTGCGTCGTCACCCGCGGCGCCGCGTCCCTGCCGCAGCCGCTCCTCGGCTCGCTGCTGGAGCAGATCCGCACCCGGCGCTGGAACGACCCCGCCGCCGAAGCGGGCGACGGACCGAGATCCTTCACATCGAGGGAGATCGCCGTCCTGCGACAGCTCGCCGCGGGGTTCAGCACCGCGGAGATCGCCGCGGAGCTGCACTACTCGGAGCGGACGGTGAAATACGTCATCCACGAGGTGATCATGCGGCACGGCCTGCGCAACCGGGTCCACGCGGTCGCGTACGCCCTGAAGCAGGGACTGCTGTGAACCGGCCGGCGCCGCGCAGGCGCTCCCGCCGGATCGGGCACGCTGACGGATGCGTCGTACGCCGCGGCCGCCGGCGGACCGCGGCGCTCCGCTGACCCCGTCAGTCGTCCGAGCCGGCCTGGTCCAGCCGGGACGCGATGTGCTTGCGCGAGGTGATGCCGAGCTTGCGGAAGACCCTGCTCAGATGGAACTCCACGGTCGAGGTGGTGACGAACAGCTGGCCGGCGATCTCCGCGTTGGTGAGCCCCGAGGCGGCCAGGGCCGCCACGTGGCGTTCCTGCGGGGTGAGGTCGGACAGGGTGTCGGCCGTTCGTCTGCGTGCGGTCTCCCCGGTGGCCAGCAGCTCGGCCCTCGCCCGCTCGGCGAAGGGCGCGGCGCCCCACGACGCGAAGGACTCGTACGCGACCCGCAGCTGGACCCTGGCGTCGGCTCGGCGCTTGCGGCGGCGCAGCCACTCCCCGAACAGCAGTTGCGACCACGCCAGTTCCACCGCCACCGGGACCTTCTCCAGCTGCGCGATCGATTCCTGGTACAGCGGCTCGGCCTCCTCGCCGTCGGCCATCAGGGCACGGCAGCGGGCGAGCAGCCCCAGCGCCCACGGGGTCCCGGCCAGCGGAGCGCGCTCTTCCAGGCGGTCCATGGCCAGGGCGGCGGCCCCCCGATCGCCGGCCCGCAGTCCGGCCTCGACCATGCCCGCGAGGTTGGTGTCGCCGAGGATCACCGGGTGGCCGTCGAACATCGCGAGCTGGGCGTCGAGTGCCTCCCGGTAGCGCCCGCGGCCGATCTCGAAGATGCCCAGGGCCTGCGCGGCCCACCGGTCCATCACTCCGGTCCGCTGGCTCTCGGCCAGGGCGCGCATCTCCGCGACCGCGGCCCGCAGCTCCTTCTCCCGTCCGGTCCAGGCGTACAGCAGGACCCGGTGGAAATCGCCCGACAGGAAGTGCCCCGTCGCGGCCATGTAGTCGTGCGACTCGGTGTAGAAGCTCTCGGCGGCCGCGAACCGCCCGTTCCAGATCTCCACCTTGGCGAGGGCGAGCAGCGCCAGGCTGAGCCCGTAGAGCGCGCCGCGGTCGCGGTCCGACCTGACCAGCTTCTCGAGGATCTCCCGCTTCGCCTCGACGTCCCACAGCTCGTCGCCCGCGATGCTGATCATGACGCTGAACGAGTCCTGCCCGTGGAGCTCGTCGGCGTCGCGCAGGCGGGCCAGCGCGGCCGCCAGGGCCGGGGCTCCCGCCGCGTAGCCGTAGGCCATCGAGCGGGCCATCGCCGCCATCAGCGGATCGGGGCTCCAGGCCGGCGACGCGCTGTCCTGCCATGCCTCCGCGGCGGCCCTCGCCACCTCACGGGGGGTCGTCCCGGTGATCATCCGGCCGCCGATGACCGCGGCCTGCACCGCCTCGCGCAGCAGGTCCCAGCTCGCCGCCGGGTCGGTGGGGCCGAGGCGGGCCACGGCGTCCAGCAGCATCGCCGGCACCTCGCCTGGACGGGAGCAGAACATCTCCACGGACGCTCGCAGCCTTGTCGCCCGCACCCGCGCGACCGGTCCGGTCAGCAGCGGAGTGGCGAGTTCGAGGAGCGGCTGGACAGCCGGGAGGTTGCCGGAGGCGAGGTGTGCCGTCGCGGCCGCCAGATACCGCTCGGCCCGCCGCCCGGGATGCGCGGTCATCTCCGCCGCCCTGGTGAGCACCAGTGCCTGTTCGGAGTATCCGCCCCGCGCCTGGGCCAGTGCGGAGGCGGCTTCGAGCTCCGCGGCCACCTCGTCGTCCGGCGCCTCGGTGGCCTCGGCCAGATGCCACGCCCGGCGCTCGGGGGCGCTGGTGGCGGCGAGCGCCGCCTGGACGCCGCGTCGCTCCTCGGCTGAGGCGGCCGAGTGGACCGCGGAGCGGATCAGCGGGTGGCGGAAGGCGGCGGTGGTCCCGCGGCTCAGTATCCCGGCGGTGACCGCGGGCGCGGCGGACCGGACGGAAAGCCCCAGGGCCCCGGCCGCCCGCCACAGCGCCGCCTGGTCGTCCGTCGGCGTCATGGCCATGAGGAGCAGCAGGGTCCGGGTGCCCGCGGGCAGGAGCGCCGCGGTCCGCTGGAAGTGGGCCTCCAACTCCCGGTTGACGGGCAGCGGTTCCGGCAGCGGGGTGACTCCGGCCAGCTGCTCCGGGCTCAGGTTCTCCGCCAGCTCCCGCAGCGCCAGGGCGTTGCCCCCGGTGCCGGCGACCAGCCGCTCGGCGACCGCCTGGTCCAGGTGCCCGCTCACGGCGCAGGCCAGCAGCGCGCCGGCCTCCACGTCCGCCAGTCCCTCGATCCGCATCGCGGGCAGGTCGCCGAAGACCTCCAGGCCGTCGGTCCCCTCTCGACCGGCGAAGAGCAGCCCGAGGCAGTCCGCGTACAGGCGCCGGCCGACGAAGGCGAGGGTCTCCGCCGACTCGCGGTCCAGCCACTGCACGTCGTCGACCAGGAAGAGCATCGGGGTCGCCGTGGCCGCGTCCGAGAGCAGCGTCAGCGTGGCCAGTGCGACCAGATGGCGGTCGGAGGGCGGGGCGTCGTCCAGTCCGAACACGGCGTTCAGGGCGTCCCGCTGACGTTGCGGCAGGTCCGGCACCCGGGCGAGGTGGGGCCGAAGGAGCCGGTGCAGGGCGGCGTAGCCGAGCCGAGTCTCGGCCTCCACACCGACCAGCCTGACGACCGACAGGTCCTGGGCGGACTCGGCCGCGTACTCCAGCAGCCGGGACTTTCCGACCCCTGCGTCGCCGTTGAGCACCAGGACTCCGCTGAAGCCGTCGCGGACGGCTTCGAGGAGCCTGCCGATCGCCTCGCGCTCCGCGACCCGGCCGACCATCGGCGGCCCGGCCGGGGGGCGAACGTCGGTCCACAGCATGGGCTTCTCCCTCGCTCGCACTCCTGGACCCGCCGGCTCGGCGACGGGCTCCCGCGACGCTGCGTACGACGGCATGCGCAACCTCTCCGGAACCCGCGCGACGGGCGGTGACACGTCGCAGCGTAGAAAGCCGGAGGGCGGGGGCCTTTGCCCAACGTGTACCGGTGCTGTGCGGATGCTGCACTTGCCCCGCGCGTCCGGGTGCCGGGCGGCTCGGGCCGCGCACCGGCACATCAGCCGGCACATCAGCCGGCACGCAGTCGGCCGGCCGTGGGCATGACGGACGTCGGTCGGCCGCCGGCGCCCGCAGCGCAGGCGCGCGGGCCGCGGTGCGGGCCGGGACGGCGCAGGGCCGTCGCTCCGGGCCGCGCACCGGCCGGACGACGGTGGTCCGGCCCGGTGCGGGTCGTCGGCGGGGGAGCCGCGAGTGTCCGCACCGGGCCGGGGATGGGGGCCCTTCTCCAGGCGGCTGTCCGCGCCTACTCGGCCAGGAAGGCCAGCAGCGCGGCGTTGACCTCCTCGGCGTGCGTCCACAGCAGACCGTGCGGCGCGCCCTCGATCTCGACGTACTCGGCCGCGGGCAGCAGCGCGTGGAAGGGCCGCGCCGTCGAGTCGATCGGCAGGATCCGGTCGCCCGAGCCGTGCAGGATCAGCGCCGGTACGTCGATCGTGGCGACGTCCGCGCGGAAGTCGGTGATCCAGGTGGGCACGCACGCCACGGACGCGTGGGCCGAGGCGCCCGCCGCCACGGTCCAGCTCGCCCGGAGCGCCTCGTCGCTGATGCGGACGCCGAGCGTCTCGTCGAGGTTGTAGAACGCCTCGTAGAAGCTGGTGAAGTAGGCGTAGCGGTCCTTCGTGACCGCTTCCAGGATGCCGTCGAAGACGGACCGGTCCACACCGTCGGGGTTGTCGCCGGTCTTGAGGAGGAAGGGTTCGAGGGAGGCGAGGAAGGCGGCCTTCGCGACGCGCTGCGAGCCGTGGGTCCCCAGGTAGCGGCAGATCTCCCCGGTGCCCATGGAGAAGCCGACGAGCACCACGTCGGTGAGGTCCAGCCCGGTCAGCACCGCGTCGAGATCGGCGGCGAAGGTGTCGTAGTCGTACCCGGTGGTCGGCTGCGACGAGCGGCCGAAGCCGCGCCGGTCGTAGGTGATGACCCGGTGGCCGGCGTCGAGCAGGGCGGGGAGCTGCTTCTCCCAGGAGTGGCCGTCCAGCGGGTAGCCGTGGATCAGCACGACGGGCTGCCCGCCACCGTGGTCCTCGTAGTACAGCTCGATGTCGGTGGAGTTCTCCCGGCCGACGGTGATGTAGGGCATGGCGTTTCCCTTCGCGAGGTGTGGTGGACCGGCGCCGTCATCGCCGCCCGCCGAGGAAGTCCAGCAGCAGTCCGGTCATCTCCTTCGGGTGCTCCTCGTAGATCCAGTGGCCGGAGTCACGGACGACCACCGGCGTGACGTCGGTGGCGTAGCGGCGCACCTGCTTGGGCACGGCGGCGCCGAGGCTGCCGTCGGCGCCGATGGCCAGGACCGGCATGGTCAGCTTCCTCTTCTGGAACCGCGCGTTGTCCGCGATGTCCTGGGGGAACGCGCGGAACCAGGCGAAGCTGGCTGCCAGGTGCGCGGGGTCGCGCAGGTAGGAGGCGAACACCTGCAGGTCCTCGGGGGTGAGGGCGTCCTTCCTGACGGCGATCGCGCGCATGAAGCCGGACGTCCAGGTCAGTTCGCGGCCCTGGACGAGGCTTTCCGGCAGGCCGGTCTGCAGGGAGAAGAAGCCGAAGTTCCACACCCCGGGTCCCTTGGCCGTGAGCGCGGGGAAGGTGTAGATGCTCCGGTCGGGAATCGGAGCCTCGCTGAGCACGAGTTTGCGGACGCTGTGCGGGTACTGGGCGGCGTAGGCGTAGGCGACCATGGTGCCGATGTCGTGGCCGACGATGTCGACGTCCTTGTCCTTGCCCAGGGAGACCAGGACCGCGTGCAGCTCCGCGGCCATGGTCTTCTTGTCGTAGCCGGACGCGGGGGCGTCGCTGCGGCCCGCGCCGGGCAGGTCGGGTGCGATGACCGTGTAGTGCCGGGCCAGTGCGGGCATGATGCCGTGCCACTCGTACCACGTCTGGGGGTAGCCGTGGATCAGGACCAGGGTGGGTCCGTGGCCGCCGATCACGTAGTCGATGCCGGTCCCGGCGACCTGGGTCCGGTGTTCGCTGAAGCCGGCGGGCATCTGCTCGGCGGGCGTCCGCTCGGCGGGCGCGGCCGCGGAGCGGTCGGAGGCCGCGGCGGCGGTGAGTGTGGTCGTGCCGAGGGCGACGGCCATGGCGCAGGTCGCGGCCAGCAGGCGGCGGGATCGGGGAAGGCGGAATCGCACGGATCGCTCCAAAGGAAGGGGAGGTGAGGTGGGGTGGAGATGCCTGGCGTCCGGATCGGACACGTGCTCACGAAACCGGGAGTCCGGCGGCTCTCGCACCGGGGTGGCACCCCAGCGGTTCAGGGCCGGAGACCGTCCGGCAGAACCAGGGGGCCGGAGTTCAGGGGATGATGGCGTTCACCACGCCGCCGTCGACGCGCAGTGCGGCGCCCGTGGTGGCGGAGGCGCCGTCCGAGCCGAGGTAGTGGACGAGGTGGGCGACCTCTTCGGGGCGGATGAGCCGTCCCAGGAGCGAGGTGGGGCGCTCCTCGGCGATGAAGCGGCGTTCGGCTTCGGCGAAGGGGACGCCGTCGCCGAAGCGGTCGGCGATGAACACCTCGACACCAGGGGTGAGGGTGGGGCCGGGCAGGACGGTGTTGACCGTCACGCCGGTGCCTGCGACCTCCTGGGCGAAACCGCGGGCGACGGCCAGCTGCGCGGTCTTCGTGGTGCCGTAGTGGATCATTTCCCTGGGGGTGCTGATGGCCGACTCACTGCTGATGAAGACGACGCGGCCCCACCCGCGCTCCACCATGCGCGGGGCGTGGTGGCGGGTGAGCCGGACACCGCTGAGGACGTTGGTGACGAAGTAGAGGTCCCATTCCTCGTCGGTGATCTCGAACGCGGGTCTCGCGCCGAAGATCCCGGCGTTGTTGACGAGGACGTCCACGTCGGGCACGGCGTCCGTCAGGACGCGGACCCCCTCGGCGGAGCTGACGTCGGCGGCGACGGCGCGGATCTCACCGTGTCCGCCGGCGGCGCGGACGCGTTCCGCCGCGGCTTCGGTGCGCTCGGGGTCGCGGCCGTTGACGACGACGTCGGCTCCGTCGCGGGCGAAGGCGGCGGCGATCGCCTCGCCGATGCCGGAGGTGGAGCCGGTGACGAGCACGGTGCGGCGCGCCGTCGCGCTCACGGGAGCGCCCCCTGGGCTGGTGGGAGTCATGCGGGCTTCCTCACTTGACGGTTCCGAAGGGCTCCGAAGGGTGCCGGCGGTTCACGGCCGGACGCCGAAGGGCCCGAGGAGGCCCGCGTCGATGCGCAGGGATTCCAGCAGGGCCCAGGCGTTGTCCTTGGTGAAGACGTCGGCGGCCGCCAGCACTCCGGCGTACTTCGCGGCGACCGGGGCGGCCGCGGTGTCCGCGACCGCGTCGAGGAAGGTCTTGAAGACGGCCCACGAGTTGCCCTGTGCGCTGTATTTGGCGAAGTAGGGGCTCGGGTCGACGGAGTCGATGGCAGCGCGGGTGCCGGCTTCGAGATCGTTCATGTACTGGATCTGCCGGGTGCCGTCCGCCCGGACGCCGAGCCGGCCGAGGTGGCCGCCGACGAACGTCGTCCAGGGGTAGTCCATCGCGATGCTCTGCGCCTTGATCCAGTCGGGGATGTCCTGGGAGACGGCGAGGTTCTTGAACGGCACCCAGCCCGGGTAGAGCACGTCGACCAGCATCAGGGTGGCGTGCTCGGGTGCGTAGACGAAGATGTTGTCGGGGGAGTGGTTGGGGCCGTGGTAGGCCAACTGCAGTGTCTCGCCGCCGACTTCGAGCCGGTACGTGTCCTGGAAGGTGACGGTCGGCAGCGGCCGGTTGCGGTCGGCCGCGCGGGCCAGCAGGCGGGCCGTGGCGACGTGCGAGATGCGTTCGACGCCGGGTCCGAAGAGGCCGGCGGCGCCGATGTGGTCGGCGTGCGAGTGGGAGTAGACGAGGTGGGTGACCTTGCTGGGGCGGCCGTTGGCCCGGGTGACGTCGTCGATCGCGCGCAGCAGGTTGTGCCCGATGGTCGGCGGGGCGTCGACGAGGACGACACCGTGCCTGGTCGACAGGAACATGGCCTGGTAGTAGGTGTCGGTGACCCAGTGGAGGTGTCCTGAGATCCGGCCGACGTAGTAGCCGTCGGCGTTCGGGGCGGGGCCGGCCGAGGCGGCCGGCACCGGCGCGTAGTCCGGCAGGCCGGTGTCGTCGGCGCGGGCGGGCGCGGCCAGCCCGCCGACGAGGCCGGCGGCGGCCGGAACGGCGAGGGCGCCGGCGGCGCCCCTGAGGAACGTACGGCGGCCGGTCGGAGACGGGAGTTCGCGAGACATGACGGTCTGTATTCCCTTCGGCAGGAGGACAGGGAGACCTGCCAGGGCACAGGACAGCACCGGGGCGCGGCGGTTCGCACCGGGGCTCGACCCCAGCGGACCGGGCGTCCGGCGGCCGCCGGGTACTGGGGTGGGCGCCGGTGCGGGATACCCCGCAGGCCGCGGACGCGGTGCCGCCAGGCCCTCCGGCCCCGCCGCGGATGCCCGGCGCGCGCTGCTCGACACGACCGCGCCACGGACCTCACCACCGGTGCGGCGGCTGCGGATCGGCCACGCCCGCTGCGGGCTCGGCGGCCGGCCCTCCATGGCTTCCTCGGGAACTTCCCGGCCGCGGGGGACTGCCGCGGGTCGCGGTGCGATCCTGTCGCGTCGCCGGTTGCTGCCCGGTCGACGCGCTCAACCTGCGCCGCGGCGCGTCGGCGGTGTCGTCAATCCTGCGGGCGGGGCGGCGTCGGCGCCGGATTCCGGTGGCCGATCTCGGCGGACATGGCCGCGGCCGTCGCGCACACCTCCTCCGCCAGTCGCGCCACGGTCTGCTCCGTGGCCTGGCGGGTCGGCAGGGCGAGGGCGACGACGAGCGGGAGGGCGCCGACGGCGGGGAACACCGGGGCAGCGACCGAGGAGACGCCCGACAGCACTCCGCCGGAGGTGACCGCGAAGCCGTCGCGGCGTACCGCGGCCTTGACCGTCTCGATGTCGCCGTCGGCCGGGCCGGCCTGCCCGGCGGTCTCGGCCTGGCTCACCAGTACCGGATCGGTGATGGCAGCCGGCAGGTGGGCCAGGTAGACCCGCCCGACCGACGAGCCGAGCAGCGGCATGGTCGCTCCCACCCGCACCGTGATCGGCAGGGCATGGGAGCCGTAGTCCCAGCGGACGATGACGGGCCCGTGGTCGCCCCACACCGCCAGGTTGACGGCGTGTCCGGTACGGTCCCGAAGCTCCGGGAGGTACTCGGAGGCCAGTCCCACCTCGTCCATCCGCCGCAGCGACTCGGCGCCCAGGCGGCGCATCGAGGGGCCCATGTCGTAGAGGCCCGAGTTCCTCGACTTGGACACCAGCCCGACCCGGCCGAGACTGACCAGGTAGCGGTGGGCCTTGCTCGGCGCCATCGCGCACGCCGCCGAGATCTGGGTGAGGCTCATCGGCCCCACGCCCTCCTCCAGCGCGAGCAGCACCGTCATGGCGTTCTCGACGGACTGGATGCCCTGGCGTGCGTCGTCAACGTCCTCTGCGGCCATGATCCGTACTATAGGTCAGCCCTGATGGGCGCGGCCGTGGCAGCCGTCTGCCCCCAGAGCGCCGAGCAGATCCTCGGCCAGTTCCCGCGGATCGACGGAGCCGCCGGCCGCGCCGTACACGTAGAAGTCCGGGCGCACGGCGACCGCCGACCAGCCGGACTCGGCGAACCAGCGGGCATAGGTGCCGTCGACGTCGGTCAGCGGTCCCTCCGCCGAGATCCCGGCCACCGTGACCCCGGCTCGCTCCAGCCGCCGCACGGTGGGGCCGAGGCCGGCGACCACCTGCGGGGTCGCCAGGAAGGCGAATCCGTCCCCGACGACCTGGTCGAACCGGCCCCGGACCGTGCCGTCGTCCACCACTCCCTGCCGGGACAGTTCGCCCTGGCCGCGCAGCGGCCGCGCGGCCAGCAGGCCACGGGTCAGCGCGGGGAAGCGGATCTTCTTCAGCTCCCGGCCGGCCGCACGCTCGGCGCGCAGCCTGCGGTCGCGCTCGGCGGCCGTGGCGGGGTCCCTGGTGGTCTGCAGGCGGCCCAGCTCGATGCCCATCTCGGTGACCGTGCGCACATGCGGCTCACGTTCGGCCTGGTAGGTGTCGAGCAGGGAGGCGTCCGCCGAGCCGCTGAGCACCCGGTCGAGCTTGAACGCGAGGTTCTGGGCGTCGCGGACGCCCGAGCACATGCCCTGGCCGAGGAAGGGGGGCATCTGGTGGGCCGCGTCCCCGGCCAGCAGGACGCGGCCGCGGCGCCACTGGTGCGCCACCCGCGAGCGGAAGGTGTAGGTGGCCACGCGGATCAGCTCCGCGTCCTCGGGAGTGAGGTACCGCGCGACGCGCTCCCACACCCGCTCCGGGTCGCGCTCGACCGCGAACTCGTCCACCGAGTCCAGCATGAAGCTGAAGCGGTGGTGGTCAGGGCCCAGCGAGATGATCGACGTGGGCCGCCGCGGATCGCCGACCTGGCGCGCGGCAGGCACCGAGGAGGGTCGGCGCAGCCGGAAGTCGCACACCATCCACGGCTCGGAGAAGCCGTAGTCGTCCTGCCCGATGTCCAGGGCGCGACGTACGAAGCTGTTCCCCCCGTCGCAGGCGACCACATGGCGAGCGGCCACCGTCGCACCGCCCTCGACCGTGACCAGGACGCCGGAGCCGTCCTGCTCGATGCCGACGACCGGCGACCCCTGCCGGACCTCGACGCCCGGCAGGGCGCGGCAGACCGCGTCCAGCGCGTCCTCCAGATCGGGCTGGTACATCATGTACCACTCCGCCCAGCCGCTCGGCCCCCGGTCCTCGAAGCGCTGCTCCCTGAGCACCTCGCCCGAAGACCCCGTCCATTCGTAAGCGTGCTGGACGCGGACCTTGGGCAGCAGTTCGTCGGCGATGCCCAGGCGGGCGAAGGTCCGCATCGTCTCGTCGTCGAAGCTGGCCGCCCGGGGCAGGTTGTAGAGCCCGTCGTAGCGCTCCAGCACCGTCACCCGGTGGCCCGCCCGGCCGAGCAGCGCTGCCGTGACCATTCCTGTGGGCCCGTAGCCGACCACGACCACATCCGCGGTTGCCGCCACGTCGCTGGATCCGTTCGTCGACATCGCCCGACCTCCTCCTGCCGCCACTGTTGACATGCGGGACGCTAAGTTCCATCATCCGTAAAGTCAATGAATAATGGTGAAACATAGCGAGGGTAGAGAAGCCGCGATGCGCACGATCGGCCTAGAAGAGCATTTCGTCACCCCTGGCCTTGCCGCGTACGGCGCGGGTTCGGCTTCGATCGCCCAGCCGGCCCGTTGGGCGGAGGCGTCCCGGCTGCTGCTGGACCTCACCGAGGAGCGGCTGCCGGGCATGGACGCCGCCGGGCTGGACGTCCAGGTCCTGTCGCTGAACTCGCCGGGGATCCAGGCCGAGCCCGACCCGGCCGTGGCCGTCCGGCAGGCGGTCGCCGTCAACGACCTGCTGGCCTCGGCGATCGCCGCGAACCCCACCCGGTTCGCCGGCTTCGCCGCGCTGCCCCTGCAGGATCCGCAGGCCGCCGCGAAGGAGCTGGAGCGGGCCGTGAGCCAGCTGGGCCTCAAGGGCGCGCTCGTCAACGCGCACACCCAGGGCAGGTACCTCGACGATCCCGGTCTGCGGGTGGTCTGGGAGCAGGCCGCCGCACTGGACGTGCCGCTCTACCTGCATCCGGCCAACGGCGTGGACAGCGCGGACGTCCTGTCCGGCCACCCCGAGCTGATCGGCCCGATGTGGAGCTGGGGCACGGACACCGCCTCCCACGTGCTGCGGCTGATCTTCGGCGGCGTGTTCGACGACTTCCCCGACGCGAAGCTGCTGCTGGGTCACATGGGCGAGGGCCTGCCGTACGTGCTGTGGCGCCTGGACTCGCGGTGGGGATTCCACCACCACCACGGCGTCGAGCTCGCCCGCGAGAAGCCGTCGTACTACCTGCGGCACAACCTGTACATCACCACCAGCGGCGTCTGCGACGCCCCGCCGCTGCTCTGCGCCATGCTCGCCCTCGGCGCGGACCGCATCCTCTTCGGGACCGACTACCCCTTCGAGGACATGGCCACCGCCACCCGGTTCCTGGAGACCGCGCCGATCAGCGAGGCGGACCGCCGCAAGATCGCCGGCGCGAACGCCGAAGCGCTGCTGCGGCTCTGACCGCCGCTTCCACCGGCCGACCCCCACCGACCCGGCCCACGCCGGACCAGCGGAACGGAGAGCACACCCATGGGACACCAGCTTCAGCAGGCGCGGCACTGGATCGACGGCGAGTGGACCGACTCCCAGAGCCCGGGATCGCCGAGTACGGATCCCGCGACCGGGGAGCAGATCGGCACCTACACCGACGGCGGCAAGGCGGTCGCCGAGGCGGCGATCCAGGCCGCCGTCGCCGCTTTCGAGACCGGCGCGTGGCGCGAGGACGCGATGCTGCGCGCCACCGCGCTGCATCGCCTGGCCGACGCCTACGAGGCGCGGACCGACGACCTGATCGACACCCTCTGCCTGGAGAACGGGAAGCTGCGCGGGGAGGCCGCCTACGAGGTCCACTTCATCCCGCGCGCCCTGCGCTTCGCCGCGGGACTGGCCCTGCACAGCTTCGGCCGGGTGACCGGGACCAAGCCCGGCCAGCAGTCGATGTCGATCCGCCAGCCGGTCGGGGTGGCGGGCATCATCACGCCGTGGAACTCCCCCGCCTACCTGTCGGTGCGCTCGCTGGCCCCGGCTCTGGCGGCCGGCTGCGCCGCGGTCGTCAAGATGCCCGCCCAGGCCGCGCAGACCGCACGGGTGATGTCCGAGATCATCGCGAGCGTGGCCGAGCTGCCGCGCGGCCTGGTCAACATCTTCATCGAGTCGGGCAGTGAGGGAGCCCGCCACCTGGTGGGTTCGCCGCGGGTCCCGGTCATCAGCTACACCGGCAGCACCGCCGTCGGACGGGTGATCCTGGCCGACGCGGCAGCCTCCCTCAAGCGGGTCGGCGCCGAACTCGGCGGCAAGACCCCGCACCTGATCTTCGCCGACGCGGACTTCGACACCGCGCTGGAGACGGTGGTGGCCTCCTGCACGGTGTTCGCAGGCCAGTTCTGCATGACCGGCAGCCGCGTCCTGGTGCACGACGCGATCGCCGACCGCTTCCTGGAGGCGCTGGCCCGGCGCCTGGACCAGGTCCGGCCCGGGCCTGCCGCCGACCCGGCCAGTGAGATCGGCCCCATGATCGACAAGGCGTCCGTGTCCCGCGTGGACGCCCTGGTGGAGGACGCCCTGGCGGCCGGCGCCAAGCCGCTGGTCCGGGGCGGACCGGCCACCGACCCCGCCCTGGCCGGCGGCGCCTTCTACCGCCCCACCCTGCTGGAGGTCACCGACTCCTCGCTCCCCATCGTCCAGCAGGAGGTCTTCGGCCCGGTGCAGGTGGCTCAGCGCTTCAGCACCGAGGACGAAGCCGTCGCCCTGGCCAACGCCACCGAATACGGCCTGAGCGCCTGCGTGTGGAGCCGCGACGCCGACCGCCCGCTGCGCGTCGCCCGCCGGCTCGACGCGGGGCTGATCTCCGTCAACAGCTGGGCCAACCTCGCCGTCGAGACGGAAGAAGGCGGCTGGAAGGCAAGCGGCCTGGGGCGGCTCGGCGGAGTGGCCAGCATCGACGACTTCACCGAGTACAAGCAGATCACCCAGAACCACGGCTGACGACCTGCCCGTCCCGCTCCAGCGCAGGCAGGGGAGCAGGACCTCGTCAGGCCGGGCGGTTCGGGCCGGGCCACCGGGGACTGCTCCTCGGTCGCCCGGCCCGGCCCCGGTCACGGACGAGGGCGGGCGGCGGCGGTCCAGCGCGCCGGCCGGTGCCTCGGGCGCGGCCCGTGGTGGCTACAGGCGGTACCAGCTCTGGTTGTCGCCCTCGTTGCCGGAGTAGGCGCGCAGTTGGTAGGCGAAGCTGTCGTCGATGTAGCGGCCGGTGCCGACGTCGGCGAGCCCGTAGGTGCCGTCGATCGCGGTCCAGTCCTGCGGCTGCCAGCGCTGGAAGCTCTTGTCGTTGCAGGCGAGGGAGCGCAGGCCGTACGACATGCTGTCGTCGATGCACTTGTGCGTCGCCCAGTTGACGAGCTCCCACTGCCCGCTGTGGTTGACGATCGTCCATTCCTGGAAGGTCGTGTCGTTGCAGGCCACGGCGCGGAGCCCGAACGACGGGCTGTCGTCGATGCAGCGGTGGGTGGCCTTGTTCTGGAAGGTCCAGGGAGTGGCGGTGTGCGGTGTGATCCCGGCCGCCGCCCGGGGGGCGGTGTGTGCGGAGGCGACGGCCGCTGCCGGGGCCGGCGCGGGTGACGCGTCGGCCGGGGCGACCGCGGTGACCGCCATGACAGCGGCCGCTGCCAGTACCGGCAGGATCCGCACCGCGAGTGTCCTGCTGCGCTTGAGGTCTGTCACTTCGGTGTTCCTCTTCTGTGGGTGTCCGTCCCGGCGTCTCGCGGGCTGTCGACGCCTCCCGGTTCCGTGCGGGTGGCATCGGGTGCTGCCGCGGCCCGGGCCGGTGTATCGGCCGAGGAGGTCTCCGCTGCCGTGCGATCAACCCTCCGGCACCGCCGCCGCCCCCACGTCGTGCGCGGCGACGATCCGCCTCCGCCGTATGGCGGAGACGGCCCTCATCCCACGCCGACCTGTCCTCGGCCGGCTTCTCCCGGGCCGACTCCTCGGGCCGCCTGCCGAGCAGCACGCGACGCCGACACCGGTGTCACCTGGCGCGATGTCCGGCGCAGACCCTGACCGGCGGCGCCGTCACCCGAACCGGATGAAGCCGGACTCGTACGCGGCGATGACCGCTTGCGTACGGTCGCGGGTGCCGGTCTTGGCGAGAACCGCGGCGACGTGGGTCTTGGCCGTCGCGGCCCCGACACCGAGCTTCGCCCCGATCTCCGCGTTCGTGAGCCCCGCCGCGAGCAGCCGCAGGACCGCGGACTCCCGCTCGGTCAGGCGGGCCGCCCACGCGGGCGGGGCCACACCGCCGCGCCGCGCGTGCTCGGCGGCAAGCCGGCGTACGGCGGCCGGGAACAGCACGGAGTCGCCGCGCACGACCAGGCGCACCGCCAGGATCAGTTCCTCGGCGCCCGCCCGCTTGAGCAGGAAGCCGGCGGCGCCCACGCGCAGCGCGTCGTAGACGGCGGAGTCGTTCTCGAAGGTCGTCACGACGAGGACGCGCGGCGGCCGCTCCGCCGGCGTCGCGAGGATCTGCTCGGTGGCACGGATCCCGTCGATCTGCGGCATCCGGACGTCCATCAGGACGACGTCGGGCCGCAACTGCCCGACCACGGAGACCGCTTCGGCGCCGGACGCGGCGTCGCCCACGACCTCGATGTCGGGCTCGGCGTCGAGGATGGCGCGCAACGCGGTGCGCACCAGGTGTTCGTCGTCGGCCAGAACGACCCGGATCACCGGGCGCCGCCCGGCAGCGGCAGCCGCACGGTGAGCCGCCACCGCCCGTCGTCCGGCCCGGCGTGAGCCCGGCCGTCGAGGAGCGCGGCCCTCTCGCCGATCCCCCGCAGGCCCCGCCCCCCTCCGGCGCCGGCTCCGCGCAGCGGCCGCGCCGGCTCCCCCGTCTTCGCACGGTCCGCCCCGTCCGCCCCGTCCACCAGGGAGTTGAGCATCGTGATGGTCAACGCGGTGTCCTCCCAGGCGATATGCAGGCGTACGGGTTCGGTCCCACCGTGGCGAAGGGCGTTGCTGAGCCCTTCCTGCACGATGCGGTAGGCCGCACGTGACACCGGGTCGGGTGCCCGCCCCGGGACGCCGCTCACGGTGTACGCCACGGGCGCACCACTGTGCGCCAGCAAGCCGCCGAGGGCGTCCAGGGTCGGCCCGGTGGAAGATCCCGGCTGCTCCCCGTCCTGCCGGAGCAGGCCCAGGACCGAGTCCAGCTCGCCCACCGTGCGCCGCGTCGCCTCCTCGATGGAGGTGAGCGCCCCTCGGACGAACTCCCGGTCCGAGTCCAGGATCCGGGCCGCGGCGCCCGCCTGCAGGGTGACCGCGCTCAGCGTGTGCCCGATCGAGTCGTGCAGCTCGCGGGCGAGCCTGCTGCGGGCCGCGAGATCCGCCGCGCGGGCCTCCACCGCGGCGAGCCGGTCCGCGGGGGTCGGCCCGAGAAGCGCGGGCGCGGTGCGGGCGAGCAGGGCTCCGGCCACGGCCGCCCCCGCGGACAGCGCGAGCAGCAGGGTGATCCCCGCGGGTGGCGCGAGCAGGACCCGCCAGCCGTGGAACGCACGGGGCAGCGGCGGTCGGGAGCCGCGCAGCCGCGCCGGAGTCCGCACCACGATCAGCACGAGGGCGAGCCTCGGCAGCGCCAGAGCGCAGATGCCGACGAGCCCCCCGAGCCCGACATGGAGGACGAACCAGACCGACGTGCGCACCCGGGCGGCCCACGACCGGGCGGGCGCATCGGCCAGCAGCGCCGGGTCCACGCCGCCGAGCGACCGTGCCCCGATCACCGACAGCGGGCGGGCGAGAGGCAGCAGAGCGGCCGCCGCGGCGAGCGGCAGCGCGCAGCCGAAGGCGGCGATCTGCGCGGGCAGCGACTCGAAGACGCTCCCGCCTCCCGTGAACGTCGGCACGAACACGGAGGCGACCAGGAAGAACGGCATCAACAGCGCGCCGCCCAGGATCAGATGGACCCAGCGCAGCCGCGCCCGGTGCCCGTACAGCAGTCTCACGCCGCGCGTTCCGCGGGGGAGCGCGCGCCGGCAGGACGAACCGATAACCCGACGATCATTTCTCCAGCCTAGGCCAGACTCATGGGTCGGGCAGGGGCCTTGGCCGTGGCGAGGCCACGGTCGCCCTGTGCGCGGGCAGCGACCTGCGGCCCCGATGTCGCTCCCCGAGGCCGCGGGCCAGAGCGCGGCGGTCAGGCCGTGGTGGTCCGGCCGTGGCGGTCCGGCCTCGGCCGATGCGCGAACCGCTCTCGTCATGGCGATGACCTGCGCGAGCGCGTGGACGGAGGCCGCGCCGGCGCACGCGGCCGCGTCCTGGCCGTGGGCCTGCTCGCCGGCTGCCCGACGCGGATCGTCTCCTGCCGGGAACCGGACCGACCCGCCGCCGCAGCGTCCCCGGCGGAGCCCAGGGAAGCCCCCGGCTACGGCCTACGGCCTACGGCTCGGCCGCGTCGCTGCCCGGGTTCGGGTTCTCTTCCAGCGGCGACGTGCCGGTCACCATGGCCCGTACCAGCACCCCCAGCAGCTCCGCCTGCGGCCAGCAGGTGGCACGAAAGCTGATGTCCTGCGCGACGGCGCGCTCCAGGTCCGTCTCGGCTTCCCGAAGGCGCCGCAGACTCTCGACCTGCTCGTTCGCGGACCTGGCAGTGCGGCGCGAGCGGCGCATCAAGGCCCATATCGCGCCTGTCCCGAAGAAAGCAGGCGACCGGCCCCCCTTGGAACGCCGGTGGCCCTGGATTCGCTGACGAACGGTGGTATGTGAACACCGGGGTGCGTGGTGTCGGCTTCCGCTCAGCGGGCGCGGTGGTCCGGACGTTCGGCGGGAGTCCGGTCGGGAATGGAGAATTCGTCTCCAGCGACCAGAAGCGTGCAGGTCGGGGGGTGGGATCGGTGGTGCTGCCGCCCGTCCACGCGAACAGCGAAGGGCTGGGGTGGGACTTCCGGCAACTGCCCGGACAGCGTGAGCCTGTCGGCGTTCCTGTCCTTCTGGTGGCCCACCTCGCGGCCGTCCACGAGGAGCTCGACCTCCCGGTGGCGTCCGCCGCTGACGTCCACGGTTATGGAGTGTCCGGCGTGTTCGATGTGGAAGTGCTGGCGCTGGTTCATAGCGGCCTCGTTCAGGCGCTGGATTGCGGTCGCGGAGGCGAGTCGACCGGTCGGCCGGTGGTTTTCCCTGTCGCCCGGATGCCGGCTCCGCATCTTCCCGGGCCGCCGGCGCGGCCGGTCATCCCTGACGGACCGGGCGATACCGCGGTGACGCCGTTGCGGCCCGCCTCACAGCCGGCGACGCCCGGTGCATCCGCTCGGACGCTCCGGGCGGGAGACGCCCATCTCCCATCAGACCACGTTCCGGACGTCACCGCATGGCGGCCATGCCGTCACCGCGGGGCGACCCGCTCCGGTCCCACACCGGTCACGCGGGACGCAGCCCGTCACGCCGCCGCCCGCGCCTCTGGCGGGACCGGAGCGATCAGGCGGCAGACGTGGGTGCCGTCCGAAGAAAAACGGGTGGCGGGCGGGGGGCTCGCGCGCTACGGTCCTGGTGTTCGAGAGCGCGGGCCCGTTCGGGGCTGGTGCGAGCCGTCGAGATGACGTGGGAGGTGTGACCCGATGGCTGTCTTTGTGACGGGCGCTGCCCGAATTCAGCAGATCGTGCGTGACACCTCCGTGGTCTCCGGCTGACTCCTTCCTCCTTCATCTCCGCGCGCGGGGCGTGCGGTGCCGGGGGCTGCCCTTTCGAAGGGTTTCCCTTGTCTTCCTCGACGTCTTCTTCGTCGTTCTCTTCCTCTTTCTCGTTCCGTGACGCCTCCTCTCACGCGCTCGTGCCCTATGGCTGGGACGACGTGTGGGAGGCGGAGTTCGCGCCGTACGCCGCGCAGGGCCTGGTGGCCGGGCGGGTCGTGCGGGTGGACCGGAACATGTGTGACGTCTTCACCGCGGACGGCACCGTGCGCGCGGACACCGCGCTCGTCATGCCGTCGGACCCGCTGCGCATCGTCTGCACCGGGGACTGGGCGGCGCTGGACCCGCGGGGTGTCGACCCGCGGTTCGTCCGGACGCTGCTGCCGCGCAGGAGCGCGTTCGTCCGGTCCACCTCGTCCAAGCGCTCCGAGGGCCAGGTGCTCGCCACCAACGTCGACCACGTCGTGGTGTGCGTGTCACTGGCCGCCGAGCTCGAACTCGGACGGCTCGAACGCTTCCTCTCGCTGGCCTGGGAGAGCGGCGCGGAACCGCTCGTCGTGCTCACCAAGGCCGACCTCGTGGCCGACACCACGCACCTGCTGGCCGACGCGGAGGCGGCCGCGCCCGGCGTGCAGGTCGTGGTGGCCAGCGCCGCGAGCGGCGAGGGGCTCGACGTGCTCGCCGCCGTGCTCGGCGGCGGCACCTCGGTGCTGCTCGGCCAGTCGGGCGCCGGCAAGTCCACCTTGAGCAACGCGCTGACCGGCAGCGAGGTCCAGGAGGTGCAGGCCACCCGGGACGCCGACGGCAAGGGCCGGCACACCACGACCACGCGTGACCTGCTCGCGCTGCCCGGCGGCGGGGTGCTCATCGACACCCCGGGGCTGCGCGGCGTCGGTCTGTGGGACGCCGAGGGCGGCGTCGCCCAGGTGTTCTCCGAGATCGAGGAGTTCGCCCGCGACTGCCGCTTCCACGACTGCTCCCACGAGGCGGAGCCCGGCTGCGCGGTGCTGGCCGCGCTGGAGGACGGCACGCTGTCGCACCGCCGCCTGGACAGCTACCGCAAACTCCTGCGGGAGAACGCCTGGATCGCCTCGCGCACCGACCAGCGGCTGCGCGCGGAGATGCGGCGCGAGTGGAAGCAGCGCTCGGCCGCCGGGCGCGAGATGTACGAGCGCAAGCGCGGCGGAGGCGGTGGGCACCGCCGGGTCTACTGACGGCCCCGCGCAACCGGCGCCGGCCGTACGGCCTTCGGGCCGTACGGCCGGCGCGCCCGCGGGCTCAGCCCATGCCGTCGCCCCTGCCGTGGCGGCGCCGGAGCGCGATCGGGCTGCCGGCGCTCCAGAAGGAGCCGACGACGACTCCGACCACGAGCGCGACGATGACGATCCCCAGAATCACGGCCATACCGAGCCCTCCTCGCTCCCGCGCGGCTTTCACCGCACCCTCACGTTCGCTGCCTGTTCGTGACGTTCCCGTTGCCCGGTGTTTCCAACCCACCGATCGTGGGACCGAGTTCAGGAGGCGCTGCGGAGGGGGAGCGGCGGCGGCCTACGCCGAGGCCCTCCGCACCAGTTGGGTCGGCGTCACGATCGGCGCGGGCGCGGGAGTCTCCGTGCCGTTCGCGGCCGGCGCCGCGACGGTGCGCAGCAGCAGCCGGGCCATCATCCGGCCCATCTCCTCGATGTCCTGACGGATCGTGGTCAGCGGCGGGTCGGTCCACTCCGAGACCGACACGATGTCGTCGAAGCCGATCACCGCCACGTCCTCCGGCACCCGGCGCCCGCTGGTGCGCAGCATCCGCAGCGCGCCCGAGGCCATCACGTCGGACGCCGCGAACACGGCGTCCACGTCCGGGCAGCGCTCCAGCAGCGCCGCCATCGCCTTGGCGCCGCCGTCGGGCGTGAAGTCGCCCTCGGCGGTCAGCCGCGGGTCGTTGTCGGGCAGGACGTCGCGGAAGCCGTCGAGCCGGTCGACCGAGGCCGTCTGGTCCAGCGGGCCCGCGATGTGGGCGATGCGGCGGCGGCCGAGCCCCAGCAGGTGGCGCACCGCGTCCCGGGCGCCGCCGCGGTTGTCGCAGTCCACGTAGAGGGTGTCGGCGTCGGACCAGCCGGGCCTGCCGCCTATCACCGTCGGCACCCCGGCCCGGCGGGCGAGCATGGGCAGCGAGTCGTCGTCGTGCAGCGAGAAGAGCAGCGCGCCGTCCACGTGGCCGCCGGCCAGATAGCGGCCCACCCGCTGGTAGTCGGCCGCCCCCTCGGTCAGCAGCAGCACCAGCTGGTTGTCGTGCGCGGTGAGTTCCTTGCTGATGCCGCGGACCTGCTGGGCGAAGAAGGGGTCGGCGAAGAAGCGGGTCTCCGGTTCCGCGACGACCACGGCGATCGCGTCGTTGCGCCGGGTGACCAGGGTCCGGGCGGCCTGGTTCGGCACGTACCCCAGCTCGTCGACGGCGCGCCTGACCCGCTCGGCCAGCGCCGCGCGCACGCCCTCGCTGCCGTTGACCACCCGCGACGCGGTCGCCCGCGAGACCCCGGCCCGCGCGGCGACGGCCTCCAGAGTGGGACGGGACGCGAAGCTCTGGTCGGACAACGGACGGCTCCTCTGCGCGCGGATAACAGAAATTCGGCGACGAATCTCGACTGTGCACAGCGTAACCGCTCGACAAGCGTCTATGAGAGCGCTCTCACCGCCCGGCGCGCCGGTCTCGGGCGGCAGTCCTACGCCTTCAGGCCCGATCCGGGACCGGATGACCGCCCGCAGGTGGTCCCGTCGCCCGATGCGCGGCGGCGGGCGTCCTGCGAGCGTGGGGGGTATGACGACACAGCAGACACCCGGGCAGCCGGAGAAGGCGCCCAGGACCGAACTGACCGGGCCCGAGCGGGAGTACCTCGGCGGGCAGCGCCTCGCACGGCTCGCCACCGTGGACGCCGAGGGCCGGCCGCAGAACAACCCGGTGGGGTTCTTCCTCCGCGAGGACGGCGCGATCGACATCGCCGGCTGGGCCATGGGCGGCACCCGCAAATGGCGCAACATCGCCGGCGACCCCTACGTCTCGCTGGTCGTGGACGACCTGGCGAGCGTCCGCCCGTGGAAGGTACGGGGCGTGGAGATCCGCGGTGTGGCCGAGCAGGTGACCGGGCCGCACGCGTACGGCGACCACCTCAGCAAGGAGCTGATCCGGATCAGGCCGTACAAGATCCTCGGATGGGGCGTCGAGGACTGAGAGCCGCCGTAGGGGCGGGCCGGGCCCGGCGGGCGGGGACCGTCCCGGGGGAGCAGCCGGCGATGAGCGTGCCCGGGTCGGAGGGCGATGACCGCGCCCGGGTCAGCCGGCGACGACCGCGCCGAGCCAGGCGCCGGCGACCAGCAGGCAGGCGAGCAGTTCGACCAGTACGGACCCGCCGACCGCCCGCATCGTGCGGCGGGTGGCCGCCCAGGCGGCGCGACGGCTGCCGAGGCGCATCCGGTCGCGGACGTGGAGAGTGCCGACGAAGCCGAGCACGGCGCCGAGCACCGGCACCAGGAGGAACCCGACGACGGCCACCCCCGTCGCCGTCATGACGGTCCGCCAGTCCACCCCCGAGTCCCGTATCCGGCGGGACGGCATCAGCCACACCACGACCTGGCCGACCGCGAGCACGCCCGTCGCCGCGGCCAGCACGCCCCAGGTCAGGCCGGTGTGCCGCAGCGTGGCCCACCACAGCACGGCCGCCCAGCACAGCAGGGTCCCCGGCACGCCGGGAGCCGCCACGCCGAGGAGCCCCAGCAGCATCACCGCGCCGATCAGGCCCACCTCTGCGGTCCCCATGAAAACCACCCTGCCCGACCCGCGCCGCGCCCGCCGCCCGGCGCGGGTCGATCACCTGACGGCGTCACGGCCGGCCGGCGGTGACGCCACGGCTGCCGGAGCCGTCCACGGGTGGCTCTCGCGCTCCACCCAGCCGCGTTCGTACGACTGCCAGCCCAGCTGCAGCCGCGTGCTCACCTGGGCGATCTCCATCAGGCGCCTGACCCGGCGCTGGACCGTGCGCAGCCCCAGGTCGAGCTGCTTGGCGGCCGCAGCGTCGGTGAGGCCGGCCAGCAGCAGGGAGAGGATCTGCAGGTCGGTGGTGTCGGGCTGGTCGGGGGAGGTCGCGGCGACGGCGCCCCGGCCGTCCAGCCGCAGCGGCATCGCCTGCCGCCAGACCGCCTCGAAGAGGCCCATCAGGGACTCCAGCAGCCCGCTCGCGTGCACCACCACGGCGGCCGGCCGGGCGCGGTCGCGGGTGGTCAGCGGGACCATCGCCAGGGTGCGGTCGGCGACCACCAGCTTGGTGGGGACCCGGTCCACCACCCGTACCCGCTCCTCGCGGCCGAGCGCCGCGGACAGCTCCGCCAGGCCGTGCGGTCCCGTCACCACCTCGCGCTCCACGACCACCCGGTAGGCGACCCCGCGGCGCGCCGCGTCCTCCTCGGCCTCGTTCTCCATGCCGCTGATGGCCACCGGCTTGTCCGTGACCAGGGCGCACACCTCGGTCTCCGCGCCGAACTGAAGCTGCAGGAAGCGCTGGGCGACGGCGTTCGCACCGGTGACCACCTCGACGAGGTCGTGCACCGCCGGCTCCGCCGCCTCCGCGCGGAACTCCGCGGCCAGCACCGCCGCGGCCAGCTCGGCCTGATCCAGCTCACGGCGCTGCCGGGTGAGCAGCGCGGCCAGCGCGACGGCCGGCGGCGCGGCGACCCAGCGCCCGGGGCGGGCGGGCGAGCGGGCCACGAGGCCGTGGTCCTCCAGCCGGCGCAGCGCCCGGCCGGCCTCGTCCTCGGAGAGCCCGAGCCGCGGTGCGAGGTCGCCCAGCTCCGCCGCGCCCAGGCCCACCAGGGCCCGGTAGGCGGATTCCTGCACCTCGTCGAGTCCGATCGCGCCGAGCAACGAAACCCCCTGGTCAGTGCGGCCCGCAGGACCGGCCCGGGTCACGCGCGCCTGCGGCGGCGGGAAAGAGCCGTGGCGGTTTTCCGCCGTGGGCATCCTCTCCCGGCGCGGGGCAAGCGTGCCACTGCGATCCGCGCCGTGCACGTGATCGCTCCGGCGAGGCCGGGAGTACGGCGGTGGCCGGAGCGGCCCCGGCTGGGGGGACATGTCCCGCCCCGGCGTTTCGCGTTTCCCTGCGGCCCGTGCGGTGGACAATAAGGGCATGAGTCAGCCGGGCGACGCGCGTGGGAGCCAAGAGGACGACTGGTGGCGGCAGTTGTACGACGAGGACGCCGCCCCGGGTGGGTCCGGGCCGGCCGCGGGCGCGGCCGGCGGCTCCATCGACGCGCATTTCGACTCGGCGGTCGACGCGATGTCGCCGCCGCCACCGCCGCGCGAGGGAACCATGCGCCTGCGGCGGCCCACCCCGCCGCCCCCGCCGCCTTCCTGGCCGCGCCCGACCCGGACCACCCCGCCGCCTCCCCGCCGGCCCAGCGCCTCGCCGCCGCCTTGGACGCCGCAGCAGCCCGAGGACGACGCGGACGCCCCGCCCGTACCGGTCGAGCAGCGTGCCGCTCCTGCCGACGACGAGGCCGCGGCCCAGCCCCCGACCGCCCCCGGCGCCGCGGCGAACGGCTGGGACCCGTGGTCGGCTGCGCCGACGTTCGCGGGGCCGCGGGCCGAGCCGGCGGGTGGTGAGGTGGCGGGGTCGGGTCGCGACGCCGCGCCGGAGGCGGCCGAGGCTGAGGTCGGGGAGCCGGAGCGCGAGGGTGGGCCGGAGGTGGCGGCGGGGTCGGGGGACCCGTGGTCGGCTGCGCCGACGTTCGCGGGGCCGCGCGTCGCGTCGGACGAGGCTGAGGTCGGGGAGCCGGAGCGCGAGCCGGAGGCTGCGGCTGCGCGCTGGGACCCCTGGGCGGCATCGCCCACCTTCGAGGGCGCGCCCCCCGCTGAGGAGAGCCGGGTGGTGGCGCCCGAGCCCGTAGCCGAGCCGGAGGACGTGGATGCGGCGGCTGAGGGGCCGCGGGCGTGGGACCCGTGGGCAGCCGCGCCCACCTTCGGCGGGGCCGAGGCGCCCGCGGACCTGGACGAGAACGCGGACGAGCAGCGGTCCGAGTCCGAGGCGTCGCCGCCTGTCGCGCGGGGCTGGGACGCGTGGGTGACGCCGCGTCCCTCCGCGCCGACCGCCCCCGCCCCGGCGGAGAGCTGGGGTACGCCCCCCACCGCTGAGCCGGAGCCGGAGCCCGAGCCGGCACCTGAGCCGGAGCCGGCACCTGAGCCCGAGCCGGCACCGGCACCGGCACCCGAGCCGGCAGCGGCCGCGGTCACCGCCGGCGGGGAGACCGGGTTCGCGGAGGGCGAGGTGCGGTGGGCGCCGGAGTTGCCGCCGGGGTGGGTTGCGGCGGCCGACGTACCGGAGGAGGTGCGCGAGCCCGAGGTGGTGGGCGGCGGGCCGCCGACGTACGGCGCGGAGCCGACCGCGTGGCCCGAGGCGGACCCGGACGGGCTGGACGGCCTGGTCGCCGACACGGTGCTGGACGGCGCGCGCTACGGCGCGATGACGCTGCGCAGCGTGGCGATGCGCGGGGACTCCGCGCGCTACCGCGGCCAACCGCGCCGCGACGCCCTGCTGACGGCGCGTTTCGGCAGCGGCGACGACGCGCTGCTGCTGCTCGCGATGGCCAGCGGCGCCCGCGCGGCCGACGACGCGCACCGCGCCGCGCAGGACACGGTGCGGTGGATCGCCGGCGCGGTCGGCCGCAGCCGCGCCCGGCTCGCGGACGACCTGCGTGCCGCCCGCCGCGGCTCGCTCAAGTCCGGTCTGCACCGGCTCACCGACCGCTGCTACGGACGGCTGCGCGCCCGCGGCGAGGACCTGGGACTGGACGACGGCACGTACACCGCGTCGCTGCGCTGCCTGCTGCTGCCCGCCGACCCCGAGTGCCGGATCAGGCTGTTCTTCGGGGCGGGGGAGGGCGGGCTGTTCAGGATCAGGGACGGCTCGTGGCAGGACCTCGACCTCGCGCCGGATCTGGCGTCGGCGCCGTTCCGGTTCCGTGCGACGGTCGCGCAGCCGGGTGACGCGCTGGTGATGTGCAGCGCGGGCTTGGCCGAACCGCTGCGCGGGGAGCCGGAGTTGGCGGGTCATCTGGCCGAGCGCTGGGGCGGCGGGCGGATTCCGGGCCTGGCCGCGTACCTCGCGGACGTTCAGACCCGGGTGAAGGGCTACGCGGACGACCGCTCGGTCGTGACCGTCTGGGACTCCTGATCCCGGACGGCCCGCACGCGCGGCACGCGCCGGGATTGCGTACGCGTGCGGCCCCCCTGCCCGGCGAACGGGCAGGGGGGCCGCGGCTCGTGGCCGGTGCGCGCCTCAGTCGTCGACGAGGTCGAACTCCTCCCACGGCCCGATCGCCGTGCGGTTGGCGATCAGCGCGGCCGCGCCCGCGTTCTCCGCGGTCACGTAGTCGCCGTTGACGCGGGCCTTGAGGCTGACGCTGCCGTCGCCGTTGTGGACGAGCTGGTACTGCTCCCAGGTGCCGATCGCGTCGACCTTGGCCAGCAGGGGGGCGGCGCCCGCGTTGTCCGCGGTGACGTACTTGCTGTTGGCATGGGCGCGCAGGCTGACGTAGCCGTCGCCCGAGTCGATCAGGTCGAACTGCTCCCACTGGCCGATCGCGGTGCGGTTGGCGATCAGCGGCGAGGCGCCGGCGTTGTCGGCCGTCACGTAGTCGCCGTTGGCGTGGGCCCGCAGCGAGACCACCGTGCCGGTGCCGCCGGAGGAGGTGCCGGCGTCCAGGCCGAGCTGCACGGTGCCCAGGTGCTTGGCGGCGGTCGCGGGCGTCCCCGAGACCTGCGCGAAGGGCAGCGCGGTGGTCGGCGAGGCGACCTGCTCGACCAGGTAGGACTGGCCTGCGGTGAGCGGCACGTCGACGGTCGCCGCGGTGGTCGCGGAGACCACCGTGCCGCTGCCGGAACCGTTGACGACCTGGATCGACTTGCCGGGCCACGGGTTGCGGACCCGCTGGGTGCGGGTGGACCCGGCCTGGATGGCGACGGTGACCGGGGTGCCTCCCTGCACCTGCACGTCCACCTTGGTCCCGCCCTGCACCGAGACCGTGCCGCTGACGTCCCAGCCGGACGGCCAGGCGGGGGCGATGCGCAGGGTTCCGTCGTAGTCCTGGACCAGCGCCTCGTCGAGCGCGGTGGCGACGCCGGAGACCTGCTCGATGTACGCCTCGGTGCCGACCGTCGCGCCCAGGTCGGCGAGGCCGTTGATGTACACCTGGTGGCTCTGGGTGATGGACACCAGGCGGGCCGCGACCTCGCTGGCCAGGCCGAGCCTGGCCGCGTCGATCGCGTCCATGCTCCAGTCGTTGCCGCCGGTGACCGCGCGGTGGTTGTAGCTGCGCACCGCCAGGTCGTGCAGGCTGCCGGGGTCGTCGGTGACGAGGTTGTACGGCCAGACCGGTTCCAGGTCGATGTTCTCGCTGTTCCTGATCTGCGCGGTGGGCTGGTAGGAGTAGCCGATGATGTCGCTGCCCGAGGCGTCCGCGGACGGCGCCAGCACCTGGGTGCGGCCGTAGTCGGTACGCGCCCAGGCCGGTATCTGGCCCTGCGCGGTGGTCAGCTGGGACTGCAGCGCGGAGTCGGAGCCGAGCAGCTTCGCGGCCTGCACGACGACCGGGAAGAGCGCGGCGTCGGCCGCCAGGTCGGTCGTCGGGTCCTGTACCGCCCACTGCGTCTCGTGCGCGTTGGCGACCGCGTGCAGCTTCCCGTCGGAGCCGACCTTCTGGTAGGCGAGCAGGAAGGTGGCCGACTCCCGCATCAACGGGTAGTACGTGCGGAGGAAGTTGAGGTCGCCGGTGTCCTGGTACTGCTGCCACGCGTAGAGGCTGATCTCGGCTCCCGACGTGATGTCCAGGGCGTTCCAGTTGGGGCTGCCGGGCTGGCTGCAGGCCGCGTTGGCGCCGGCCCCGGGGTCGCCGCCGTTGCCGTTGAACCGCATGACCTCCGGCACGCAGGCGCCGGACAGGCCGCCCATCTGCTGCTTGGTCCACGCCTCGATGGCGGCCAGGTTGTTCTGGTAGAGGTTGAAGATCGGGATGTTGAGCGCGAAGTTGCCGCTGCTCATGTTCGCCGAGATCTGGGTGCGCAGGTTCCACAGCCAGGTCGCGGAGGGCGTCCAGTTCTGGTGGTCCTGGCCGAAGTTGAACATGTCGGCGACGCCCGCCTGGCTGCCCGGGATCGCGCCGCGCATCGAGGCGGCCTCCATGAACAGGTACAGGGTGCGCAGGCTCTCCATGTACTGCGCCGAGCCGTCCGCCGAACTGGCCTCAAGGACACCGCTGTTGGCCCAGTAGTTGGCCCACCACGACTGCTGCGTGCCGAGCAGCGCGGACTCCGCGGCGCTCGCGTCCGAACCGAGCAGGCCGGAGGCGGTCCCGGCCGCGTCCCCGCCGGTCCAGGTGGGCGCGCCGACGACGACCCGGTACGAGCCGTCGGTGTTCGGCGTGAAGTTCACCTTCACCTGGGTGGAGTTGACGACCTGTGCGGCGACGTTGCGGCCGCCGGCCGTCAGGGCCGCGAGCGAGCCGAAGGTGCGGCCGGAGGAGCCCGCCTCCTGGTTGTCCACCCAGGTCTCGGCCAGGGTGCCGATCGCGCCGGACGCGGCGGCCTTCGGACTGCGGCCCGACCACAGGCCGACCGTCGCGCTCTGCTGGGAGTTCGGGTCGGCGCCGGTGACGTCGACGACCAGTTCGTCCTTGGTGGCCGACACCCAGGCCTTGAGCGTCATGCCGCCGCCGGACTCGGTGAGCACGCCGGTGTAGACGTCCAGCGCGCCCTTGAAGTCGCTCGCGCCGGTGAGCGTCGCCAGGCCCGGAATCTGCACCTGGCCGGGGGACTTGCGGCCGGGCAGCGTGTCCGCCCGGTTGAGCTGTGCGGTGAAGCCGCCCGCGCCCCAGGCGGCCACGCCCAGCGAGCCGTTGCCGAGCGGCAGCGACTGGGCGGCGGCCGTGTTCGCCTTGCCGAGCACGATGTCGGAGCGGCGGATCACGTCGGGGGTGTCCACGTGGAAGCCGCCGCCCTGCCACGCCGTGGTGGGGGTGGCCGCCGCGGCGGGCGGCGCGGCGGCGGGTACGAGCAGGCCGGCGGCCAGCAGTGCGGTCACCGCGGCGGCAGGTGGTCGGATGAATCGTCGGATTCCTGGAGTTCCCTGGAATCCCGTGAAGTGACGCGGAACGTGCACAGCCCCTCCCGAGGCAGTGGGGGATACGACGGGATACTTGCCATGGCAGCCCAACCGCCCTGTGTGCGAGGGGGGTTGACGGGGCACACAGTGGCCGTCGGTAGGGGCGGTGTCAAGGGTTCCGGCAGCACATACATCGGAGGTATAGCGGAGTGCGCCAAGACTTCGCCTGGGCATGACTGGACGCAATCGAGGTGGGCATGCCTAACGGCAGGAGAAAGGAAGTGCACTCGATCGGGGGAAGAAGACGGATATCACGGGGCACCGGTTACGGCACACCGTCCAGCAGGCCGACCTACCCGCCGTGGCCGAGACGCGCAGACTGCTGCGCGAGTCACTGCGTCGCTGGGGAATCCCGGCGCTGACCGACACCGCGGAACTGCTCACCACGGAACTCGTCACCAACGCGCTGCAGCACACCACCGGCGGCGCCGTCCTCACCGCGACGCTCACCGCGGGCGCGGACGCGGCGTGGCAGGAGCAGCAGGACCCTCCCGCACCGGAGTCGGCCGCCGTCCGGACGCCGAGGCGGCTGCGCGTGGAGGTGCACGACTCGCTCGCCAGACGCCCGGGCGCCGACACCGCCCAGCGGGAGGCGGCCGCGGCGCAGGCGGGGGAGCACGGCACCTCGGGCCGCGGGCTGCTGCTCGTGCAGGCGCTCGCCGACGCGTGGGGCGCGCAGCCGCACGGCAGCGGCAAGGTCGTCTGGTTCGAGCTCAACACCGGAACGGCGTGACCGCCGGGGACACCTGGTCCCCGGCGGTCACGCCGCCGCGCCGTCTCTGCCGGCCCTGCCGCGGCTCAGCCGAACTGCCGCTCCATCTCGGCGAGCTTGCGCTCCAGCGAGTCCAGCCGGGGCAGCGTCATGGTGTCGTCCTCGGCCGTCAGGTCGACGGTGGACGACGACGCCTTGACCTCGTCCGCGGCCGCCCCGCGGGACGCCTCCTCGCGCACCGGCTGGAGCGCGGGACGGGCCCGTACCGGCAGCTCACCGGCGGGCAGCGCGGCCGACGGCCCTATGGCAGGCTCCGATGCGGTCTGGCCGCCGCCGGCCGCACTCGCCGAGGGCAGCTCCACCTGGCGGCCGCCGCGGCCGCCGCGCGGCCAGGTCCTGTGCTGCCTGCTCAGCGCCTTGATCTTGGCCCGCTCCATCCGGTCGTGGTCGCGGCGGCGCAGGGTGTTCTGCTCGCGCTGCCGCCGGTCCTCGCGGACCTCCTCGACCGCCTCGTCCAGCGAGCGCACGCCCTCCAGCAGCATCAGCGACCAGGCGCCGTACGTCTCGCGCGGCGCCCGCAGCCAGCGGACCATCCGGATCTGCGGCAACGGCCGCGGCACCAGGCCCTGTTCGCGCAGCGCCGCCCGGCGGGTCTGCTTCAGCGCACGGTCGAAGAGCACCGCGGCGGACAGCGACATGCCGGCGAAGAACTGCGGGGCGCCCGCGTGGTCGACGCCGCGCGGCGCGTGCACCCAGTTGAACCAGGCCGCCGCACCGGCGAAGAGCCACACCAGCATCCGCGAGCCGAGCGCCGCGTCGCCGTGGCTCGCCTCGCGCACCGCGAGCACCGAGCAGAACATCGCGGCGCCGTCCAGGCCGAACGGCACCAGGTACTCCCAGCCGCCCGCCAGGTTCAGGTTCTCCCGGCCGAAGCCGACGAGCCCGTGGAAGGAGAGCGCGGCGGCCACCGCGGCGCAGCAGAACAGCAGCACGTACGACGCGCTGCCGTAGACCGCCTCCTTGCGGCGGCGGCGCTCCTCGCTGCGCTCCCAGGAGTCGGTCGCGGCGGCCGAGCCGGACGTGCGGCGGTTGCGGACCACGAGGACGCAGGCCGCGAGGACGATCAGGCCGATGGCGGCCGAGATCGTCCAGTCCAGCGATATGTCGGTCATTCTCATGTGCGGATTCCTCGTGTCGCTTCCGTCGCGCTCGGGCCGCGGGACGGCTTACGACCGACATCATCGCGAAGAGCGCGGGTACGTGCAGACGTTATGGCGCAAGAGCACGCGTAGGGATCGTCGCGCATCGAACTCTCGTGCCACAACGGCTGAGTTGAGCGAAATCGTAGCGCGACCGATCACACCGCAGACGCCGGGCTGCGGATTCGGCCGGACGCGCGGGTGCGCGGGCAGCCCGCGCAGGTGCCCGAGGGGCTGACGGTGTAGAAGAGACAGCACGTGAGACGCTCGCGCGCCGGCCGTGACGCGGCGTCAGCCGGTGCGTCCGGACCGGCGGAACCGGTGCGCGCGGCCGGCCCGGCGGGTCCTGCTGCGGCGAACCGGGCCTTCCCGGGCAGCAGTTGGGACAGCTCGGCGACTGCCCGGTCCTCCTCGCCCAGCAACCGCCCGATGTACCAGAGGCCTTCGGTGATCTCGTCGTGCGCGGACCGCCACAGGGCGCGCGGACCGCGCCGCAGCAGAGGTGCGAAGCCGGCCAGCACCGCGGTGAGGTGCTCGTCGAGTGCGGCCCGCAGCTCCTCGCGCAGCGCGTCGGGCGAGGCGACCGCACGGGCGCCGGGCAGCGCCGCCGCCGCGTCCTGCGGCAGGCAGGCGAAGGTCCGGGTCCGCGCGGTGAACCGGCCGCTCGCCGGGTGGAACCCGACGTCGCCGACCGGCAGCCGGGGCACCCGGCGGTGGAGGAACCACGGCACGGTGAAGAGCAGGCAGGCCGGCCACAGGTAGCGGTGCAGCGCGAGGGCGGCGGCCACGTCCGGGCGCGGCCGCGCGCCGTGCGCGCCGGTGAGCCTGCGCGCGTCGCCCGCCACGAAGGCGGCGAGCGCGGGGCCGCCGCGGGCGAGTTCGGCCACGCACACCCAGCCGCCGTCCGGCGGGGGAGCGGCGGCGGTGATCCGCAGTCCGGGGAAGACCGCGGACAGTCGGGCGTAGGCGGCGCTGGTCGCAGGCATGGTAAGGCTTACCTTAACGATCTCGAACGAGGGATAACCTAACCGCCGTACGCCACCCGGGTGACAGGGCGGCGGTGGTGTCCGGGGGACGTGCGGAAAACGGGGGAACCGATGGAGCGAGCCGCACCGATACGGCTGTCCGTACGCGATCAGGTGCGCAAGGCGCTGCGCGCGGCGATCGTCGGCGGTGAGCTGGCCCCCGGGTCGGTGCACTCCGCTCCGGCGCTCGCGGGGCGCTACGGCGTGTCGGCGACGCCCGTGCGTGAGGCGATGCAGCTGCTGGAGCGCGAGGGCGCGGTCGAGGTGCTGCCGAACCGGGGTTTTCGGATCTGCGCGCGCACGGCGCGCGACCTCGCGGACCTCGCGGAGGTCCGGGCGCTGCTGGAGGTGCCGGTCATGCTGTCGCTGGCGCGTACGGTGCCGGCGTCCCGCTGGGCGGGGCTGCGGCCGCTGGCCGACGCCACCGTCGTCGCGGCTGCGCGCGGCGACCGGGCCGCGTACGCGGAGTCCGACCGGAGGTTCCACCAGGCGCTCCTTGAGCTGTCGGGGAACGCGCAGCTCGTCGCCGTCGCGGACGAGCTGCACCGGCGCGCGCAGTGGCCTCCGGCGGTCGGGGCGGAGACGGGCGCGGGCTCGGAGCCGCGGGCCGCGGCGCGGTTGCGGCCGGGCGTGCTGCTGGCGGACGCCACGGAGCACGGCGTGCTGCTGGAGGCGTTGGTCGCCGGCGACGTCGGCACGGTGGAGTCGCTCGCACGCGAGCACTTCTCCGGCTCCGCCTGGCGGTAGTCCCCGGCGCTGCCGTTGCCGTTGCCGTCGGGGCTACGTGGGTGCGCCACGTCCGTGGGGTGGTGCGCCCGGTTTCGCGGGTGCGGCGCCGTGGTGGCTGGGGCGCGGGGCAGGTCAGGGGAGGGCGACGGGGAGCCAGGCGGGGATTCCGCCGAGGAGGGTGTGGAGGCGGGCGGCTTCGGCGCGGAGGGGGGCGGCCTCCTCGTCGGAGGAGACGTCGGCGAGGGCGAGGAGGGCGGGGGCGGCGCCGACCAGGTGGCCGAGGGCGACGCGGATGCGCAGCGACTCGGCGAAGCCGTGCCGCGCCTCGGCGAGGTCGCCTTCGGCCGCGGCGAGCCCGGCCAGGTGCCGCCAGGTGAAGGAGGTGAGGAAGACGTCGCCGTGGGCGACGGCCCCCGCGTGGGCGCGGCGGTACGCCGCCTTCGCGGCGGCCGGGTTCGACGCGAGGTTCTCCGCCACCAGGCCGCGCCGGAAGTCGAGCAGCGGCCGCCCCGGGGAGGCGGGCGACAGCAGCGCCGCGCTGCGCCCGAACGCGCTGCTCGCCTCGTCCGCCCGGTCCCGTACCGAGAACAGCGTCGCGCCGTAGGCGAGGTACCCCCGCTCGGACGCGGCGGCGCCGCGCTCCTCGTCGGTCGCGGCCATCGCCTCCGCGGTGCGGAGCGCGTCCTCGGCCGGCCCCCAGCCGTCCAGCTGGTAGAAGCACCCCTCGATCAGCAGCTCCGCGCAGCGCAGCGCGGCCCCCGCGTCCCGCGCGCAGTGCGGCGCGAGGAGTGCGGCCGCCTCCGCCCAGCAGCCGCGGGCCCGCAGCCGCCAGACGTCCGGTATCCCGACCACCGCATCCGACAGGGCGGTATCCGCCACAGTTCTCCCCCAAGCGCGCAGTCGAGCCCGTGTGATGAACAGTGGCCGAAGTCCAGCACGCACAGGGGCCCCGCGCCAAGGGGTCGGAGATCACTTCTTGTGAACGGGATCACTTTCACGAGCGGACAAGCGGCGGCCCGGCCGGCGCCCCGCCGGCTCAGCTCATCCGCAGCGCCAGGAAGAAGTCCAGCTTGTCCTCCAGCCGGGACAGGTCCCGGCCGGTCAGCTGCTCGATCCGGCCGATCCGGTACCGCAGCGTGTTGACGTGCAGATGCAGCCGGGTCGCGCACCGGGTCCAGGAGCCGTCGCACTCCAGGAACGCCTCCAGCGTCGGGATCAGCTCGGCGCGGTGCCGCCGGTCGTACGCGTGCAGCGGGTCGAGCAGCCGCGCGGTGAACGCCCGCCGCACGTCGTCCGGCACGAACGGCAGCAGCAGCACGTGCGAGGCCAGCTCCTCGTGCCCGGCGACACAGACCCGCCCCGGGCGGGCCGCGGCCACCCGGCGGGCGTGCCGCGCCTCCTCCAGGGCGCCGCGCAGCCCGTCGGGGGAGTGCACCGCGGCGCTGACCCCTATCGTCAGCCGGCCGTCCTCGGCGAGGCCGCGCGACAGCGGGCCGCGCAGCGCGCCCTGCAGCCGCTCGGCGGCGAGCGGCTCCGGGCCGGCCGGGCCGCCCTCGGGGCCCGGCGGGCCGGGCAGCAGGGGCACCAGCGCCATCGCCTTGTCGTCGGCGTGGGCCACCGCTATCCGGTCCGCCTCGCCGGGGCCGGCGGCCGCCGGGTCGGCCAGCGCCTCCTCCAGCAGCGTCTGCGCGACCGGGCCCGAGGGCACGTCGCCGCCGGCCCAGTCGACCCGGGCCACCACGATCTGCCACCGCGGCTCGTCGCCCGCGGCGCCCGGCACCAGCACCGGCGCGGCGGCCCGCAGCCTGGCCCCGATCTCGGCGGGCGGCGCGCCGCCGCGGACCAGCTCGAAGACCTCCGCGGCCAGCCGGCGGCGGACCACGCGGCCCGCGTCGCGGCGGTCGCGCTCGACCGCGATCAGCTGGGTGACGCCGTGCAGCAGGTCGAGCCGTTCGTCCGGCCACTCGCGGGCGTCCGCCTCCACCGCGAGGAACCAGTCGGAGAGCACCGTGGCCCGCACGTCCGGCCGGGCGTCCGCCGCGCCGGCCCTGACCGGGAAGAGGGAGTACGTGCGGCCGCCCTGGGCGGCGACCCGGTGCGGCGCGGGCCGGCCGGTCCTGGACGCCGCCTGCTGGGCGCCGGCCAGCTCGGCCCGTACGGAGGCGGGCAGCGGGCGCTCTGAGCCGCCGATCTCCCGTCCGGTCGAGGACAGCACCCAGGCGCGCAGGTCCAGGTCGCTGCCGAGCAGGTCGAGCACCGCGTCGGGGCCGCCGCCCGCCGGTCCTGCCGACATCAGCCGCCGGTGCCGGTCGACGACCGCGGCGAGGTCGCCGGCCCGCTCACCCGACACCTGCCGGACCACGTACTCGGTCACCGTCGCGAAAGCGACCTTCTCGTCGACCGCGAACAGCGGCAGCCGGTGCCGCTCGCAGGCCGTGAGGAGGTCCTCGGGGACCGGGCTCAGCTCGGCCTCGCCTGCGGCGAGCGCGGCCACGCCCGCGGCGGCCAGCAGCCGTACGAACGGTTCGGAGTCCGCCGGGCCGTGCCGCCAGGACAGGCCGGTCAGCACCAGCTCGCCGCCGGTGAGGTAGCGGCTCGGGTCGCGCAGGTCGGTGGTCATCACCCCGCGGACGGTCCGGTCCAGCTCGTCGGCGCCGCCGAGCAGGCGCAGGCCAAGAGCTTCGGTGTCCAGCAGTGCGCGCAGCCGCATCGTCGTCGCCTTGTCGTGAAGTCCATGAGCCGGTGGTGCCGAAGTCTCGGTGACCGGGGTACCCCCGGTGTTGCCGGTGGGATGCCGCGAGGTTTCCTGACGGGCCCTTTCAGAGGAATCTACAAGACGGGTCCGCCGACCAGCCGGGTGCTTCATGCATTCGGTGACTGCACCCGGACGGCCGTACCGCCGTGTACTGGGGCCACGCAGCGTGCATTGCTCAACTGGAGGACGTCCTCCACACCCCTCGAAGACACGCCGAACCGCATCCCCGGACCTGTGAGCACCGGACGCCGACCAGCCCGGACATTCGAGAAGCGAGAAGAGAGCAGCCCCCATGGAATTCCTGCGCCCCGCCAGCTGGCAGGAGGCGCTCGCCGCCAAGGCCGAGCACCCCTCAGCCGTGCCCATCGCGGGCGGCACGGACGTGATGGTCGAGATCAACTTCGACCACCGGCGCCCCGAGCACCTCCTCGACCTGAACCGCATCGGCGAGCTCCAGGAGTGGGAGGTCGCCGGCGACACCGTGCGGCTGGGCGCCTCCGTCCCGTACACGCGGATCATGGAGCGGCTGCGCACCGAGCTGCCCGGCCTCGCGCTCGCCTCCCACACGGTGGCCTCCCCGCAGATCCGCAACCGCGGCGGGGTCGGCGGCAACCTCGGCACCGCCTCGCCCGCGGGCGACGCGCACCCCGCGCTGCTGGCGGGCGGCGGCGCGGTCGAGGCGGAGTCGGTGCGCGGCACCCGGATGATCCCGATCGACGACTTCTACCTCGGGGTGAAGCGCAACGCGCTCGCCCCCGACGAGCTGATCCGCGCCGTGCACCTGAAGAAGGCGACCGGGCCGCAGCAGTTCTCCAAGGTCGGCACCCGCAACGCGATGGTCATCGCGGTCTGCGCGTTCGGCCTCGCCCTGCACCCCGACGAGCGCACCGTGCGCACCGGGATCGGCTCCGCCGCGCCCACCCCGATCCGGGCGAAGGCGGCCGAGGAGTTCCTGGCCGCGGCGCTGGACGACGCCGGGCTGTGGGACAGCGGCAAGGCCGTGCCGCCCGCGGTGGCGCGGCAGTTCGCCGACCTGGCGGCCGGCGCCGCCAACCCGATCGACGACGTGCGGGGCACCGCCTCGTACCGCAGGCACGCCCTCGGCGTGATGGCCCGCCGCACCCTCGGCTGGACCTGGGAGCAGTACCGCGGCAGCGCACAGGGCGAGAGGAGCAGGACATGCGCGTGACCTTCGATGTCAACGGCCGCCGGCAGGAGGCGGACGACGTCTGGGAGGGCGAGTCCCTGCTGTACGTGCTGCGCGAGCGGATGGGCCTGCCGGGCTCCAAGAACGCCTGCGAGCAGGGCGAGTGCGGCTCCTGCACGGTCCGCCTCGACGGCCTGCCGGTGTGCTCCTGCCTGGTCGCGGCCGGGCAGGCCGAGGGCCGCCAGGTCGTCACGGTCGAGGGCCTGGCCGGCGAGAACGGCGAACTGTCCACCGTCCAGCAGGCGTTCGTCGACGCGGGCGCCGTGCAGTGCGGCTTCTGCACCCCCGGCCTGCTGGTCGCGGCCGACGAACTGCTGGAGCGCAACCCCGAACCGTCCGACGGCGACATCCGGGAGGCCCTGTCGGGCAACCTGTGCCGCTGCACCGGCTACGAGAAGATCCTCGACGCGGTACGCCTGGCGGCCGCCCGCGCGGAACAGGCGGTGTGACCATGGCCCACGAGACGCCCGCCGCGACCACCGGCGGTCCCCGCGCCGCGACCGCCCCCGGCCGCGCCCCCAGCAGCCTCACCCAGGGCGCCGTGACCCGCGGCGGCATCGGCGAGTCCACGCTGCGCCCCGACGGCGTGCTGAAGGTCACCGGGGAGTTCGCGTACTCCTCCGACCTGTGGCACGAGGACATGCTGTGGGGCTACACGCTGCGCAGCACCGTCGCCCACGCGAAGATCCTCTCCATCGACACCGGCGAGGCGCTGGCCACCTCCGGCGTCTACGCCGTGCTCACCCACGACGACCTGCCGACCGAGGTGAAGCACTACGGCCTGGAGATCCGGGACACCCCGGTGCTCGCCCACGGCAAGGTCCGCCACCACGGCGAACCGGTCGCCCTGGTCGCCGCCGACCACCCGGAGACCGCCCGCAGGGCCGCCGCCAAGATCCGCGTCGTGTACGAGGAGCTGCTCGTCATCACCGACGAGGCGTCGGCGACCGCGCCCGGCGCGCTGCTGGTGCACGAGGGCCGCGACGACCACCACAGCGGCCACGTCCCGCACCCCAACATCGTGCACCGCCAGCCGATCGTGCGCGGCGACGCCGCCGCGGCGGCCGCCCGCGCCGACGTGGTCGTCACCGGCGAGTACGTCTTCGGCATGCAGGACCAGGCGTTCCTCGGCCCGGAGTCCGGGCTCGCGGTGCCCGCGCAGGACGGCGGCGTCGACCTGTACGTGGCCACCCAGTGGCTGCACTCGGACCTGCGGCAGATCGCCCCCGTCCTCGGCCTGCCGGAGAGCAAGGTGCGGATGACGCTCTCCGGCGTCGGCGGCGCCTTCGGCGGCCGCGAGGACCTGTCGATGCAGATCCACGGCTGCCTGCTGGCGCTGCGCACCGGCAAGCCGGTGAAGATCGTCTACAACCGCTTCGAGTCCTTCTTCGGCCACGTCCACCGGCACCCCGCCAAGCTCCGGTACGAGCACGGCGCGACCCGCGACGGCAAGCTCACCCACGTCAGGTGCCGCATCGTGCTGGACGGCGGCGCCTACGCCTCCGCCTCGCCCGCGGTGGTCGGCAACGCCGCGTCCCTGTCGGTCGGCCCTTACGTGGTGGACGACGTCGACATCGAGGCGATCGCCCTGTACACCAACAACCCGCCGTGCGGCGCGATGCGCGGCTTCGGCGCGGTCCAGGCGTGCTTCGCCTACGAGGCGCAGATGGACCGGGTCGCCGCCGAACTCGGCATGGACCCGGTGGAGTTCCGGCAGCTCAACGCCATGGAGCAGGGCACGATCATGCCGACGGGACAAGCCGTCGACTCGCCCGCGCCTGTCGCCGAACTGCTGCGCCGCGTCAAGGCGATGCCGATGCCGCCCGAGCGGCAGTGGGAAGTGGCCGGCGGCGCCCCCGACGTGCGCGCGCTGCCCGGCGGCCTGTCCAACACCACCCACGGCGAGGGAGTGGTCCGCGGCGTCGGCTACGCGGTCGGCATCAAGAACGTCGGCTTCTCCGAGGGCTTCGACGACTACTCCACCGCCCGGGTCAGGATCGAGGCGATCAACGGCGAGGCGGTGGCCACCGTGCACACCGCGATGGCCGAGGTCGGGCAGGGCGGCGTCACCGTCCACGCCCAGATCGCCCGCTCCGAACTGGGCGTCGCCCAGGTCACCATCCAGCCCGCCGACACCCGGGTCGGCTCAGCCGGCTCCACCTCCGCCTCCCGGCAGACGTACATGACCGGCGGCGCGGTGAAGAACACCTGCGAGGCGGTACGGGAGAAGGTGCTCGACATCGGCCGCCGCAAGTTCGGCACCTACCACCCCGCCTGGGCCACCGCCGAACTCCTGCTGGAGAGCGGCAAGGTGGTCACCGACGGCGGCGAGGCGCTGGCCGGCATCGCGGAGGTGCTGGAGGACGAGTCGGTCGACCTGGAGCTGGAGTTCAGGCACCGGCCGACCCAGGCGTTCGACCTGCGCACCGGCCAGGGCAACGGCCATGTGCAGTACAGCTTCGCGGCGCACCGCGCGGTCGTCGAGGTCGACACCGAACTCGGCCTGGTCAAGGTCGTCGAACTCGCCTGCGCCCAGGACGTCGGCAAGGCGCTCAACCCGCTCTCGGTGGTCGGCCAGATCCAGGGCGGCACCACGCAGGGCCTGGGCATCGCGGTGATGGAGGAGATCGTGGTCGACCCGAAGACCGCGAAGGTCCGCAACCCCTCCTTCACCGACTACCTGATCCCCACCATCCTCGACACGCCGACCATCCCGGTCGACGTGCTCGAACTCGCCGACGAGCACGCCCCGTACGGGCTGCGCGGCGTCGGCGAGGCGCCCACCCTGTCGTCCACCCCGGCCGTCCTCGCGGCGATCAGGGCGGCGACCGGCCTGGAGCTCAACCGGACCCCGGTCCGGCCCGAGCACCTGACCGGCGTGCGGTAGCGCCGCGGGAGCCGGTGCGGCAGCACCGCAAGAACCCCGCCCCCGGGACGCCGCCACGGCGTCCCGGGATCGGACAGGGCAACGCACCCGGGCCGTCCCCCGGGTCGTGCACGCCCAGCACATCCCAAATCCCGCGCGGAGCGCGCGGGTGCCCCTGTGAACCTTGGGAGTCGGCACCATGACCCAGACGCCAGTAGAGCAGCGGACGGCTGCTGACGACGCGGCCGGCGGCCCGCCCGCCACCACCGCACGACCCTGGCTCGACCGGTACTTCCACATCTCCGACCGAGGCTCGACGGTCCCCCGCGAAGTCCGCGGCGGCGTCACCACCTTCATGGCGATGTGCTACATCCTGCTGCTCAACCCGCTGCTGCTGTCGGGCCCCGACGCGCACGGCCACCGGCTCGGCCACGCCGCGCTGATCACCGCGACCGCGCTGGCCGCGGCCGTCTCCACCCTGCTGATGGGCTTCGTCGGCAAGGTGCCGCTGGCGCTGGCCGCCGGGCTGAGCGTCGCCGGGGTGATCTCCACCCAGGTCGCGCCGAACATGACCTGGCCGCAGGCGATGGGCATGTGCGTGATCTACGGCGGCGTGATCGTGCTGCTGGTGGTCACCGGACTGCGCGAGATCGTGATGAACGCGATCCCGCTCGCCCTCAAGCACGGCATCACCATCGGCATCGGCCTGTTCATCGCCATGATCGGCCTGGTCAACGCCGGGTTCGTGGGCAAGGGCGACCCGCACGGCAGCGCCCCGGTCACCCTCGGCGCCGACGGGCGGCTGGCCGGCTGGCCGGTGCTGCTGTTCTGCGTCACGCTGCTGCTGATCTTCATGCTGCAGGCGCGCGGCGTCCCCGGCGCGATCCTGATCGGCATCGTCACCGGCACCGTGCTCTCGGTGATCGCCACCGCCGCCGGCCACCTCACCGCGGCCGACTGGGGCGGCAGCGCGCCCCGGCTCCGGGGCAGCGCGGTCTCCGCGCCGGACTTCTCGCTCTTCGGCCACGTCGAGTTCGGCGGCTGGGGCGCGATCGGCGGGATGACGGTCGGCGTGATCGTCTTCACCCTGGTGCTCGCCGGGTTCTTCGACGCGATGGCCACCATCATCGGCGTCGGCACCGAGGCCGGGCTGGCCGACGGGCGCGGCCGGATGCCGGGCCTGTCCAGGGCGCTGTTCGTCGACGGTGCGGGCGGCGCGATCGGCGGCGTGGCCGGAGCCTCCGGCCAGACGGTGTTCATCGAGTCGGCGACCGGCGTCGGCGAGGGCGCGCGGACCGGCCTGTCCTCCGTCGTGACCGGACTGCTCTTCGCGCTCGGCCTGTTCCTCACCCCGCTCGCGCAGATCGTGCCCGGCCAGGTCGCGGCCGCCGCGCTGGTGGTGATCGGCGCGATGATGATGAGCAATGCCCGGCACGTCGACTGGTCCGACCGGGCGGTGGCCGTCCCGGTCTTCATGACCGTGGCGCTGATGCCCTTCACGTACTCCATCACCGCGGGCGTCGGCGCCGGCGTCGTGTCGTACACCGCGATCAAGGCCGCGCAGGGCAGGTGGCGCGAGCCCGGCGTCTTCCTGTGGATCCTGACCGCGGTCTTCACCGCGTACTTCGCCCTGCACCCCATCGAGGGATGGCTCGGCGTCAGGTAGCGCGCCGGGCAGGTCCGTTCCCTCCGGGACTCTGACGAGGAGTCGATCAGCCATGCTGGACATCGCCGAAGAGCTGCACCGCTGGTGCGAGCGCGGCCTGCCGTTCGCGGTGGCCACCGTCGTCGCCGTCGCCGGCAGTGCGCCCCGGCAGCCGGGCGCCGCGCTCGCCGTGGACGGCGAGGGGACCGCGGTCGGCAGCGTGTCGGGCGGGTGCGTCGAGGGCGCCGTCTACGAGCTGTGCCGCGAGGCGCTGTCCGGCGACGGCCCCGCGACGGTGCGGGCCCGCTTCGGCTACTCCGAGGAGGACGCCTTCGCGGTCGGCCTGACCTGCGGCGGCGTGATCGACCTCCTCGTGCAGCGGGTCGACCCCGCGGCGCGCCCCGAGCTGGTCCACGCGCTGGCGGCGGCGTCCGGCGGCGGCACCGCCGCCGTCGCCAGGATCGCCGAGGGCCCCGAGGAGCTGCTCGGACGGGCGGTGCTGGTCGGCCCCGACGGCCGCCACGAGGGGTCGCTCGGCGACGCGGAGCGGGACCGTACGGCCGCGGGCGAGGCCCTCGCGATGCTCGCCGCCGGGCGGACCGGCACGGTGGAGATCGGCGCCGACGGCAGCCGCTGCGGGGTCCCGCTGACACTGCTGGTGGAGTCCAGCGTGCCGCCCCCGCGGCTGCTGGTGTTCGGCGCGATCGACTTCGCGGCGGCGCTGGTGCGCGCCGGGAAGTTCCTCGGCTACCGGGTCACGGTGTGCGACGCCCGGCCGGTCTTCGCCACCGGACGCCGCTTCCCCGACGCCGACGAGGTGGTCGTCGACTGGCCGCACCGCTACCTGGAGGCGGAGACGCGCGCGGGGCGGATCGACGGCCGCACCGCGGTGTGCGTGCTCACCCACGACGCGAAGTTCGACATCCCGCTGCTGGAACGGGCGCTGCGGCTGCCGGTGGCGTACGTTGGCGCGATGGGCTCGCGCCGCACCCATCTGCAGCGCCTTGACCGGCTGCGCGAGAGCGGCCTGAAGGACCTCGACCTGGCCCGGCTGCACTCCCCGATCGGCCTCGACCTCGGCGCCCGCACCCCTGAGGAGACCGCGCTGTCCATCGCCGCGGAGATCGTCGCCCACCGCCACGGCGGCACCGGCGCCCCGCTGACCGGCGCCCACACCCCGATCCATCCGGCGCCCCCGGCCACCGCCCGCCGCATCGGCACACCGGCCGCCTGAGCCCTGCGCCCGACCCGGTCCCCGGTGGCCGACACCCGTCGCACTGCGGACAGGAACGGTCCGCAATCCGCCCTACCGTAGGACCATGGTCAACGAGCCGCTGGGCCTGCGCACCCTCAACCGCACCCTGCTCGCCCGTCAACTCCTCCTGGAGCGCGCTGAGATGGGCGCCCAGGACGCCGTCGGGCACCTGATCGGGCTGCAGTCCCAGACACCCCTGTCCCCCTACCCGGGCCTGTGGACCCGGCTGGCCGGGTTCGACTTCGCCGGCCTCGGCGCGCTGCTCACCGAACGCCGCCTCGTCCGGCTGGTGCTGATGCGCAACACCGTGCACCTGGTGACCGCCGCCGACGCGGCCGCTCTGCGGCCGTGGCTGCAGCCGATGTTCGAGCGGTCCTTCCGCGGCTCCCAGTGGGCCGCGGGCCTGGCCGGCGCCGACCAGGCCGGCGTCGTCCGGCACGGCCGCCGGCTGCTGCGCGAACAGCCGCGCACCCCGGCGCAGTTGCGCACCGAGCTGGGCGCGCGCTACCCCGCCGCCGACCCGGCCTCCCTGGTCAACGCGCTGCGCTCGTGGCTGCCGCTCGTGCAGCTGCCGCCCCGCGGGGTCTGGGGGCGCGGCGGCGGGCCGGTGTACAGCCTGCTGGAGGAGTGGACCGGCGCGCCGCAGGCCGCCCCCGACCCGGCCGGCCTGGTCCGCCGCTACCTGGCCGCCTTCGGCCCGGCGACCCCCGCCGACATGCAGAAGTGGTGCGGGCTCACCGGTCTGAGGCCGCTCTTCGCCGCGATGGACCTGCGCCGGTACGCCGCCGAGGACGGCCGGGTGCTGTACGACCTGCCGGACGCCGAACTCGCCGACCCCGCGCAGGAGGTGAGCGCCCGGCTGGTCGCCGACTTCGACAACCTGCTGCTCTCCCACGCGGACCGCGGCCGGATTCTCGCCGCCGAGCACAGGAGCCGGGTCATCACCGTCAACGGCCTGGTGCGCGGCACCGTCCTGGTGGACGGATTCGTCGGCGGCACCTGGCAGTTCGAGCGCGGCAAGGGCGCGGCTGCGGTGGTCGTCACGCCGTTCGCCCGGCTGCGCGCCGCCGACCGGTCCGCGCTGGAGGCCGAGGCGCTGCGGCTGCTCGCGGCCGCAGATCCGGGAGCCGCGCACCGGGTGCGCTTCGGCGCGGGGTGAGCCGGGGGCGCCGCGTCGCACCCCCGGCTCGTCGACGGGCGCTCAGCGCGCCGCTTCGAAAGCGCGCCCGGCCGGGGTCTCCGCCGGGCCGCTGTGGAAGAGGCCGCTGCTGGGGCCGTCGTCCTTGGCGGGCAGCCCGAACCAGGCGTAGCGCTGCAGCCACGGCAGGCCGTCGAGCATCCTGGCCGCCGCGGTGACGAACGCCGCCTGCTGCTGGTCGGTCGGGAACCGCGTGCCCTGGGAGAAGTCGATCAGCGCGAACTCGGTGAGCCAGATCGGCTTGTGGTAGCGGTTGTGGACCGCCTCCAGGTACGACCTGAGCTGCGCCACCGCGTCCGGGGTGGTGAAGTCGCCGCCGTACCAGTGCAGGGCGATGAAGTCGACGCGGTAGCCCTTCGCCTGCGCCCCGGTCATGAAGCGGTCCAGCCAGCCGCCCGCGGTGTCGCCGCCGTAGGCCACCGCGGGGCTGCCCAGCACCTTGCCGGTCCGCATCAACGACGGCCACAGCGACAGCGCCTGGTCGACCGTCATGTTCGACTGCCCCGCCATGTCCGGCTCGTTGAACCCCAGCAGATAGGGGCCCGCCTGCTTCGCGCGCGCCAGCGAGGCCGCGTCCGCGCTGCTCGCGCCCCAGATCATCGGCACGAATCCGGGACCGCTGACGCCGTCGTGGGCGGTGGACCAGGTGTAGTACCAGCCGGCGCCGGAGCGGGCCAGGGCGGTGTTCACGCCGTTGAAGGACCAGACGCCGACGCCCTTGCGGGCCGAGCCGACGGCGGCCGCCGGGGGCGGCGGCGCGACGGTCGCCGGACGGTGCGTGGTCGCCCTGGGCGTGGGGGTGGCCGTACGGGTCGGCCTCGGCGTCGTCGTGGTCGGCGCCGGGGTGCTCGGCGGCGCGGCGGCGGGCACCCTGGGGGCCGCGGCCGCGGCCGAGGTGGCGGGCGCCGCGTCCGCGGCGGGCCGGGCCGGGTCCGCGGTCAGGTGCACCGCGAGCAGCGCGCCCGCGGCCACCGCCGCCACCGCGCTCACCGCGGCCGCGGGTCCGGCGACCGGACCGTGCAGCAGCCGCGGCCGCAGCCGGCGGACGCCCCGGTGCGCACCGCTCCGCCTCGGGGGGCGAGGTCGCGGAGCGGTGCGCGCGGCCGTGGGGGACACGGCCTCGGTGGGGGGCACGGCGGGGTGCGCGAGCAGTGCCGAGGCGCCGTGCCGGGCCGCCAGGTGCACCGGGACCGGCAGCAGGGGCAGGCCGCTGAGCAGGCGGTCCATCGGCAGCAGGACCGCGCCGGCCCGCCCGCACTCCTCGCAGCCGCGCAGGTGCCGGGCGAACCGCTTGCGCCACAGCGGGCTCGGCACGCCGTCCCAGCCGGCGGTCAGCTCGCGCAGCCCGGCGCACGGCCGCGCGGCGCCGAGCGCCCGCACCACCGTCCGGGAGATCTCCAGCTGCTCCTTCATCCGCTGCACCTTCACCGCGGCGTGCTGCCGGGTCAGGCCGAGCGCGTCGGCCAGTTCGGTGCGGCCGATGTCGCCGGTCTCCTCCAGCCACCACAGCGCGAGCAGCGTCCGGTCGTCCGCGTCGAGCCAGCGGGTGGCCTCGGCGATCTCCCGGCGCTGGTCGGTCAGGCCCAGCCGCAGGATCGTCACGGCGGCGAAGTCCGAGGCGGGATCGGGTATCAGCTCGGCCGCGTCGAGCGCGGTCCGATGGTGCCAGGAGGCCTTGCGGGCCTGCTCACGGTCGCGGACCTGCCGCACCGCGATGGCCACCAGCCAGGACCGGAACGCCGCCGGGTCGCGCAGCTCGCCGAGCCCGCGCACCACCCGCAGCAGCGTCTCCTGGACGACGTCGTCGACGTCGTCGTGGCCGTCCAGCGCCCGGCCGACGATGTTGTAGACCAGCGGCAGGCACTGCCCGACCAGCAGGTCGAGCGCCCGCTCGTCACCCGCCCGCGCCGCGGTCACCACTGCGGGGTCGGGACCGACCCGATCGCTCGCTCGCATACGCTCCGCTCCGTGCTCCGCACTCTGCCCCCGAACAGGAGACGGTGCCAGGACTCGCGGATAACGGAAAGTCCCCGCCGCACGGTGAGACCGCGGGCGGGGACCTGTCCGGCTCAGCTGGACGGCACGGTGTCCTTGAACGCGGTCCCCGCGCCCCGCAGCCCGGTCACCGCGGACTGCACCTGCGCGGGCGAGAGCACCTGGTCCTTGACGAAGTACACGTAGTCGACCTGCTCGTTGTACGAGCGCGAGGTGCTGCCGGTCTGGCCCGCGAGGTCGATCAGCCAGTGGTTGAAGTCGATCCACTGCGGGGTCTCCGGCAGGTACGGCTCACCGTGCTGGGCGACCTGCTGGCCGTCGATGTAGTAGGTGATGTTCGAGTTGTCGATGGTGATCTGCAGGTTGTGCCAGCCGTCGAGGCTGCCGTACTGCTGGCCGTGGGTGTTGACGGCGTTCCACGGGTCCGGGTTGTACGTCTCCCAGGACGTCTCGTACATGATGTTCTGCGTCTCGCCCCAGCCGCCGTTGGGCAGGTACTCGAAGTCCTGCTCGCTGTAGTTCGGGTCCATCGGCGCGTTCAGCGGCGTGAAGGTGAAGAACGTCTGGTTGACGTGGTCGCCGTCGGGGCCGCCGGTCGGGGTGTCGTTGAACTTCACCCGGGCCGCGTACGTGCCGTTCCTGAACTTCCGCGCGGTGGTCTGGATCTCGGTCTCCTTGGTGCCCGCGGCGGTGCCGTCCGTGGTCAGCCGCAGGTTCATCACCTTCCCCGAGCCGTCCGCGACGAAGGTGACGTCGCCCGGCGACCAGGTCGCGCCCGCCACGCCGGGGCCGCCCTGGCCGGACTTGACCGTCCAGCCGTGCTGCTGCACCGCCGGGTCGGAGCTGCTGGTGTAGCTGAAGTCGTCGAAGAGCGTGGGGGCGTTGGGGTCGCCGCCGCCGCCCGGCGAGGTCGGCGGGGTGGTGGGGGGCGTGGTGGGCGGAGTCGGGTCGTTGCCGGCCGGCGCGGTCCCGTAGATGAGGGCGCCGCTGTCCTGCACCGTCACCTTGGGCCAGTTCGCGTAGGACGTCTGGGCGCCGTTGAAGGAGTAGTCGTCGGCCTGGTTGATGGTCTGCCAGTCCGCGCGGTAGAAGCGCAGTTGCAGGTCGCCGGTGTTCTGGCCGGGCGCGAGCGAACCCGCGCCGGCGGTGAAGCCGACCTCCAGGTAGCGGTCGGCGGTCGCGGTGGGACTGGTCAGGGTGCCGAAGGTGCCGGTGACGTTGGCACAGCCCTTGACCGCCCAGGAGCAGGCGAAACGGTAAGTGACGCCAGGACCGTCGGACTTGAAGTAGTAGCGCAGGGTGACGTGGCTCAGCGGCACCGACGTGGAGCCGGTGTCGGTGACCTCGAACCACGGCTCGACCTGGTCGGCCGTGGCGCCCGATGCGCTGGTCCGGTACTGGACGGTCAGCGAGTCCTGGGCCGCGGCGGCGGGCAGCGCGGTGAGCGCGGCGCAGGCCAGGCCTGCCGCCGTGCACACCGCCATCGCGGTGCGGACCCGGGTGGGAACGCGGAGCTTTCCTGACACGGTGATCCCTTTCTGTGGGGGGTGACCGGCCATGGCGGGCCGGTCGGGGTCGCGGGTGCGAGCAGGAGGAGAGGAACGGGGGACCGGGGGAACGGGGGGACTGGCTGGGACGGGGAGAACGTGCGGGAACAGGGGGCGACAGGCCCGCGGCGGGCGGGGTTCAGCGCCGCCGCGGCGTGGCGAGAGCGGGCTCCGGGGGCGGTACGGGGCCGTGGTGGACGCCGAGCGCGGCCAGCCGGGCGCGGTGGCCGTGCAGCGCGGGCAGGAAGTCGGCGGCCCAGTCGCCGTCCGGGTTCCAGGTGCGGTCGGCGAGCGCGCACAGCCGGGGGAAGGCGAGGTACTCGGCCTGCCGCGGGGTGCGGACGAACTCGGTCCACAACTGCCCCTGGGCGCCCAGCACCCGGGCCGCGGCCTGCGGCTCCCAGGTGGCGGGCGCGGGCTGCGCGGCGTGCACCGCGGCCAGGTCGACGATCTCGCCCGCCTGGCCGAGCGGCTCCCCGGGGTCGGCGGACTGCGGGTAGTCCAGGTACGTCGCGCGGTGCGGGGCCATCACCACGTCCTGGCCGCGCCGGGCGGCGGCCAGCCCGTGGTCGGCGTCCCGCCACGGCATGACGGTGAACTCCATCGGCGGCGCACCCGAGTTCTCCGCCCAGCACAGCGGCCGCCGTCCGGCCGCCAGCAGGAAGGCGCCGATCCGCCCCAGGAACCAGCCGTGCAGGTCCCTGACCGCGGGCAGTCCCGACGCGTCCGCCCTGCGCCGCGCCTCGGGGCTCGCCTCCCACTCGGTGACCGGGCACTCGTCGCCGCCCACGTGCACGTACGGGGAGGGGAAGACGTCCATCACCTCGCCGAGCACCGTCCGGCAGAACTCCAGCACCTCGTCGTGGACGCCGAACACCTGCTCGCAGACGCCCCATTCGGTCCACACGTCGAGCTTGCGGCCGGGCACGTTGCCCAGCTCCGGGTACGCCGCGAGGGCGGCCCGCGCGTGGCCCGGCATCTCGATCTCGGGCACCACGGCGACGCCCCGCTCGGCCGCGTAGACCGTCAACTCCCGCAGCTCCGCGGCCGTGTAGGCGCCGCCGTGCGGCTCGGAGTCGTACAGCCCGCTGCCGGCCCGGCCGGCCATCGAGCGGGACCGGACGCCGCCCACCTCGGTGAGCCGGGGGTAGGCGGCGACCGGCATCCGCCAGCCCTGGTCGTCGGTGAGGTGCAGGTGGAGCACGTTCAGCTTGTGCAGGGCCAGCAGGTCGACGAAGCGGCGCAGGAAGGACACCGGCTGGAAGTGCCGGGCCACGTCGAGCATCGTGCCGCGCCAGCCGAACCGCGGCGCGTCGCTGATCCGCACACACGGCATCCGCCACGGCACGCCGGCCACCGGGTGCGCCGACAGGGCCTCGGCGGGCAGCAGTTGGCGGATGGTCTGCACGCCGTGCAGCAGGCCGGCCGGCCGGGCGGCCCGCAGCAGCACGGCGTCGGGCCCCACCGTCAGCTCGTACCCCTCCTCGCCCAGGCCGCCGCCCCGGCCCTGGGCCGCTCCCGCCGCCCCCGCGAGCGCGGGGTCCAGGGCGAGCACCACCGCCCCGCCGGGGGCGTCCGGAAGCGGCAGCCCGGTGGCCGGCCGCAGCAGCGTGCGCAGCAGCCGCGCGGCTCCGGCGGCGCCGGGACCGGCCGTCAGCGCGGTGCTCGCGTCGAAGGTGAAGGTGCCGGGCAGGCGGACGAGCCGGGTGGGTCGGGGGATGATCACGACGGGGTCTCCTGGGTCCGGGTGGGGCGCTGACGCGGTCCGGGTCGTACGGAGATGTCGCCTCGTGGCGGAGCGGCGGAACTTACCACTTGGCAACTGGTCTACCACTGGTAAGAGAAGGTGGCATAGACCACTGGTCGCGTCAAGAGGCTCCGCAGGGACTGCTGTTGCCGGTATTCGGTCCCGTGGGCGCTCGGCGGGCCCGGACGGCCTTGGCGCGGTGGTCAGCATCTGGTTAGCCTGGGAGCGGGACAGTACGTCAGGGAAAGGGACTTACCACATGACCAGTGAGCCGCCGCGCTCCGCGCTGAAACGCGAGCGCGTCCGCGACCACCTCATGGAGCTGGTCGAGTCACGCGCCCCCGGCGACGCGATCCCCTCCGAGCGCGCGCTCTGCGACCGGCTCGGCGTCTCCCGGCCGACGTTGCGCTCGGCGGTGGACGAACTGGTCACCAACGGGCTGCTGGTGCGCGAGCACGGCCGCGGCATGTTCGTCGCCCGCGCGAAGATCACCCAGGAACTCGCCCCGGACCGCGACGCCCACCGGCTCCCGCGCGCCGCGGGCGTCTGGGCGAGCCAGGTGCTGGAGTTCACCACCGTGCGGGCCGGCGCCCGGGTCGGCCGCAGACTGCACGTCTCGCCGGCCGCCGAGGTCCGGTACATCGCCCGGCTGCGGCTCGTCGACGGCGAGCCGATGGCCATCGAGTACCTGCACGTGCCCGCCGCCCTCGTGCCGGGTCTCGCCGCGGCGGACATGGAGTCCGGCGACTTCTACGACGTGCTGCGCGAGCGGTACGGGGTGCGGGTGCACGAAGCCGTGCAGTCCATCGAGCCCACCGTCACCAACGAGGAGGAGGCGCGGCTGATCGGCGTGCCGGTGCTGTCGCCCGCGCTGCTCTTCGAGCGGCTCACCAGGGACGACACCGGATGCCCCGTCGAGTACGTGCACTCCGTCTACCGCGGCGACCGCTACCGGATCGTCTCCCGGCTGGCCCTCGGCGACGCCGCCGCTGCCGCCGCGTCGGACTCCCCGGCGCGCGACGGCCACCACCCCGGCATCCCGCCGGGCGACTTCGCCGCGCGCGGCGGCCGCCCCGCGCTCATGGTCGGCGACGTCCAGCCGGCCGGGTGACCCGTCCGCACCCGTCCGGTGGACCGTGACCTGTGACCTGTGACCCGTGGCCTGTGCCGCCGGCCTGCGGGCTACGGCGCGGCGGGCGCCGCGTCGCGCCCGTACGTCCCGGTCTCCGGCGCCTCGGCGCCACTGGTGCCGGAGCCGGGGGCCCCGGTCGCCTCGCCCTCGGCTTCAGCGGTTTCCGTCGCGCCGGCCTGCGGCGCGGGCGCGGCGCTCTCGCGTGACCAGGCGGCCGGAGGCCGCGCGGTGAGCACCGGGTCGACCGTCAGACGCACGGCCCCCAGCGGCTCGGCCATCCGGCGCAGCGCCGCCTCGGACAGGCGGATCCATGCCTGGGTGGGTCCCAGCACCGAGCGCAGCCTGCGGTCGCTGGTGAACGCCACCGCCGTGCGCGTGCCGAAGGGCGTCCGCCACAACCGGATCACCGACCCGGCGGGCCCCCGTCTGACCGGCACGTACAGCGACCGCCGGGAGGCGCCCGCGGCCGGCTCTGGCCCGGTGGACGGCTGGTGCTGGCTCACGTGCATGCGCCCACGGTATCTCCCCGCCCCCGCGGGGCGCCGCGCGCGGACGTCACAGGCGTCGCGTGCGAGCGGCGGCCCGCGCCCGGAGAGACCCTAGAGCGAGCAGCTCCAGCGCGGCGTCGGCCCGGCGATGGTCAGCGCGCGGCCGCCGTCGACGTAGCCGACCCGCCAGCGGAAGGCGGGGGCGCGCTGGGAGCCGCCGTCGGGGTCCAGCCACACGCACTGGTTCATGAAGGCGTGCACCTGCACGGACACCGTCTGCAGCGGCGCCACGTCGCCCAGCTCGCACCACAGGTCGGCGGGCGACTGCGCGTCGAGCCGGCTCAGGCAGCGGCCGTCGGGCGAGCCGACCGGGTTGTCCACCGTCGCGTCGTCCAGCAGCACCCGCACGTCCTGCGCGGTGACCGTGCCGGTGTTGGTCACGCTGAGCGTGAAGTCGCCGTTCTCGTCCTCGTCGACCTGCGTGTCGACCGGCGTCACCCGGCCGTCGAGCACCGCGCCGCCGCGGTCGTCGGCGCTGGGCGGCACCGGCGCACCGCCCGCGCTGCCCGTGCCGCCCGCGCTGCCCGTACCGTCCGCGTCGCCCGCGGTGAGCACGGTGCGCGGCCAGAGGGGCTCACCCCAGCCCGGTGCGGCCGCCCCCGCGCCCGCGGCGCCCAGCACCAGGCCGGAGGCGAGGACGAGGCAGCCGGGTACGCGGACCAGGACGCGCAGCAGGGGAGCGGTACGGCGACGGCGGTTCATGGGGGCCTCTCGGGGGTGCGGTCGGGCGCCGTAGGGCGGGCGCCGCGGGGTACGGCTGCGGTGGGACGCCGGAGTGCGCTGCCCAGCAGCCTGCCGCGCCGGCACCCGCCGGACGCGTGACGCGGCTGGGGGAGGACGCCAAAAGCACCCGCATGACCGTCGCGCGCCACCGCGCGCCCCGCCCGCGCGCGCACGGACAGCCGCCCCGCCGGTGCGCACGGGGGTCGCGCACCGACGGGGCGGCTGTCCTGAGGGGGCCGGTGACGGCCGGGTGTCCCGTCCCCACGATGACCCGGCCTGCCGGCCCCCGCCCCGTACGCTCTCCGCTCAAGAGCGGCGGGGGGTCAGGGAGCCCGCGGGGCCCGTCACATGTGGACGGCCGCCGCGTCGCCTTCGGCGATCTGCTCGGGCACGCCCCTGCGGTACATCAGCAGGGCGAGCACCGTGCCGAACGCGAAGAACCCGGCCGACCACCAGTAGGCGGTGGAGTAGCTGTGCAGCTGGGCCTGGGCGAGGACCGCCGGCGTGCTGCCGTGGCTGTGCACGTAGGTGGCGGCGGCGGTCGCGGCCAGCGTGTTCAGCAGCGCGGTGCCGATCGAACCGCCCACCTGCTGCATGGTGTTCACGCCCGCGGAGGCCACACCGGCGTCCCGCGGGTCGATCCCGGCGGTGGCCACGCTCATCGCGGTCGGCATCGCCAGGCCGATGCCCAGGCCGATCACGATCAGCGGCGGCAGCACGTTGGCCGCGTAGGAGCTGCTGCCGTCCAGCGCGGTCAGCCAGGCCATGCCGACCGTCGCGAGCCCCATGCCCAGCGGCACGATCGGCTTCGGGCCGAACCGGGGCACCAGCGTGTTGGTGGCCAGCTGCGCCGAGACCATGAGCGCGCCGATCATCGGCAGGAAGCCCAGACCGGTCTTGACCGGCGTGTAGTGCAGCGACAGCTGGAGGTAGTAGGTGAGGAAGAGGAAGACGCCGAACAGCCCCACGCCGGCGATGCCCAGGACCGCGAAGGACGCGCCGCGGTTGCGGTCGACCAGCACGCGCAGCGGCAGCAGCGGGTGCGCCGTACGGGTCTGCCACCAGGTGAAGGCGGCCACCAGCACCCCGCCCAGGAGCAGGAAGCCCCAGGTCAGCGGGGAGCCCCAGTGGTGGGTCTCGGCGTTCGAGAAGCCGTAGACGATGCCGAACAGGCCGGTGGTGACCAGGACCGTGCCGGGGATGTCGAGCTTGGGCCGCTCGGCCGGGGCGCCCTTGCGCAGCAGCGTCATGCCGCCGACGAAGGCGATGACGGCGAAGATCAGGTTGACGTAGAGCGTCCAGCGCCAGCTGAGGTGCTCGGTGAGCACGCCGCCGAGCAGCAGGCCGATGCCGCCGCCCGCGCCCGCGATGGCGCCGTAGATGCCGAACGCCTTGGCGCGCTCCTTGGCGTCGGTGAACGTCGTGTTGAGCAGCGAGAGCGCGGCGGGCGCGAGCATCGCGCCGAACAGGCCCTGCAGCGCGCGGCCGGAGACCAGTACGTCGAAGTTCTGCGCGGCGCCGGCCAGTGCGGAGGCGCCGGCGAAACCGACCACGCCGGTCAGGAAGACGATCTTCCGGCCGATCAGGTCGGCGAGCCGGCCGCCGAGCAGCAGCAGCGACCCGAAGGCGAGGGAGTAGGCGGTGACGATCCACTGCCGGTTGCCGTCGCTGAAGTCGAGCGCCTTCTGTGCGGACGGCAGCGCGATGTTCACGACGGTCGCGTCGAGGACCACCATGAGCTGGGCGATGGCGATGACGCCGAGCACCCACCAGCGGTGGTTGGCGCGCTCGCCGCCCGCGGTCTTCTCCGCGGGTGGAGCCTGGACTTGCTCGACGGGGGCGCCGACGGGGGTGTCGGCCGGTGACTGAGTCGACATGGGACGGACTCCTGGGTGGGACGGTTGCCTCGGAACCTGCGAAACCGCCCGCGCGAACGAAACGGTTTCGTACTCCACTGACCGTATGACTCGTCCTATCGAAACGCAAACGTTTCGTTCGGCACGGCCCTGTGCGACTCCTCACACACCCACGGGCTCAACCCCGCGCGCCGCCCGCGGCGTCCCCTCCCACGGGCGTGGTGCGCCCGCGGGCCGGGCTTGCGGCCGGTGGTCGCGGCCGGGGGCGGGGGCGCTGGACCGGGGCTAGGCGTCGGTGCGGCCGGTGACCGCGACCGTCACGCCGAGGCCGATCATGGCCAGGCCGCCGGTGCCGCCGACCGCCGCCATCCGGCGCGGCGAGCGGGCGAACCAGGCGCGGGCCGCCGAGGCGCCCACCGCCCACATGCTGTCGCAGACCAGCGCGATGACCGTGAAGACCAGTCCGAGCAGCAGCATCTGCCCGTGCACGCTCGTCCACACACCGCCGTGCGCGGCCGCGTCCCGGTCCACGAACTGCGGCAGCACGGCCGCGAAGAAGACCATCGTCTTGGGGTTGGTCACCCCGACGACGAAACCCTCGCGCAGGGTGCGCAGGTCGCCGCGGCGGGCCGTTTCCCCCGCGGCGCCGTCCGCCTCCGGCACGGCGGCGAGGCTGAGCGCGCCGCGGTGGCGCCACGCCCGCACGCCGAGCAGCACGAGGTACGCCGCGCCGGCCAGCTTCACCGCGGTGAAGAGCGCGACGGAGCGGGAGACGACCTCGCCGAGGCCCAGCGAGACGAGTGCGACGAGGACGTACGCGCCGGCCGCGTTGCCCAGCACGCTGCCCAGCGCCGTGCGCCTCCCGTGCGCCAGCGCACGCCCGAGCACGAACAGCACGCTGGGGCCGGGGATCAGGACGAGGAGGAGGGACATGGCGGCGAAGCCGGCCAGTCTGTCGGGGGACATCCTGTTTTCTCCTTCGGGTGGGGCCGGCTGGGTGGGGTGAGGGGGTGGGTTCAGCGGTGGGGTGCGACGCCGAGCGTAGGCCCGGGGGCGGGGCGGGCGCCTTCGCATTCGCCGCGCCCCTCCGGGAAGGGGCTCGCGCCCTCGCCGGCTCGGGGCGTTACGGGAGGAGGCCGGCGCGGCGGGCGGCGACGACGGCTTCGAGGCGGGTGTGGGCGCCGAGTTTGCGCATGGCGGAGCGCAGGTAGCTCTTGACGGTTTCGGGGCGCAGGCGCAGGCGGCTGGCCGCGGCGGCGTTGGTGGCGCCGGAGGCCACGGAGGAGAGCACGTCGAGTTCGCGCGGGGTCAGCAGGGCGGGCGCGGCCGGGGGCTCCGGGGCGTGCGCCGGCGCGGAGGCGGTGGCGAGGCGGGCGCAGGCGGTGAGCAGCTCCTGCCGCAGCAGCGTGTCGGGGATGCGGCCGGCCAGCGCGCGCAGCTCCGCGTGCGCCTCCCGGACCTCCTCCCAGGCCCGCGGGTCCGTGCTGGCGGAGGTCGGCGGCTGGGCGTAGGACAGCAGCCGCTGCGCCTCGTCGCGGACGGCGAGCGCCTGCTCCAGCTCGCGCGCCGCGTCCAGCGCCACGGTCAGCGGGCGGTCGCCGAGCGCGAAGGTCTGGCGCAGCGCCCCGTAGAGCACCCCGCGCACCCGGCGGTGCACGACGATCGGCACCGCCAGCACCGAGCGCAGGCCCTCCGCGGCGACCGCGGTGTCGTACTCGTGGCTGATCACCCGGGAGGTCCGGTAATCCGTGACGGTGTACGGGCGTCCCATCGCCAGCGCCTTGCCGCCGAGTCCGTTGCCGGTGGTGATCGCCAGCCCGCGCAGCGAGTCGGTGCCGGTGCCCGACAGCTCGCTGATGCTGAAGTGCCGGGCGCCGTAGCCCTGTTGCGGACCGGCGCCGGGGACCAGGCCGCCGAACGCCACCGGCAGCAGGCCCGACCTGCGCATCCGCAGCAGGGCCGCCCGCACCTCGACCGCATCTCCGCGCCCGCCGTCCACCGGCTCCACCCCCTCACCCCCTTCCGGGGGTAGTGAGACCCACGTCACTCGCGCACGATGCTACTCAGGAGTCCTGATCCAGGAGTCCGTTACGAGGAGGACATATGGCGGCATCCGATGCGACCGGGGCATTCCGCGCCGCCCGGGACCTCCTGCTGCGGCATCGTGAGGACTATACGGCGGCTCGCGAGGGCTTCCGCTGGCCCCGTCCCGAGCACTTCAACTGGGCGCTGGACTGGTTCGACGTGATCGCCGCGGACCCGGACACCGGCGGCCGCCCCGCGCTGTGGATCGTCGAGGAGGACGGCGCCCAGACCCGGATCACCTTCCGTGAGATGAGCGAGCGCACCTCCCGCGTCGCCAACTGGCTGCGCGCACAAGGGGTGCGGGCCGGCGACCGGGTGCTGGTCATGCTCGGCAACCAGGTGGAGCAGTGGGAGACCGCGCTGGCCGCGATGAAGCTGCGGGCGGTGGTCATCCCGGCCACGCCGCTGCTCGGCCCGGCCGACCTGCGCGACCGCGTCGACCGCGGCCAGGCCCGGCACGCGGTGGTACGGGCCGCAGACACCGGCAAGTTCGCCGAGGTGCCCGGGGACTACACCCGGATCGCGGTCGGCGCCGCGGAAGGGGACGCAGGCGCGGAGGCGGGCGTGGGCGCGGAGGCGGGCGTGGGCGCGGACGCCGCCGGCTGGCTCCGCTACGAGGACGCGTACGCGGCCGCCCCCGACTTCACGCCCGACGGTCCCACCCGATCGGATGATCCGCTGATGCTGTACTTCACCTCCGGCACCACCGCGCTGCCCAAACTGGTGGAGCACACCCACGTCTCGTACCCGGTCGGGCACCTCGCCACGATGTACTGGATCGGGCTGCGGCCGGGCGACGTGCACCTCAACATCTCCTCGCCCGGCTGGGCCAAGCACGCCTGGTCGAGCCTGTTCGCGCCGTGGAACGCCGAGGCCACGGTGTTCGTGCACAACTACACCCGCTTCGACGCGGCCCGGCTGATGGCCGCGATGGACCGGGCCGGCGTCACCAGCTTCTGCGCGCCCCCCACGGTCTGGCGGATGCTCATCCAGGCCGACCTGAGCGGGCTGCGCACGCCGCCGCGCGAGGTGGTGGCGGCCGGCGAACCGCTGAACCCCGAGGTCGTCGAGCACGTGCGGCGGCAGTGGGGCGTGGTGGTCAGGGACGGCTTCGGGCAGACCGAGACCGCCGTGCAGGTCGCCAACACCCCCGGCCAGCAGGTGCGGCCCGGTTCGATGGGCCGCCCCACCCCCGGCTACGAGGTGGTGCTGCTCGACCCGCTGACCGGGCGTCCCGCCGACGAGGGCGAGATCAGCCTGGACCTGGCGGCCCGCCCGGTCGGCCTGATGGCCGGCTACGCGGGCGACCCGCGGCGCACCGCGGAGGCGATGGGCGGCGGCTACTACCGCACCGGCGACATCGGCCGCCGCGACGCCGACGGCTGGATCACGTACATCGGCCGGTCCGACGACGTCTTCAAGTCCTCCGACTACAAGATCTCGCCGTTCGAGCTGGAGAGCGCGCTGCTGGAGCACGAGGCCGTCGCCGAGGCCGCGGTGGTGCCCGCGCCGGACGAACTGCGGCTGTCGGTGCCGAAGGCGTACGTGGTGCTCGCCGAGGGCTGGGAGCCGGACGGTGGGACCGCCAAGGCGATCTTCGCGCACTCGCGGGCGGCGCTGGCGCCGTACAAGCGGATCAGACGGCTGGAGTTCGCCGCGCTGCCCAAGACGGTGTCCGGCAAGATCCGCCGGATCGAACTGCGCGAGGCGACCATGCACGACGGCAGCCGAGAGTTCCACGAGGAGGACTACAGGTGAGCCCCGACACCGCGCCACCCGCCCCGCCGTCGTACGCGCACGGCGCCGGCGGCGACCCGCTGCTCGGCGACACCGTCGGCCGCAACCTGGACCGGGCGATCGCCGCGCACCCCGACCGCGACGCGCTGGTCGACGTGCCCAGCGGACGGCGGTGGACCTACGCGGAGTTCGGCCGCGACGTCGACCGGGTGGCGCGCGGCCTTGCCGCCCACGGCGTCCGCAAGGGCGACCGGGTGGGCATCTGGGCGCTGAACTGCCCGGAGTGGGTGCTCGTGCAGTACGCCACCGCGCGGCTCGGCGCGATCATGGTGAACATCAACCCGGCCTACCGGCTGCACGAGCTGGAGTTCGTGCTCAACCAGGCCGGCATCGGGGTGCTGATCGCCTCCACCGCGTACCGCACCAGCGACTACCGGGCGATGGCCGCCGAAGTACGGCCGCGCTGCCCGCGGTTGCGCGAGGTCATCCACATCGGGGACCCGTCGTGGGACGAACTGGCGGCCGCGGGCGAGGAGTTGCCGGAGGGCTTCCTGGCCGCCGCCGAGGCGGCGCTCAGCTGCGACGAGCCGGTGAACATCCAGTACACCTCGGGCACCACCGGCTTCCCCAAGGGCGCGACCCTGTCGCACCACAACATCCTCAACAACGGCTACTTCGTGGGCGGCACGGTCGGCTACACCGAGCAGGACCGGATATGCCTGCCGGTGCCCTTCTACCACTGCTTCGGCATGGTGATGGGCAACCTCGGCGCCACCTCGCACGGTTCCTGCATCGTCATCCCCGCCCCGGCGTTCGACCCTGCCGCGACGCTGCGCGCGGTCCAGCAGGAGCGCTGCACCTCGCTGTACGGGGTGCCGACGATGTTCATCGCCGAGCTGGGCCTGCCCGACTTCGCCGGCTACGACCTGTCCAGCCTGCGCACCGGCATCATGGCCGGATCGCCGTGCCCGGTCGAGGTGATGAAGCGGGTGATGGCCGAGATGCACATGGCCGAGGTGTCCATCTGCTACGGCATGACCGAGACCTCGCCGGTGTCCACCCAGACCCGCCGCGACGACGACCTCGAACACCGCACCGAGACCGTCGGCGCGGTGCTGCCGCACATCGAGGTGAAGGTGGTGGACCCTACGAGCGGCGTCACCGTGGAGCGGGGTACCGCGGGTGAACTGTGCACCCGCGGCTACTCGGTGATGCTGGGCTACTGGGACGAGCCGGAGCGCACGGCCGAGGCGGTGGACGCCGGCCGCTGGATGCACACCGGAGACCTCGCGGTGATGCGCGACGACGGCTACCTCGCCATCGTCGGCCGGATCAAGGACATGATCATCCGCGGCGGCGAGAACGTCTACCCGCGGGAGGTCGAGGAGTTCCTCTACACTCATCCCAAGATCTCCGACGTGCAGGTCGTCGGGGTGCCGGACGCCCGGTACGGCGAGGAGATCCTGGCCTGCGTGATCCCGCGCGACCCGGCCGACCCGCCGACGCTGCGGGAGGTCGAGGACTTCTGCGGCGGCCGGCTCGCGCACTACAAGGTGCCGCGCCACCTGCGGATCCTCGACGCCTTCCCGATGACGGTCAGCGGCAAGGTCCGCAAGGTGGAGCTGCGGGAGGAGTTCGCCCGCGGCGTCGCCGGATCAGGCGGCGGATGAGCCCAGCGGGATGATCGCGGTCGGTGCGTGGCCCGGCTCGGTGGCCGTCTCCTCGAACTCCGTGACGTCGGAGATGTCCGCGGTGGTGGACATCGAGATGTCGGTGATCCGCTCCAGGATCACCTCGACCACCACCGGCACCCGGTGCTCGGCGGCCAGCTTCCCGGCCTGCTCGAAGGCCGCGCCCAGCCCGGCCGGGTCGGTCACCCGGATCGCCTTGCAGCCCAGCCCCTCGGCGACCTTGACGTGGTCCACGCCGTAGACGCCGATCTCCGGCGAGTTGAGGTTCTCGAACTCCAGGTTCACCTGGTAGTCGATGTCCAGGCCCCGCTGCGCCTGCCGGATCAGCCCCAGGTAGCTGTTGTTGACCAGGACGTGCACGTACGGGATGCGGTGCTGCGCGCCGACCGCCAGCTCCTCCAGCATGAACTGGAAGTCGTAGTCCCCGGACAGCGCCACCACCCGGGCCCCGGGGTCGGCGGTGGCGACGCCGAGCGCGGCCGGCACCGTCCAGCCGAGCGGGCCCGCCTGGCCGCAGTTGATCCAGTGCCGCGGCCGGTAGACGTGCAGCATCTGGGCGCCGGCGATCTGTGACAGGCCGATCGTGGTGACGTAGCGGGTCTCCGGGCCGAAGGCGCGGTTCATCTCCTCGTAGACCCGCTGCGGCTTGATCGGGATGTCGTCGAAGTGGGTGCGGCGGTGCAGGGTGCCCTTGCGCCGCAGGTGCGCCGCGATCCACGCCGAGCGGTCCGGCAGCCGGCCCTGGTCCCGCAGCTCGCGGGCGACCTCGACGAACAGCTCCAGCGCGGCCGCCGCGTCGGAGGCGATCCCGTAGTCCGGCGGGAAGATCCTGCCGAGCTGGGTGGGCTCGATGTCCACGTGCACGAAGGTGCGGCCCCGCCGGTAGACGTCCAGCCGGTAGCCGGTGTGGCGGTTGGCCCAGCGGTTGCCGATGCCGAGCACGAAGTCGGACTCCAGGAACGTCGCGTTGCCGTAGCGGTGGGAGGTCTGCAGGCCGACCATGCCGGCGTTGAGCCGGTGGTCGTCGGGGATGGCGCCCCAGCCCATCAGGGTGGGCACCACCGGGGTGCCGGTGATCTCGGCGAACTCCACCAGCAGGTCGCAGGCGTCGGCGTTGATGACGCCGCCGCCGGCCACGATCAGCGGGCGCTCGGACGCCAGCAGGTACGACAGCGCCTTCTCGATCTGCGCCCGCGAGGCGGTGGGCTTCCACACCGGCAGCGGCCGGTAGGTCTCCGGGTCGAACTCGATCTCGGTCTGCTGCACGTCGATCGGCAGGTCGATCAGCACCGGTCCCGGCCGGCCGGACCGCATCAGGTGGAACGCCTGCTGGAAGACGCCCGGCACCTGCGCGGCCTCCAGCACGGTGGTGGCGGCCTTGGTCACAGGACCGGCGATCGCGGCGATGTCGACCGCCTGGAAGTCCTCCTTGTGGATCACCGCGCGCGGCGCCTGGCCGGTGATGCACAGGATCGGGACGGAGTCGCCGGTGGCCGAGTACAGGCCGGTGATCATGTCGGTGCCGGCCGGGCCCGAAGTGCCGACGCACACGCCGATGTTGCCGGGGCGGGCACGGGTGTAGCCCTCGGCCATGTGCGAGGCGCCCTCGACGTGCCGGGCCAGCGTGTGCCGGATGCCGCCGGACGCCTTGAGGGCCGCGTAGAACGGATTGATCGCGGCGCCGGGCACACCGAAGGCGGCGTCCACGCCCTCCAGCTTGAGGATCTCCACGGCCGCGCGGGCGGCGGTCATTCGGGGCATCAGGACTCCCTCTCCCGGAGCGGTGACACTTCCTTCTTGACTTCCACTATGCGGAAAGTGTCTTCTGCTTTATGGAAGGAACATAAGCGGGCCCGATGTGGGCGTCAAGGGCGCCGGGAGGCGCGGGGCCCGGGTGGGGCCCGCGGAGGACGCGCGTGGGGACATGCCCGGACGTGCGGGCGGCTCCGGAGAACGCGAAGGCGCCCGGCGCGGGTGGTCCGCGTCCGGGCGCCCGGCGGGGCGGGTCGGGGTCAGTCCGGCGGCCCGTGCCGGATCAGCTCGTCCGCCGCGTCGTTGACGGGCTGCGGCGTGCCGGTGAGGTCCATCACGAACAGCGGCACGCCCAACTGGTCGGCGCGCAGCCGCGCGTCGTGGGCGTAGCCGGCAAGCGAGAAGAAGGCCCCCGCGGCGTCCTCGTGCGCGCAGTTGAGCCACAGGCACTCCACCTCGCGCAGCGGCGTCGGCAGCGTGGCCGGGTCCACCTGGGCCACCAGGCCGTCGCCGCGCAGGTCGATGCCGTTCGCGGTGCGGTCCCCGGCCAGCCGCACGCCGCCGAAGCCCAGCCACTTCAGGTACTGGGCGGCCGCGGTCAGGGTGTCGCGCGCGGTGCGGATCGTCACCGGGCGGAACGGCGGCCGCGCGGTCGGCGGCGGCACCTGCCCCGAAGACCCGGGCGCCGCGGGATGCGGTACGCGCGGCCGCGCCGCCTCGTCGCCCGCCGCCTGGCCGGCCGCCGCCTGGCCGCCTGCCTCGTCGCCGTCCACCGGCAGCCGCACCAGCGCGCCGCACGCGCAGTCGAACTCCGGTTGCGGCCACTGGTCGGCGCGCCCGCAGTCCGGGCAGCGCAGCCGCACCCACGAGTCGTCCCAGGAACGGTGGAGCACCTCCACCGGCGCGGCGCCATGCCGCACCGGTGGCGCCAGCGGCGCCCCGCACACGCAGGGGAACGTCGGGGCGCAGTAGCGGTGCTCGCGTCCGCAGGCCGGACAGCACACCGGCAGGCTCTCGGCCATGGCTCGAACTCCCGGTCGGCCGCGGCCTGGTCGGGCCGCGGGTGGTCGTCCGTCCATAGTGCAGGAAGTTCGCGCCGCTGTGACCGATACGGAACACACCGTGACGAATCGTGCGGGGCGCCGGTCACCCGCGCCGCCCTGACCACCCCTCAGAAGTCCGGACGGCGCGGGCTGATGGTCCGCCCGGCGGTGCGCTGGGCGCGACAGGACTGTCACGCACCGCCGGACGGGGTTCGGGGGAGCGGGGGTTCAGTCCTCGACGGTGAGCCCGGACAGCCGCTGCACGCCGCGCAGCAGCGCCGAGTGGTCCAGGCCGCCGTCGCCCTGGGCGCGCAGCGAGGCGACCAGGTTCGCCACCACCGAGCCGACCGGCAGCGCGGCGCCGACGCTCCGCGCGGCCTCCGTGACGATGCCCATGTCCTTGTGGTGCAGGTCGACACGGAAGCCGGGGGCGAACGCGCGGCGCAGGAAGTTGTCCTTCTTGCGGGCCAGCACGGTCGAGCCGGCCAGGCCGCCGCCCAGCACCTCCAGGGCCGCGGACAGGTCGACGCCGGACTTCTCCAGGAAGACCACGGCCTCCGCGCACGCCTGGATGTTCACCGCCACGATCAGCTGGTTGGCGGCCTTCACCGTCTGGCCCGAGCCGTGCGGACCGCACCGCACCACGGTGCCGCCGAGCACCTCGAGCAGCGGCCTGGCCTCGTCGAAGTCGGCCTGGTCGCCGCCGACCATGATGGAGAGCACGGCCTCGACCGCGCCGGCCTCGCCGCCGGAGACGGGTGCGTCCAGCACCCTGATGCCCCGGTCCGCCGCGGCCGCGGCCAGGTCGACGGAGGTCTGCGGGGTGATCGAGGAGGTGTCGATCAGCAGCGCGCCCGGCCGGGCGTTCTCCAGGATGCCGTCCTCGCCGTAGGCGATCGCCTCCACCTGCGGCGAGGCCGGGACCATGGTGACGATGACGTCCGCGTCCCGCACGGCCTCGGCCACCGATCCGGCGGCCGTGCCGCCGGCCGCGGCCAGCCGCTCCAGCTTCGCCTGCTCCAGGGTGTGTCCGGTGACGTCGTATCCGGCCCTGATCAGGTTCTCGGACATGGGCGAACCCATGATGCCGAGTCCGATCCAGGCGACCTTCGGCAGTGCGGTGGGCATGTGTTCCGGCCTTTCGTGTGGTGGGAGCGGCGGGCCCGGAGGCGGGTGTGCGGGTCAGGGACGCCAGGAGAAGGAGGCGGCGGACCCCTCGGCGGACGGCTTGTACTCCAGGCCGGTCCAGCCGGTGTACCCCGCCTCGCGGAGCCGGCCGAGCAGGTCGGCCAGCGGGAGCGAACCGGTGCCGGGGGCGCCGCGACCGGGGTTGTCGGCGATCTGCACGTGTCCGGTCCTGGCCGCGTGGCGGGTGATGGCCGCCGGCAGGTCCTCCCCGTTCATGGACAGGTGGTAGAGGTCGAGCAGGAAGCGCGCGTTGCCCAGGCCGGTCGCCTCGTCGACACGGTCCGCGACCGCGACCGCGGCGTCCGCGCCGACCAGCGGGTAGCGCGGCGACTCGGGCGCGTTGAGCGCCTCGACCAGCAGCACCGCGCCGGCGTCCGCCGCGGCGCGGGCGGCGAACACCAGGTTCTCCAGCGCGAGCGCGTCCTGCTCGGCCGGGTCGACGCCGTCGACCCGGTTGCCGTACAGCGCGTTGAGCGCGGTGCAACCGACGGAGGCGGCGAACGCGGCCGCCACCTCGACGTTGGCCCGGAAGCGGTCGGACTCCGCGCCCGGGATCGACAGCGCGCCGCGGTCGGGGCCCGGGAGCCGCCCCGCGTAGAAGTTCAGCCCCACCAGGCGGGTGCCGGCCGCCTCCAGGGCGGCGCGCAGGGCGTCCAGCTCCGCCCGGCCGGGGGTCGGGTCGTCGGCCCACGGCCACCACAGCTCGACCGCGTCGAACCCGGCGGCGGCCGCGGCGGCGGGCCGCTCCAGCAGCGGGAGTTCGGTGAACAGGATCGAGAGGTTCACATCGAAGCGCGCGTCGGCGAAGCTCACGAGAGTGCGCTCCTTCCGTATTGCGGAAGTTGATTTCTGTCTTGTGGAACAGTGAATCAGCCTCCGGCGCGCTGTCAAGTGCGGGTCCCCGCTGCCGGGAGGGTGCGCGGGCGCGCCGCGGAGGCGGCCGGCGGGCGCTCCGTCCGCGGCCTGCGGGCCGGCCGCGCGGCGGCCGGCCTTTACCACTTGCCGCTAAAGGTAGAGACCTGTCGTCCTAAACCCGTCCCGGCGTCCTTCCGCGGCCGGAAGGGGCGACTTAAAAGATCCCGCGCGATCGGCTTCCGTAAAATTGGCATTCATGCTGCCGCAATACTGCGAAGTTTGTCCGTTTGCTTACCCTTCGGGCTTCCCCAGGACGCCCGCACATGGTCCGCTTTCCTCTGGACAAGGTAATGGCCCTGCCGTATTGTCATGCTCGATCGCCGATAGGTGCGGCCCAACCAGGCCGCTGAACTGCCCGGCGCACCTCCGCCTGGGTTCGGCTGTCGCACGGCGCTACGGGGACGGTGGAGTGTGTGGTCTGGAACGATGCGCGCACGGCGAAGGACGATTTACGAGAGACGACCGGGACCACCCCGTTGACCTCGGCGGATGCGTCCGCCACAGGCAAGCGTGCGGACGCCGGCGGCAGCCCTGGAGCACGGTTCACGGTGCTCGGCCTGCTGACCGTGGGGGACGGCGCGGACTCGGTGGCGCTCCAGCCCTCGCGCCCCGCCGCACTTCTCGCGGCATTGCTGCTGCATGCGAATTCTGTGGTATCCGCGGAATTCCTGCAACGGGTTATCTGGGGTGTGGAACCTCCCGCGCAGGCGAAGTCCGCATTGCACAGCTGCGTGCTGAGGCTGCGCCGCCTGTTCGGTAAATACGGTATCGCCCCGGGTGCCATCGAGGCTGTTCCCGGTGGTTACCGCCTGATCGCGGACGCGGCGACCCTCGACCTGGTCGAGTTCCGCGAGCTGCTGGACCGCGCGTATTCCCGTCGGGACCCGGAGACCGAATTACGGCTGCTCCGCGCGGCGCTCGCGCTCTGGCAGCCCCCGCTCATGGCGAATGTGCACTCCGATCTGCTGCACCGCGACGAGGTGCCGCGGCTGCGGGAGGAGTGGCTGCGGGCCATCGAGCGGGTCTTCGACCTCGAACTCGCCTGCGGGCGGCACCGCGAGGCGCTCGCCGAGATCGGCGCCACCGCCCGCGCGCACCCGCTGCACGAGCGCTTCACCGAGCAGCTGATGGAGGCGCTGCGGCGGGTCGGCCGCCGGGCCGAGGCGCTCGCCGAGTACCGGCGTACCAAGGTGCACCTGGCGCAGCAGCTCGGGGTCGATCCCGGGCCCGCGCTGCAACGGCTGGAGCTGGACATCCTGCGAGGCGAGCCCGAGTCCGTCGGGCCGGCCCACGCCGCGCGTGGTCCCGTGGAGCCGGGCTCCCCGGCCGGGACCGCCGGGCCGGGCGGGTCGACCGGGTCCGCGTCCTGGGCGGACGGCCGCGGCGCTCCGACGGCGGGACGGAACCTCGCCGCCGGCCAGGCGGGCGGCCAGGCCGCCGGTGCCGCACCCGGCAGGTACGGCTCCGCGGCGCCTGGCGCCGCCACCGCGCCGGACACCGCCGCCTCCGCGGGCCCCGCCCCCGGAACCGCCGCCCCGGGCGCACCCCCCGGGCGGTCCGCCCCCGCTGAGGACCGCGCGGCCCCCGGCTGCGCCGAGCAGGGCGCCCCGGGCGATCCCGCGGGACCCGACCGCGCCCTGGTCCCCGGCGACCGGATGCTCGACCGGCTGGTCTGCGCCGGCCTGCTGCAAGAAGGCCCGCACGGCCACTACCGCATGCACGAACTGCTCAGCGCCTTCACCCGCGCCGCCACCGCGGACGGCGTCGGCGCCCGCGCCCGGTCCGGCCGGCGCACCCCCGCCCATTCCCCCCGGCCAGGCGCCGCGGACCTGCACCCGACGGAGGCGTGACTGACATGGTGTCACCGTACGAGGAGATCGCCGCGACCCGGCCGCGGATCCGGCGGGACGTGCTCTACACGCGGACGCCCACCGGCGTGCACTTCCACAACGCCCGCGGCGGGTTCAGCGTCGTGATGCCGTCCGCGTACCGCTTCGCCTCGATCATCGTCCCGCACCTCACCGGCGAGAACACCGTCGCCACCCTGTGCGACGGACTCGGCGACAAGCAGCGCGAGATGGTGACCCGGCTCGTCGGCACGCTCTACGCGCGTGGCTTCGCCCGCGACGCGGTGCCGCCCGAGCCCGGCGCGCCCGTCCCCGAGGCCGCGGTGGCACAGCGGTTCGCCGCCCAGATCGACTACGTCGACCACTACGCGGACGACGCGGCCACCCGCTTCCTGCGCTTCCGCGACTCGCGCGTCGCGGTGCTCGGCGAGGACGGACTCGCCCGGTGGGCCGCGCTGTCGCTGATCCGCAACGGCTGCGCGGCGGTCGCGGTGCCGGCCGCCGCCGACACCCCTGCCAACCGCCTCGACGAAGTCCGAGCCGAGGCAGCGGAGTTGGCGGCGCAAGGCTGTCCGGTCGAGCTGCGCACCCTGCAACCCGGGCGGCAGCCGGGCGAGTTCGGGTGGGCGGACCTCGACGGCTACGACGTCGTGCTCGTCACCGGAGCGCACGCGGCGCGCCAGAGCGCCGCGCTCGCCGACGTGCCGGCCGGCCGGATGCTGGTGCCGGCCTGGGGGTACGGCGGCTCGGTCGTCATCGGTCCGCTGATGACCGACGGCACCCCGGGCTGCTGGACCTGCGCGGCGCTGCGGCTGACCGCGAACGGCGACCCCGCGGACGCCGCCGACCTGTGGGCGTCGCTCGGCCCCGCAGCGCCGCCGGCCGCCACCGCGCCGGCCACGGGCGTGTCGCCCGCGCGCGGCCCGGTCGCCGCGATGATCGGCAACCTCCTCGGCTACGAGGTCTTCCGCCTCACCACGCAGGCCCTCGCCGCCGAGACCCGCGGCCACCTCGTCATCCAGCACCTCGACTCCCTCGACACCGTCGCGGAACCCCTGCTGCCGCACCCGGCCTGCCCCACCTGCGCCCCGGTTGCCGCCACGGCCGCCGAGCCCGCCCCGCGGCCCGCCGCGGAACTGGCCGCGCTCGGCGCCGCGGAGCCGACCGACGCCGTGGCCGAACCGGAGGCGGAGGAGGACGCCGCACAGGCCGCGCTGGAGGAGATCACCGGGCGGGACGTGCTGGTGCAGCCGGCCGCGGGCGTCTTCCGGCGGTACGACGACGAGGTGTGGGCGCAGACCCCGCTGAAGGTCAGCGCGGTGGAGCTGAGCACCGGGCACGGGGCGCGGCGCACCGTCGCGGCGTTCGACGTGCACCATGTGGCCGGCGCCCGGCTGCGGGCGCTGCAACGCGCCGCCGAGGTCTACGCCGAGCACGTGGTGCCGCTGCCCGACGTGCTCACCGGCGCCGCGCTGGACGCCGCGCGCGGGAAGTGGCCCGCCGTGGCGGCCGAGCGGCTGGGCATCGCCTCCGGGCTCGGCGGGGCCGACCCGGCCGCCTGGTGCACCGCGACGTCGCTGCTGGGCGGCGAGACCGTGCTGGTGCCCGCGGCGGCGCTGCGCACCTTCGGCCCGCACAACGCGGACCGGCTCGTGGAGCCGACCGCCGCGGGCACCGGCGCGGGCCGGACCCCGAGGGAGGCGACCGGGCGCGCGGTGCTCACCGCGCTCGCCCACGCGACGCTGCGCGCCGCCCTGCACGGCAGGACACCCGTCACCGCGGTCGACCCGGCCGCGCTGGAGGCCGCGGGCGACCCCGAACTCACCTTCCTCGTACGGTCGGCGGCGAACCTCGGTGTGCCGCTGGAACTCCTCGACCTCGGCGCGCCGGCGGCGCACCCGGCCCCGGTGATGCTCGCCAGGGCGGACGGGCGGTGGGCCGTCGCCGCGGGCCTGCTGCGGCGGGACGCGGCGCTCGAAGCGATCCGCGACCTGCTCGGCGCCGCGCAGTTCGCCCGTGAGACACCGGGCCAGGACCGCACCGGCTTCGACCACCCTGACACCGGCGACCCGCTGCTGGCCGACCTCGACCCCGCGGCGCTCACCGCCGACGGCGTCACCGCACCGGACCTCGCCGCCGGCACCGACTGGCCGGGCCTGGCCGCGGCCCTGCGCGCCGCGGGCCGCGACGTGCTCGCCGCTCCGGTCGTCGCGCCCGACCTGGCGGCCGGCCGGCTGTACGCCACCCGTGTCCTCCTCACCTCGGCCGGTGCCGCCGATGCCGACTGACCTGCGACCCCGCCCCTCGGCCTCCGCGCCGCCCGGACCCGCCGTCCAGGATCCCGCACCCACGACCGCGTCCACGACGGCGCTGGCGGCCGCGCTGGCCACCGCACAGGACACCGCACGGGTCGCCGGCGCCGGACCGCGCTCCGGCGCGGCCGAAGTGGCGCGCCCGGCCCCGGTGTTCGTCGCGGCCCTCGGGATGCGCGACGAACTCGCCGCGGGCACCGGGGAGTCGGCCGGCGCGGCCACCCCCGGGGTGTACGTGTACGGCGGGCACGCGCTGGTCGGCCCCTACCCGGGGAGCGACGCGCCCGCCTGCGGCCGCTGCCTGGTGCGGCGCTGGCAGGCGGTGCGGACCCGCGGTCTGCGCGAGGCCCTGGAGACGGGCTCCGGCACGCGGGCCGCCGGAGCGGCGCCGTGGGCGGTGCCGTTCGTCGCCGACGCCCTCGCCGCGGTGCTCGCCGCCGAGGACCGCAGCGCCCCGGGCGACGGCCGCTTCCCGTACGCCTACCTGGTGGACCTGGAGACGCTCGGCGTCACGCCGTTCGCCTTCGTGCCGGACGCCGAATGCCCGGTGTGCGGCGACCCGGTGCCGGACAGCGCGGACAACGCCCGCCTGGAGCTGCCCAGTTCGCCCAAGCGCTCGCCGCACGACTTCCGGGTGCGGCCCGCCGACGACTACGACGTGCCGCTGGAGGCGTTCGTCAACCCGGCCGCCGGCATGCTCGGCCCGTCCGTGGTGCCGGACCTCGCCTCGGCCTCCACCTCCTCCGTGGTGGGCTCGTTCTTCCTGCGCTCGGGCGACTACCTGCGCGAGTGCTTCTGGGGCGGCCACACGCCGCGCTACCGCTCCAGCGTCCGCGTCGGCCTGCTGGAGGGCCTGGAGCGCTTCGCCGGGATGCGCCCGCGCGGCCGGCGCACCAGCGTCACCGCCGCCTACGACGACCTGCGGCGCGACCACGGCGAGCAGGTCCTCGACCCGCGGAACTGCGGTGTGTACACAGAGGAGTTCCACCGCGCCGAGCCCGGCGTGCGCTCCTTCGACCCGGCCCGGCCGATCCCCTGGGTGTGGGGGTGGAGCCTGCGCGACGGCCGCCCGGTGCTCGTCCCGGAGATCGTCGCCTACTACCACGCGCCCGGCGGCCTGGAGAACCGCTTCGTGCAGGAGAGCTCCAACGGCTGCGCCTCCGGGGGCAGTCCGGCCGAAGCCGTGTACTTCGGCCTGATGGAGGTCATCGAGCGCGACGCCTTCCTGCTCGCCTGGTACGGCCGCGCGCCGCTCACCGAGATCGACGCCACCGCCAGCCGCCGCCCCGAGACCCGCGCGATGATCGACCGGCTGGCGATGTACGGCTACCGCGCGCGCTTCTTCGACACCCGGATCTCCTTCGCGGTGCCCGTCGTCACCGCGGTCGCGGAGCGCCTCGACGGCGGCCCCGGACGGCTCTGCTTCGGCGCCGGCGCCGGACTCGACCCGGAGGCCGCGCTCGCCGCGGGACTGTGCGAGATCGCCACCGACGCGGTCAACCTGCGCCGCAGGACGCTGCGCGAGCACGCCAGGCTGACCGCGATGGCCGCCGACTTCCGCCGCGTCCAGGTGCTCCACGACCACCCGCTGCTCTACGGCCTGCCCGAGATGGCCCGGCACGCCGACTTCCTGCTGCGCCGCGAGCACACCCCGCGGGTGCCGCTGCACGAACTCGCCCGCGACACCGTGGCGCCCGGCCACGACATGCGCGAGGACGCGGAACGCGTCGTCGCCGAGGTCGCCCGCGCCGGGTTCGACGTCATCGCCGTCGACCAGACCACGCCGGAGCAGCGCCGCCTCGGCTTCTCCACCGCCGGGGTGATCGTGCCCGGCCTGCTGCCCATCGACTTCGGCTGGTCCCGGCAACGGGCCCGGCACATGACGAGGACGCGCCTGGCGCTGCGCGAAGCAGGGATCGCCGAACGCGAGTTGACCGCCGCCGACCTCAACCCCGCACCGCACCCGTTCCCGTAGCGCCCCCGTCCCGTCGCGCGCCCGCTCACGCGGCACCGCCCGTCACCGTACGACCGCCGCCGCAGCCGGAACCCGCCCAGCGGGGGACGGCCGAACCGAGGAAGGAACAGCCGTGGGATTCGCCCATGAGTACGCGACCGCCATCGTCAGGCGCGGCAGGTATCCCATGGAGCCCGCCGACTGGGTGCCGGACTGGGCCGACCGGCCGCGCAAGGGCAAGCACTTTCCCGGCGCCACCTCCTTCCCGCTGCCCGAGGGCGCGCCGGACGACCCGGCGGCCGACGTCGAGCGGGGGCTGCACGGACCGCGCGGTGAGGGGGAGTTCACGCTGCCGCTGCTCGCCGGGATGCTCCGCGACTCCTACGGCCTGATCGGCCGCCGGCTCGCCGTGCAGGCCAACACCGACCTGGTCACGCTGCCGATGTACCCCCAGGCCAACTGGTCGCGCGGCTCGGCCTCCGGCGGCGGCCTCTACCCGGTGGGCGTGCACTGGGTCGCCGGGCCCGGCGGCCCGCTCACCCCGGGCGTGCACTACTACGACACCCGGCACCACGCGATGCGCCGCCTGCTGGCAGGCGACGTCACCCCGCAGGTCCGCGATGCGGTCGGCGAACCGGCCGCACCCTACCGGCAGTTCCTCGTGCTCGGCGTCCGCTTCTGGCAGAACGCCTTCAAGTACAACAGCTTCAGCTACCACGTCGTCACGATGGACACCGGGGCGCTGCTCCAGACCTGGCGGATCTGGGCCAGGTCCCGCGGCCTCGACCTCGGGCCCGCGTTCTGGTTCGACGAGCCGCGGCTCGGCGGCCTGCTCGGGCTGACCGCCGAGGAGGAGGGCGTGTTCGCGGTGGTGCCGCTGCGCTGGCACGGCGACCAGGCGGCGCGGCGGCCGGCCGTCGCGGCGGGCGCGCACGGCGGCGGGCCGCGGGTCCGCCACACCGACCGGGAGCGCTCGCTGCGCGTCACCGCCTTCGAGACCGTCGAGCGGATGCACGCCGCCACCGTGGACGGCGCCGCGCTGCGGCCGCCGCCCGGCGCGCTGGACGCCGCCCTGGCCCCGCCGGTGCCCGCGGGCGGCGAACGCACCGCGCTCCCCGCCCCCGAGCCGCTGACCGCAGGCGTACAGCAGGCGCTGCGCTCCCGGCGCAGCAGTTTCGGCAGGTTCCAGGCCGCCCCGCCGCTGGCCGCGGCCGCGCTGTCCACCGTGCTGGCCGCCGCGGACGCCGCCGGACGGCTGGACAGCGACGCCGAGTCGCCGCAGGCGCCGCCGCTGACCCGGCTGTACGTCTTCGTCAACCACGTCGCCGGCGTCCCGCAGGGCGCGTACCTCTACGACCGGGCCGACCGCACGCTGCGGCTGGTCAGGGCCGGCGCGCCCGGCGACTTCCTCCAGCGCAACTACTTCCTGGCGAACTACAACCTCGAACAGGCCGGGGCGGTGATCGTGCCCGCCGCGCGCACCCACGCGGTGCTCGACGCGGTGGGCGACCGCGGCTACCGGCTGGTCAACGCGGTCGTCGGGGGCATCTCGCAGGCCGTGTACACCGCGTCCGCCGCGGCCGGACTCGCCTGCGGGGTCGCGCTCGGCTTCGACGCGATCTCGTACACCGAGGAACTGGGCCTGGCGGCGACCGGCGAACTCCCGCTGCTGATCATGATGATCGGCCACGAGCGCCCCCGCCCCGCCGACTTCCGCTACGAGATCGCCTGACGGCCGCCGTGACGACGACCACGCCGGGCCCGTCCCGGCCGCAGCCGCCCGCCGGCGCACGGCCGCAGGACCCGGCCGAGCCGCGACGCGGACAGGGAACACCGGACAGGGGAGAACGGGACATGGACGCCGTCGCCCCCGGGCCGCGGAGCGCGGAAAACGACGCTCCCGGATGGGAGTTGCACCGCCGCTTCGTGCTGCGGCTGGCCGGGCTGCCGGTGGAGTCGGTCGCGGGCCTGCGTGACCCGGCGGCCGCCCGGTGGGCCGCGGGCGTGCTCGACGCGGAGCGCGAACTGCACGAGCTGGCAGCGGAGTTGGACCTGCCGCTGACCGCGCTGGTGAAGACCGTCGAGGACCCGGCGCAGCGCCGCGCGGTGCTCGCCGTGCGACGCGAGGTCTTCAACGGGCGGCTGCCGCGCGACGAGCGGCCGGCACGGGCGGTCGCCGCCCGCCTCGAACCCGCGGCCGCGGCCACGCTGACCCGCTGGCTGGGCCGCCGCCGCGACCTCGCCGCGCTGCTGGCCGACGGCGGCCCGCTCGTCGACGCGGGCCTCGCCGCCGCCCGCACCCGGCTGCGCGCCCTGGCCCGAGAGGACCGCCTGCGCCGCGGCCTGGTGCTCGCCTCGCCGAGCCTCGACGCCCAGCTCGACGCCTTCATCGACCAGCCGCCCGCCACGGGCGGGGGAGCGCCCGACAAGCGGACGCGCAAGAAGGAGCGGTCGCTGCTGGCGTACCTCTACCGGACGGCCTGCAAGACCAGCCCGTTCAGCACCTTCACCGGCGTCGCCGCCGGTGAGTTCCGCCCCGGCGCCGACCCGACGCGGGCCGGCGGCGGGTGGACCAGCCACCCCCGGCTCAACGTGGTGGTGCTGGCCCGGCTCGCGGAGCTGATCGCCGCCGACCCGGCCCGCCGCGCCGACCTGCCGGTCGCCCTGTCGGCCGGCTGGGAGCTGGACGAGGAGCGGGTCCGCTACGTGCGGCGCTCGGTGACCGCGGGCGACGACAGCGCCGCGGTGAGCTTCGACGCCGCGCACGACCGGCTGTTCTTCCTGCGCCGCCGCGGCACCCTGGAACGGATGCTGGCGCTGCTCGCCGACGGCGCCGCCCTGCGCTACGCCGACCTCGCGGAGTGGCTCGCCACCCAGACCGGCGCGCCGCCCGAGGAAGCGGCCCGCTACCCCGCGACGCTGCTGGACCTCGGCATCCTGCAGACCGCGGGCCTGGCGACCGACGTGCACGCCGCCGACCCGCTGCGGGACTTCCAGGCCGCGCTGCGCGCCCTGGGCCGCGACTGGGCCGACGCCACCGCCGCCCGGCTCGACGCGGTGGCGGACCTCGTCAGCGGATACGGCGCCGCCGACGCGTCCGGGCGGCGCGCCCTGCTGGCCGCGCTGCGCACCGAACTGCTCGGCGTGCAGCGCGCGCTGGGCGCCGCCGACCCGTCACTGCCGCGCACCCTGCTCTACGAGGACGTCGCCGAGGAGCCGGTCACCGCCGACCTGGACCGGTGGACGGACCTGGCCGCGGAGCCGCTGCACGCGCTCGGCGGCATCCTGCCCGCCTTCGACGTGGCGCTGCCGCAGCGCCTGGTCCTGAAGGGCTTCTTCCTGGCCCGCTACGGCCGCGGCGGGCGCTGCGACGACCTGCTGCGCCTGGTGCACGACTTCCACGAGGACATCTTCACCCAGTACCTCCAGTTCACCTCGCTCAAGTCGCCGTCCGGGCCGGACGGCGCGCCGGCGCCGGAGGAGAACTGGCTCGGCATGCCCGAGGTGACCGCGCTGGACCGGGCGCGCGCCGAGTTCACCCTGCGCATGCGCGCGCTGTGGGCGGCGCACCCCGAGGACGGCCGCGAACTCCACCTGGACGAGGCCACCGTGGCGGCGGTGCGCGGTGAACTGGCGCCGCTCGGCTCGCCGTTCGCACCGCAGAGCCACTTCGTGCAGCTCGCCGAGCCGCAGCCGGACGCCACGTCGGACGCCGGGCCCGGTGCCGAGCCGCTGGTCGTCCTCAACAACTCCTACGGCGGACTGTGCTTCCCCTTCACCCGGTTCACGCACTGCTTCGAGGGGCCGGACGGCGGCGGGGCAGGCCGTGGCCTCACCGCCGAGCTGCGTGCGGGCCTGCGCGAACACCACCCGGCCGGTGCGGTGTTCGCCGAGGTCACGGCCGGCTCCGCGACGACCAACCTCAACCTGCACGGCCGCCTCACCGACCACGAGATCGTGTGCCCCGGCGAGACCAGCACCGCCCCGCCGCAGTCCAGGATCGACCTGGAGGACCTCTACGCCGAGCACGACGAGGCGACCGACCGGCTGGTGCTGCGCTCGCGCCGGCTCGACCGCGAGGTGGTGCCGCTCTACCTCGGCTACCTGGTGCCGATGGTGCTCCCCGAAGTGCCGCGCACCCTGCTGCTGTTCTCACCCACCTCACGGGCCAGGCCGGACGTCTGGCGGGGGGTGCCGGAAGGCCCCGAGCGCGACGGCGTGACCGCCCGGCCGCGGGTGCGCTACCGCAGCCTGGTGCTGCACCGCCGCCGCTGGACCGCGGCCCCCGGCACGCTGCCGGTGCGCGAGCCCGGCGCGGACGAGGCGGCGTACTACCTGGCGTGGCAGCGCTGGCGCGGCCGGCACGGGCTGCCCGCACGGGTGTTCGCGACGGTGCGGCCGGACACCGCGGACGGCGGCGGCCCCGGCGCGGCCTTCGGCGGCGGCGCCAAACCGCACTACGTCGACTTCGACAGCCCGCTGTCGCTGACCGCGCTCGAAGGGCTGCTCGCGGGCGGCCCGGTGCGCACCGTGTTCGAGGAGATGCTGCCGGGACAGGACGCCCTGCACGTCCGCTCGGCGCGCGGCCGGCACGTCGCGGAGCTCGCCCTGGAGATCCTCCCCGGCCCGGCGGCGCCCGCCGGTCCCGACCGCAGGCACGGAAGGCAGGACACCCCCGCATGACCACCACTCCGCCGGACACCCCCGGCCGCCCGCCCCGCGCCGACTGGCAGGCGTACCACGTCTTCTACGCCGCGAGCACCCGCCCCTTCCTGCTGGAGTGCGCCCGCCCGCTGGTCGCCGAACTGACCGGGGACGGCCTGCTGGAGCGGTGGTTCTTCATCAACTACTGGCTGGAGGGCCCGCACATCAGGCTGCGGCTGAGGCCGTCCTCGCCGCGGGCGGCCGCCGAGGTGACCGAGCGGGCCACCCGCGCCGTCAGCGGCTTCCTGCGCCGCAGGCCGGCGCTGTACGAGGTGAAGGACGGCTTCCTCGCCGAGCTGTACAACACGCTCTTCGAGCTGGAGTACCCCGGCGGCGAGCGCGACCGCTACACCGACGCGGCCGGCCGGATGGTGCTGCGTCCCAACAACTCCTTCAGCCCCGAGCCGTACGAGCGGGAGTACGGCAAGTACGGAGGGCCCGCCGGCGTGGAGCTGGCCGAGTGGCACTTCCAGCGCTCCAGCGAGCTGGTCGTCGACGCGGCCGCGGGCATGAACCTGCACCTGCGGACCGTACTGCTCGGCGTGGCCGCCCAGTTGATGATGACGATGTCCGGCTGCCTGCTCGAAGGGGAGGCGGCGCTGCTGGAATTCCTGGACCGCTACCACGAGTTCTGGAACTCGGCCTTCAGCGGCACCAACTTCACCGCGCAGGACGGTTACGACCGCGCCTACCGCTCGATGGACGCGGCGCTGCCCCGCCGGTTCCAGGAGATCCGCCGGGCGGTCGCCGTCCCCGCGCCCGAGCGGCTGCCGGGCTTCCTGCGCGGCTGGGCCCAGCACTGCCTCGAACTGCGCGAGCGGGTCACGGCGCTGGCGACCGGCGGCGACCTGGTGTTCCGCTCCTGGGACGGCGCCAGGGACCTGCACGTCACCGAGCCGGCGCAGGCGCTGCCGATGCTCGCCTCGCCGTACATGCACATGACCAACAACCGGCTGTCGGTGAGCGTCCGCGACGAGGCGTACCTGTCGTACGTCCTCGGCCGCGCGCTGCGCGAGCCGTCCGCCGGCGCCGAGGCCGCCGCGCGCGGTCAGGCCACCGCCGCCCGGCCCGCGCCCACGGCGGCGTCATGACCACCGTCGACCTGCTGGGGATGCGGCCGGCGGTGCGGCCCGACGTGCTCGTCGGGCCGGCCCTGACGCGCGGACCGGCGGTCGTGCACCTGGTCAAGGACCCTGTCAGCGGCGCCCGTCTGGAGGTCGGCGCCAAGGAGCACTTCCTCATCGTCCGCCTCGACGGCACCCGCACGCTGGCCGAGGTCGGCGCGCAGTACGCCGCCGAGTTCGGGGTGCGCCTCGGCGCGGCGCAGTGGCAGCAGCTGCTGCGGCTGCTGTCCGTACGGCAGTTGCTGGCCGGCGCGGTCCCGGCAGGCCCGCCGCGGCAGAACGGCGGTGCGGCGCGGCGGCCCGCCGCGTCCTGGCTCTCCGGCCGCACCCGGATGGTCGCCGACGCGCCCGCGCTGATGGACCGGCTGCACCGCGCGACCGCGTTCGCCCGCCGCGCCGCGGTGCTCGGCCCGCTGCTCGCGCTCTGTGCGGCGCTGCTCGTCGCGGAGGGGCTGTGGTTCGGCGAACTCGCCGACGCCACCGCGCGGTTGTTCGACCAGCCGGTGACGCTGTGCGCGGCCGGCGTGGTGCTGTGGTTCAGCCTGGCGGCGCACGAGCTGGCGCACGGCCTGGTGGCCAGGGCGTTCGGTCTGCGCGTCGCCGAGATCGGGCTGCGCCGCTACGCGGGCTTCATGACGTACCTGTACTGCGAGGTCGAGGACGTGCAGTTCCTCGCCGGCCGGGGGCGGCAGGTCGCGGTCGCCGCCGCGGGAGCGGCGATGAACCTGGTGTTCCTGCTGCCGTTCTGGCCGGTGTGGGTCCTGCTGCCCGGCTCCGCGCAGGCCGTGCCGTTCTTCGGCGGGCTGCTGCTGCTCGGCACCGCGATGGCGCTGCTCAACCTGGTGCCGCTGCCGCCGCTCGACGGCTACAAGGCGCTCGGCTACGCGCTCGGCACGCTCCGACTGGCCACCGAGAGCCGCGCGTTCCTGCGGGCCGCGCGCCGCCGCGCCTCCCGCGCCGCCTACCCGCCCCGGCTGCGCGCCGTCTACGGCGGCTACGCCGCGCTCTGCGTCCTGCTGGCCGCCGCCGCCCTCACCGCCCTCGGCCTGGGCTGCCGCGCCGAACTGCCCGCGTCCTGGTCCCCGGTGAGCCCCTGGCTGCCGCTCGCCGCCGTCGCCGCGGCCCTGCTCCTGCGCGCCCTCGGCCTGCGAGCCGCCGCCCGCCGCACCCGCAGCGCCCCCGTCAGCGGGCCCACCGCGTCCGCCGCCCCCGCCCCGGCCGCCGCCGTCCCGACGCCCGTCCGGCCGGACGCCGGGCGACCGGCGGAGCCGACCGCCACCTCCACCGCCACATCGACCAGCGCATCCACCAGCGCATCCACCAGCGCTTCCGCCGGAAGCACCGACGCGCCGGAGGCGCTCATGAAGAACGGCGGCCAGGGGTCGCAGGAGACCGCCGTCGTCCTCGACGGCGTGTGCAAGCGCTACGGGGAGGTGCGCGCGCTCGACGGGGTGTCGCTGACCGTCGGCCGGGGGGAGTTCTTCGGCGTGCTCGGCCCGAACGGCGCGGGCAAGACCACGCTGGTCGAGATCGTCGAGGGGATGCGGCAACCCGACTCCGGCACCGTGTCGGTCTTCGGCGAGAGCCCGTGGCCGCGCAACCTCGGGCTGATGCGGCGCATCGGCGTGCAGACCCAGACGTCCGCCTTCTTCACCCGGCTCACCGCCTGGGAGCACCTGGAGACGGTGGCGGCGCTGCACGGCCTTGGCCGGCCCGCGGCGCACCGCGCACTGGACGCGGTCGGCCTCGCCGACAAGGCCCGCAGCCGGGTGGACGACCTGTCGGGCGGCCAGCGGCAGCGCCTCGCGCTGGCCACCGCGCTGGTGCACGACCCGGACCTGATCTTCCTCGACGAGCCGACCGCCGCCCTCGACCCGGAGGCCCGCCGCTCGCTGTGGGACGTGCTGCGCACGCTGCGCGGCCAGGGCCGCACGATCGTCTACACCACGCACTACCTCGACGAGGCCGAGGCGCTCTGCGACCGGGTCGCGATCATCGCGGCCGGCCGGCTGGCCGCGCTGGACACCCCCACCGCGCTGATCCGCTCGCTCGCCGCTCCGGCCAGGCTGCTGGTGCCCGCCGACCGGATCACCCCCGACCAGGCCCGCGCCATCGAGGGCGTGGACCGGGTGCTCGTCGAGGGCGGCGAGGTCGTCATCGAGACGCACGCCGCCAACCGCGTCCTGGTCGCGGTCGGCGAGTACGTCGACATGGACGCCGTCCAGACCCGTACCGCCACCCTCGAGGACGCCTACCTGCGGCTGACCGGATCGGAGCACGCCCGATGAGCACCGCCTACGCCGCGCTGACCAGAGCGGCCTACCTGGCCTCGGTCCGCGACCGCACGACCGTCTTCTTCACCTTCGCCTTCCCGCTGGTGTTCCTGCTGGTCTTCGGCCTGCTGTTCCGCGGCCAGACCGTCAACGACGGCCTGCCGTACATCAATTACGTCGCCCCCGGCGTGCTGTCCTGGGGGGTGGGCAACGCGGCGCTGTTCGGGCCGGCGTTCGCGCTGATGCACTGGCGGCGCGACGACATCCTGCGGCTGGTGTGGCGTACCCCGACCCCGCTGCCGACCGTGCTGGGCTCCCGGTTCGCGGTCGCGGTGGGCACCGGGATCGCGCAGGCGGCGCTGTTCACCGCGGTCGCGCTGCTGCCGCTGTTCGGCCTGCACCTGTCGGGCGACTGGCCGCTGGCGCTGCCGCTGCTGGTGCTGGGCGTCGCCGCCTTCCTGGCGATGGGCCTGGTCGTCGGCAGCCTCGCCGACACACCGGAGGCGGTCGCCGCGATCGCCAACTGCGTGATGGTGCCGATGGCGTTCCTGTCCGGCGCGTTCTACCCCGCCGACCTGCTGCCCGGCTGGATCAGGACGATGTCCTGGATCTTCCCGCTGCGCTACCTCGACCACGGCCTGACGAACATCCTGGCGGGCCGCGCCGACCTCGGACCGCTCGCGCTGGACTGCCTCGGGCTCGCGGCCTTCACCGTGGTCTTCGGGCTCATCGCCGCCCGCACCTTCCGCTGGAGCAACCGGACATGACCCTCGACCCCGCGACCTCCGACCCCGCGACCTCCGACCCCTCCGGCGCCTCGGCGGCGTCCGGCGCCGGTCAACGCCCGCACGAGCAGCGGCAGTCGGCGTCCCCGACACCACTGGAGGCCGCCGGGCTCGACCTCCAGCGCCGACTGGCCGCGCTGGCCGCCGCGACCGCGCTGCGCGCGCCCGGCGTCGCCGTCCTCGGCGCGTACGACGTGCTGCGCCCAGAACCGGCCGAGCGCGCGCACCACCGCGCCGCGGCGACCGTGCACCTCACCCCGGAGTCCGTGCTCCTCGGCCCCTGGGGTGGCGAGGCCGAAGGAGCCGGCCCGTCAGCGGACGCCTGCGGCGCGTGCCTGGGCGTGCGCTGGCAGCGGCTGCGCACCCGTACCGAGCGCGAGGCGCTGGAGACCGGCGAGACGGTCAGCGCCGCGGGCCGCTGGCCGATCCTGCCCGACCACGCGGCCGACGCCGTATGGGCCCTGTACGCCTGGGCGTTCGCGCCGGACCGGGCGCGGGCGGCGGCGGCCGTGCGGCGGCGCGGCGCCGTACCGGGCTCCGCTGCCGAAGCAGCTTCCGGCGGGGACTCCGCCGGGCTGCCGCGAGTGACGCGCTACGACCTGGAGACCGGTCTCGTCCGCACCGTGCCGCTGCTCGCGGAGCCGCTCTGCCCGCACCACGGAACGCCCCCGGACGAGGGCCCGCTGACGCTGGCGCCGCGCCCGAAGCCGGCTCAGGACCGCTACCGGCTGCGGGCGCCGTCGGGCTATCCGCTGCCGACCGACGCGCTGGCGAACCCGGTGTGCGGCGTGCTCGGCGCGGGCGTGTGGAACGACGTCACCTCGCCCACCACCGCGCCGGTCGCCGGCACCGTCTTCATGCGCGGATACGCCGGCCTGACCGACGTGACGTGGAGCGGGCAGGCCAACTCCTTCGCCGCCAGCCGCGATCTGGCATTTCTGGAGGGCCTGGAGCGCTACGCGGGCACCCACCGCCGCCGCGCCGACGGCCTGCTCACCGCGGCGTACGACAGCCTCGGCGACGCGGCCCTCGACCCGCGCGCGTGCGGCCTGTACGCGCCGCAGACCTATCGCGACGACCCGATGCTCGCGCCCTTCGACCCGGCCCGCCCGATCCCGTGGGTGCGCGGGCACTCGCTGCGCGACGACCGCCCGGTCTGGGTGCCGGCCCGGCTGGTCTACTACAGCGCGGGCACCGCCGCCGACCACTTCGTCTTCGAGTGCTCCAACGGCTGCGCCACCGGCAGCTGCCTGGAGGAGGCGATCCTCTTCGGGCTGCTCGAACTCGTCGAGCGGGACGCCTTCCTGCTCGGCTGGTACGGCGACGCGCCGCTCGCCGAGATCGACCTCGCCTCCTGCGACAGCCCGGTGATCCGGGCGATGACCGACCGCGCCGCGCTCTGCGGCTACGACGTGCACGTCTACGACAACCGCATCGACCTGCCCGTCCCGGTCGTCACCGGGCTCGCGGTGCGCCGCGACGACGGCCCCGGCACGCTGGCCTTCGCCGCGGGCGCGGCCCTCGACCCGCAGACCGCGGTGGAGTCCGCGGTCTCCGAGATCCTCACCTACCTTCCGCACCTGCCCCGCCAGGTCGCCGAGCGCCCGGCCGAACTGGAGGCGATGGCCGAGGACTTCGGCCTGGTGCGCCGACTGCCCGACCACGCCGCGCTGTTCGGGCTGCCGCGGATGAAACGCCATGTGCGCGGCTATCTGGAGCCGCCCGCCGTACGGACGCTGGCGGACACCTACGCGGAGTGGGAGCGCTGGGACCGGCCGCGCGGCGCGGACCTGCGGGACGACGTGCGGTGGCTGCGCGACGCGCTGGCCGGCGCCGGCTTCGACGTCGTGGTGGTCGACCAGACCGCCCCCGAGCAGCGCGCGATGGGCCTGCGCACGGTCGCGACGATCGTGCCGGGGCTGCTGCCGATCGACTTCGGCTGGGCCCGCCAGCGGGCGCTGACCATGCCGCGGCTGCGGACCGCGCAACGCCGTGGCGGGCTGCGCGACCGCGACCTGCGTGAGGACGAACTGCGGCGCGTGCCGCACCCGTTCCCGTAGCGGAGCGCGCTTCACGCCGAAGGGTCCGGGCCGGGAGACCGGCCCGGACCCCCGGGTGGTGCGGGTCGAACAGGTGGTGCGGGTGGAGCGTACGGAGCAGGAGGTCAGGCGGTGCAGCTGGTGGTGCTGGTGGTGCTCGAGCAGGTGCTCGTGCTGGAGCAGCTGGTCGACGAGCCGAGCATGACCTCGCTCGCGTCGGAGTAGTCGGTGATCTCGAACGTCTCGGACTCCAGCTCCAGGATCTCCTGGGCGAGGGAGGCGAGCGGAGTGTCCAGCTTGGAGATGTCAGCCATGGTGACTCCTTCTCGACGGGATGCGCCCCAACGGGCCGCAGCCCAGCGGGCCATGCGGCCCGGAGCGGGCCACGCGACCCTTTCTACGCGCGTCCACTGGCACATCCGCTGGCCGATCGCTTTCACCCCGCTTTCACGCCGACCAAGCGCCACCTTCCCCACGGTCCGCACCGTCCCCACGGTCCGCATCTTCCCCACGGTCCGCACCGTCCCGCGCCCGCGGCACAGGAGGCCGGCGTGAACCAGGAGATCCTCGCGGCGGCGGCGGAGCTGTACGTCGCGGTGCACCGCGAGCCGGAGCTGTCGGGGGCCGAGGAGCGGACCGCGGCACGGTTCGCCCGGTCGCTGCGGGACGCCGGGTACGAGGTCACCGGCGGGGTCGGCGGCCACGGCGTGGTCGGCGTGCTGCGCGGCGGTCCCGGCCCCACCGTGCTGATCCGCGCCGAACTCGACGCGCTGCCGGTGCGGGAGGAGACCGGCCTGCCCTACGCCAGCACCGTCACCGCGCCGGTCCCCGTCATGCACGCCTGCGGCCACGACGCGCACCTGGCCTGCGCGGCGGGGGCCGCCGGTCTGCTCGCCGCGACGGCGGAGCAGTGGCGGGGCACGGTCGTGGTGGTCGGCCAGCCCGCGGAGGAGACCCTGAGCGGCGCCGCCGCGATGCTCGACGACGGGCTCTACCGCCGCTTTCCGGTGCCCGACGTGGTGCTCGCCCAGCACACCGCGCCGCTGCCGGCCGGCATGGTCGCCCACACCGACGGCCCGCTGCTCGCCGCGAGCGCCACCTTGGAGGTGGTGCTGCACGGGCGCGGCGGCCACGCCTCGGCCCCGCACCTCGCGGTCGATCCGGTGCTCACCGCGGCGGCGGTGGTGCTGCGGCTGCAGACCGTGGTGTCCCGGGAGACCGCCCCGGGCGAGCCGCTCGTGCTGACCGTCGGCTCGCTGCACGCTGGCGGCGCGGGCAACGTCATCCCGGAGTCCGCCAGCCTGCAGGTGACGCTGCGCGCCTTCGCACCGGCGACGCTGGAGCGGGCGCTCGCCGCGGTGCGCAGGATCGTGCGCGCCGAGTGCGCGGCCTCGGGCGCGCCGCGCGAGCCGGAGATCAGCGAGGTGTCGCGGTCCGGCGTGACGCTGAACGACCCGGCGGCCGGCGAGGCGGTCCGCGCCGCGCACGAGCGGATGCTCGGCCCCGAGCGGGTCACCCGCTGGCAGCCGTCCACGGCCACCGAGGACTTCCCGCTGCTCGGGCCGGCGGGGGTGGCCCTGCACGGCGTTCCCGGCATCCGCAGCGCGTACTGGATGCTCGGCTCGGTCGGGCCCGCGCAGTGGGCCGCCGCGGGCGCCACCGCGGCGGAGCGGCTGGCCGCGCTGCCGGCCAACCACTCCGCCCGCTTCCGCCCGCACCCCGCCCTCACGCTGCGCACCGGGATTCCGGCGATGGCCGCCGCCGCGCGGGCCCACCTGGGCCTTCCGGCCGGCGCCGCCAGCGGCGCCGGCGGTGCGTCCGACCCGGCCGCAGCCGGGGGGTCGGCGGCGGCCGGGTCGGTTAAGGTCGCCTCGGAGTCCTCCGCGGGGGAGGGCTGAGAATCCGCGCAGGCCGCAGCCTGCACAGCCGGCGTGGGGGCCGTGATGAGACTGAGGCTGGAATTCACGACCGAGCCGTTCGACCTGGAGGAGCCGCCCGCGCACGCCGTGGCGGCCCGCGAGGTGGTGGAGAGCGGGGTGCTGGACGCGGTGGACGTCGGCCCGTTCGGCAACACCGCAGAGGGTTCGGCCGACGCCGTGGTCGAGACGGTCGGCGAGGTGCTGAGGCGTACCCTGGCCGCCGGCGCGACCCGGGTGTCGCTGCAGGTCAACGTCGTGCCCGAGGCCGGCGGCGAGGCCCTGCGATGAGCCCTGCGCCACAGGACGGCGAGGCGGCGGACGGCGAGGCGGCGCGGGACCCGGCCCCGCGGACTCCGTCCGGCGCGGCCGCCGGTCCGCCGGCGCCTGCCGTGCACCCCCTCGCCGAGGCCGTCAGGCCGCTCGCGGACGCGATGGGCGCGGCGCTGCTGCCGCCCGCCGAGGCCCGCGGCGACGACGTGGTGCTCAGCTGGGAGGGGCGCGCGGTGGTGGCGGTGCGGCTGCCCCATCTGGCCGACTCACTCGACCACATCCTCGCCGACCTGGAGCGCCGCCACGGCCCGCTCGCGCGGCTCGGCCGCAAGGAGAAGCAGGGCGTGGTGCGGATACTGGAGGAGCGCGGCGCGTTCTCGGTGCGGCACGGCGTGGAGACCGTCGCCGCGGCGCTCGGCGTCAGCCGCTTCACCGTCTACAACTACCTGAACAGGGAGAACGCCCAGCGGGTGGAGAAGCCGCAGGGCTGACACCCCGGCCCCGCGGCGCGGTCATGCGCCGAGCCGGCGGTCATGCGCGCCCAGGAATGTTCAACAAACTGTTGACGCTGCGCGCCGGCGGCTCGTAGCTTGCGAGGGTGACTTCCAGCGCATCGCCGGGTCTCGCCCGGCTCAACGGTGCCACCGCGCCCACCGCCTCCCGGCTGCTGCACGAGGTGTGCGGCAGCACGGCCTGGTGCGCCGCGGTGGCGGCCGGCCGGCCGTACGCCCGCCTCGACGACCTGCTCGCGGCGAGCGACACGGCGACGGCGGCGCTCACCGCCGCCGGCCTCGGCGAGGCGATGGCCGCACACCCGCCGATCGGCCGCCCGAAGCCGGGCGACCCGGCCTCCGCGCGGGAGCAGAGCGGCGTCGGCGACGCCGAGCGCGCGGAGCTGCTGCGGCTCAACCTGGAGTACCAGGACGCGCACGGGCATGTCTTCCTGATCTGCGCCACCGGACGCACCGGGGAGCAGATGCTCGCCGCGCTGAAGGAGCGGATCGGCAACGACACGGACACCGAGCGCGAGATCGTCCGCGTCGAACTGGGCAGGATCAACCGCATCCGGCTCACCCGCCTCGCCGGCACCCAGGAGGACTCTCCATGACCGCAGAGCCCGCCACCACGACCGGCCCGGCGGGGCCTCGCCCCGCCTCGGTGTCCACGCACATCCTCGACACCAGCATCGGCCGGCCCGCCGAGGGCGTCGCCGTCACGCTGTCGGCCCGCCCGGCGCCCGGCGCCCCGTGGACCGCGCACGGCGCGTCCGCCACCGACCCGGACGGCCGCTGCAAGGACCTGCCCGCCCCCCCGGAGGGCACCACGCACGTCCGGCTCGAATTCGCCGTCGAGCCGTACTTCACCCGCAGCCCCGCCTCCACCCACACCCCAGCCGAGGCCCAGCAGGACGCCCCCCGCACGGACTCCGGTCCAAGGGACAGCGGAGTGTTCTTCCCCGAGGTGGCGATCGTCTTCGCCGTCACCCCGGGCGAGCACTATCACGTACCGCTGCTGCTCAACCCGTTCGGCTACTCCGTTTACCGAGGGAGCTAGCACCGATGACCGACGCATCACGGCCTGCCGCCGCTCGCACCACCTATCTCGGCCAGAACCAGTACGGCAAGGCGGAGAACCGCGTCGTGCGGGTCTACCGCGACGGCGCCTCCCATCGCGTCAAGGACCTGAACGTCTCGGTGGCGCTGTCCGGCGCGATGGACGAGGTCCACTACTCCGGCTCCAACGCCAACGTGCTGCCGACCGACACCACCAAGAACACCGTCTTCGCCTTCGCCAAGGAGCACGGCATCGAGTCCGCCGAGGCGTTCGGCGTGCACCTCGCCCGGCACTTCGTGACCAGCCAGGAGCAGATACAGCGGGCCAGGATCCGGATAGAGGAGTACGGCTGGCAGCGGATCGGCGACACCGGCCACTCCTTCGCCCGCACCGGCCAGGAGACCCGCACCACCGAGATCACCTACGACGGCCTGGGCTTCCAGGTGGTCTCCGGCCTGAAGGACCTGGTCGTGCTCAACTCCACCGACTCCGAGTTCTGGGGCTACGCCAAGGACGGGTACACCACCCTCAAGGAGGCGTACGACCGGATCCTCGCCACCGAGGTCACCGCGCGCTGGCGGTTCGGCTGGACCGGCGGCGCCGCCACCGAGCCGTCGTGGGAGGAGAGTTACGGGCAGGTGCGCGGCCATCTGCTGGACGCGTTCGCGGACACGTACTCCCTGTCGCTGCAGCAGACGCTGTACGCGATGGGCAGCCGGGTCGTCGAACAGCACCCGGGCATCGACGAGGTGCGGCTGTCGCTGCCCAACAAGCACCACTTCCTGGTCGACCTGGAGCCCTTCGGCCTGAAGAACGACAACGAGGTGTACATCGCCGCCGACCGCCCGTACGGCCTGATCGAGGGCACCGTGCTGCGCGACGGTGCGCAGGCCGGCATCCCGGTGACGGACTGAGGAGGCCGCCATGACCGAACGCATCGTCATCGAGAACTGCGCGATCGCCACCGTCGACGGGCAGGACACCGAACACACCGCCGGACACGTGGTGGTGGCGGGCAACCTCATCGAGTCGGTCGGCGCGGGACCCGCGCCCGCGGGGCTGGACGGCGTGGTCCGCCGCGTCGACGGCGCCGGGCACCTGGCCACCCCCGGCCTGGTCAACACCCACCACCACTTCTACCAGTGGATCACCCGCGGCCTCGCCCAGAACAGCAACCTCTTCAACTGGCTGGTCGAGCTGTACCCCACCTGGGCCAGGATCGACGAACCCATGGTGTACGCGGCCGCGTCCGGCTCGCTCGCCATGATGGCCCGCGGCGGCGTCACCACCGCCATGGACCACCACTACGTCTTCCCGCGCGGCGCGGGCGATCTGCTCGGCGCCGAGATCAGGGCCGCCGCGGAGCTGGGCGTCCGGTTCACCGCGGCGCGCGGCTCGATGGACCGCGGCACGTCCGACGGGGGACTGCCGCCCGACTTCGCGGTGGAGACCACCGAGGCGGCGCTGCTGGCCACCGAGGAGGCCGTCGACCGGCACCACGACGCCTCCTTCGGCTCGATGCTGCACATCGCCGTCGCACCCTGCTCGCCGTTCTCCGTCTCCACCGAACTGATGCGGGACGCGGCCCTGCTGGCCCGCCGCAAGGGGGTGCGGCTGCACACCCACGGCAGCGAGACGGTGGAGGAGGAGAAGTTCTGCCACGAGCTGTTCGGCAGGGGCCCGACCGACTACTTCGAGTCCACCGGCTGGCTCGGCGACGACGTGTGGATGGCGCACTGCGTCCACATGAACGACTCCGACATCGCCGCCTTCGCCCGCACCCGGACCGGCGTCGCGCACTGCCCCTCGTCCAACGCGCGGCTCGCCGCCGGGATCGCGCGGGTGCCGGACATGCTCGCCGCCGGAGTCCCGGTCGGCCTCGGCGTGGACGGCACGGCGTCCAACGAATCGGGCGAGCTGCACACCGAGTTGCGCAACGCGCTGCTCATCAACCGGCTCGCCGGCGGCGAGAAGGCGCTCGACGCCCGCCAGGCGCTGCGGCTCGGCACCTACGGCGGCGCCCAGGTCCTCGGCCGGGCGGCCGAGATCGGCTCGCTGGAGCCCGGCAAGCTCGCCGACCTGGTGCTGTGGAAGCTGGACGGCATCGGGCACGCCTCGATCGCCGACCCGGTCGCCGCGCTCGTCCTCGGAGCGGCCGCCCCGGTCACGCTCTCGCTCGTCAACGGCGTGCCGGTGGTCGAGAACGGGCGCCTCACCCGGGCCGACGAGGACGCCATCGCCGGGCTGACCCGGACCGAGGCCCGCCGCCTCGCACAGCTCGCGGGCCTGGCCTGAGCAGGTGCGCACGACGACCGGCCGGGGAGGGACGGCCCCCGGCCGGTGGCCGGACCCTTTCCTGAAGAGGGTCCGGCGGCGCCGCCCCCGGGTCCACCAGGTCCCGGGGGCGGCGCGCCCATGCGTCAGAAGCAGAGCCTGAGCACGCAGAAGTGCGCGTGCTGCGGAGGTGATGTGGTCGGGGTCGGGGTCGGCACGGGGGTCGTCGGCCGCGGACTCCCGCCGGTCCCCGTCCCTGTGCCGGTCCCGCTGCCGGTCGGCGTCGGCGTCGGGGCGCTCGTCGCCGACGGGCCGGCGCCGCCCCGCGCCGTGCCGGCCGCCGACGGAGGCCGCGGCGCGTACGGCACGCGCGTCCCCGCGTCCTCGTCCAGCGTGCCGTTCGGCGGCGGGACCCGTCCCGCGCGCGGCGGGCTCCCCGGCGGGTAGCCGCTCGACGGCGGCGCGGCGGGGGAGGAGCCCGCCGCGGGCACGCTGGCCGCGCCCGGCGTGGACGCCGTCACCGGCTGCCTCGGGCCGCCGGCCGACACCACCGCCAGGGTCGCCGCACCGCCCAGCACCACCACGGCGGTCGCCACGAGGGCACGCCTGCGCAGCTTTTGCCGCAGGCCGCCGCCACCGCCGTGCGGCTCGGCCGGAACGGCCGCGGCCGGGACGGGCTCCGCCGGGACGGGCTCCGCCGGGACTTCAGGGAGCGCCGGGAGTTCGGCGCGGGACGCGGGCCGGGCGGCGGCCGCGGCGCGGTGGGGGTCTATGTCGGGGGCGTAGGCGCCGCAGTCGGGGCACACCAGCGCGCCGTCGAGAGGGCGGCGGCAGGCGGAGCAGAGATCCATTCGCGTCTTCCTGTGCCGACGGCGCGGGCAGCCCGAAACGCTAGCAGCCGGATCGGGAGAGCGCGCGTGAGTCCTGTGTGACTTGTGGAGAGGTCACGCAGACCTGTCCACTCCGCCCGGCCCCACCTCGCGCTGCCCCGACCCGCCACCGCTGCCCGCCCCGACCGGCCCGCGGGGTGCGCGCTCAGCCGGCCGTGGCGAACGCGTCCAGACCCGTCCGCTCGGCCGACAGCGCCCACAGCCGGGCGGCCTGCTCGGGGTCGGCGGCCCAGCCGCGCACCCCGCCTGCCACGCCCGCCGCGGCGGCCTGCTCGTCGTCCGGCACCAGCCGGGCGATGTCGCAGTCCTCCAGGTAGACGCCGCCCTTGCCGTCGAGCTGCGCCGAGGTGGCCGCCCACACCTGGGTCGCGGCGCCCTGCTCGGGCGTCTTGAAGTCGGAGTTCAGCACGTTGCCGTCCTCGTCGATCCAGCCGAAGTCGACCATCTCCTGCTTGGGCAGGTGGCGTTGCAGCGGGGTGAGGATGCCGCCGGGGTGCACCGAGAAGGCCCGGACGCCCGAGTCGGCGGCGAGCGTGTCGAGATGGCGGGCGAACAGCGCGTTGGCGGTCTTCGCCTGGCCGTACGCCGCCCACTTGTCGTAGCCGGTGGCGAAGTCGATGTCGTCCCAGCGGATGCCGGAGCGCCGGTGGCCGCCGGACGAGACCGCGACGACCCGGCCACCCCCGCGCGCGATGGCCGGCCACAGCCGGTTGACGAGCGCGTAGTGGCCGAGGTGGTTGATGCCGAACTGGGACTCCCAGCCGGGGCCGACCGACGCCTGCGGGCACGCCATGACGGCCGCGCTGTTGATCACGTGGTGCAGGTCCCGGCCGGAGCCGAGGAAGCGGTCCGCGAAGGCCGCGATGCTCGCCTGGTCGGCGAGGTCCAGCTCGTCGACCTCGACGCCGTCGATGCCGGCCAGCGCCTCGCGAGCGGCGTCGGGGCGGCGCGCCGGCACCACGACGTGGGCGCCGGCCGCGGCCAGCGCGCGGGTGGTCTCGATGCCGATGCCGGAGTATCCGCCGGTCACCAGCGCGTTGGTGCCCGTGAGGTCGACGCCGTCCAGGACCTGCGCCGCGGTCGTCCTGGCGCCGTACCCGGAGGGCAGTGGCTGCTGTGCTGTCTGGGCTGTGGTCATGCCCTCCACGCTACGAACTGGAGTGCACTCCAAGGCAACCCGACGCTCGGGTCTGCGCCACCGAAGCGTTCACAGGGTGAAGGCGGCTGCCCCCGGCGCGTCCCGGCAACCCTTCCGGAGGCGAATCGCGCGCAGTGTCTTGACGGCGCGCCACCGCCAACTGACACTGCCATACGGATCGCGGGATTCCCTCGATCCGCAGATTGAGAGCGTTTTCAGAAGTGTCAATCGAAGGCTATGAACACGTGTGGCCTGACATTGCAGCAGAACGAGCGCGATTTACCCCCACATCTCCCGCGCTGACCCGGCCTTCACCCAACGAAGCCGGGTGAAAGGACCTCCACTGATGCGCAGCACTCTTCCCGCCGGCCCCGGACAGCCGGGACTGCTATCGCGCAGGCGCGGCGTCGCGCTGGTCGCGGCGTTCCTGCTGGCGATGGCCGGGCTGCTCGGCCTGACCCGGATCGCCGGCACCGCGGCCGCCGACACCTCCGACTACACGCAGAGCGTCAGCCGGCTGAGCGCCACCCAGGCGCAGATCACCTTCACGCCCACGACGACCGCCACGTACGTGATCTCGCACTACCTGGTCAACGGGACCAACCAGCAGAACGTCCAGATGACCAACTCCGGCGGAAAGTGGACCCTCACGGTCTCGCCGATCAGCGACGGCTCGGTGCTGACCTACTCGTTCACCTACGAGAAGAACGGCCCGCAGTACGACACCCCGCAGTTCACGTACACGCAGGGCAGCGGCAGCACCACGACGCCGCCGACCACTCCCCCCACCACGCCGCCGACCACCCCGCCGGCGGCCGGCTGCACCGGGCAGTCCGACACCCCGAACTTCGGCTCGAACGTGCACATCTACGATCCGTCGATGTCGGCGGCGAGTATCCAGTCGCAGTTGGACGCGCAGTTCAACCAGCAGAAGGACACGCAGACGGCGCAGTTCGGCAACAACAGGGTGGCGCAGCTGTTCAAGCCGGGGACGTACAACGTCAATGACAATGTGGGGTTCTACACCTCGGTGGCGGGGCTGGGGCAGAATCCGGACGATGTGACGTTCAACGGGAACATCACGGTGGATGCGTTCAACGCCTCGGATGCGGGGAACGCGACGCAGAACTTCTGGCGTAGCGCGGAGAATCTGGCGATCAACCCCGGTGGGGGTACGGATCGTTGGGCGGTGGCGCAGGCGGCGCCGTTCCGCCGGATCGACGTGCACGGCAGTCTGGCGCTGTATCCGGCCAGTTACGGGTATGCCAGTGGCGGGTACATCGCGGACACGAAGGTCAGTGGTCAGGCCGCGTCGGTCTCGCAGCAGCAGTGGTACACCCGGGACAGCAGTTTGGGCAGCTGGGCGGGCGGGGTGTGGAACATGGTCTTCTCCGGGGTGAACGGCGCGCCGGGCACCACGTTCCCGAACCCGCCGGAGACGACGCTGGCCACCACCCCGGTCTCGCGTGACGTGCCGTACCTGTACGTCGACGGCTCGGGGAAGTACCGGGTGTTCCTGCCGTCGCTGCGGACGAATGCCTCGGGGCCGTCGTGGGCGGGCGGCAGCACGCCGGGCAGTTCGCTGCCGATGAGCCAGTTCTACGTGGTCAAGGCGGGTGACACGGCCGCGACGATCAACAGTGCGCTGGCGGCGGGCTGCAACCTGTTCGTCACCCCGGGGGTGTACCACCTGAGCCAGACGCTGAACGTCACCCGTGCGAACACCACGATTTTGGGGATCGGGTATCCGACGTTCGTGCCGGACAACGGCGTGAACGCGATGCAGGTCGCCGATGTGGACGGGGTGCGGTTGAAGGGCCTGCTCTTCGATGCGGGCACGACCAACTCCCAGGCGCTGCTGACCGTGGGTCCGGCCGGGTCGTCGGCGAGTCATGCGGGGAACCCGACGACGATCCAGGACGTGTTCTTCCGGATCGGCGGGCAGGTCGCGGGCAAGGCCACCAACAGCCTGATCGTGAACAGCAGCAACGCGATCATCGACCACATCTGGGCGTGGCGTGCCGACCACGGCAGCGGTGTGGGCTGGACCAGCAACACCGCGGACAACGGGCTGACCGTCAACGGCAACAACGTGCTGGCGACGGGGCTGTTCGTCGAGCACTACCAGAAGTACGAGGTGGTCTGGAACGGGCAGGGCGGCAAGACGATCTTCTTCCAGAACGAGATGCCCTACGACCCGCCGAACCAGGCCGCCTGGAAGAACCCCTCCGGCCAGAACGGCTACGCCGCCTACAAGGTCGGTAGCGGTGTGACCACCCATGAGGCGTGGGGGCTGGGCAGTTACTGCTACTTCAACGTCAATCCGGCGGTCAACAGCTACCACGCGTTCGAGGTCCCGAACACCTCGGGCGTGAAGTTCCACGACGCCCTGACCGTCTCCCTGGGCGGGGTGGGGACCATCACCCACGTCATCAACGACACCGGAGCGGTCACAGCCTCCAACACCACCCCCAGCAACGTCGTCAGCTACCCCTGACCCCACCCCCGGCCCCACCCCGGCCGGACCTGATCGACCTGCTCTGACGGCCTGGAACTCCCCCCGATCCGGGGGGAGTTCCAGGCCGCTGCGGTACCGCTCAGAGCGCCCGGTGCATGATGTGCAGCCCCACGAAGCCCAGCGAGGGGTGCCGGAACCCCTCGGGCACGGTGCCGACCACTCGGAAGCCCAGCGACTCGTAGAGCTTCACCGCGTGGCTGTTGCTCGCCACCACCGCGTTGAACTGCATGGCCCGGTACCCCTGTTCCGTCGCCCAGCGCAGGGCTTCCTCACACAGGGCGCGGCCGACGCCGCGGCCGGTGTGCGCCGGGTCGACCATGAAGCTGGCGCTGGAGACATGGGCGCCGTTCCCCATCTGGTTGGGGTTCGTCTTGGCGGTCCCCAGCACCGTGCCGGCGTCGTCCACGGCGACGACGGTACGGCCGGGCGGCGGCAGCATCCAGAAACCGCGGCCCTGCTCCTCGGTGATGTCGGTGGGATAGGTGAAGGTCTCGCCGTCGGCGCAGATCTGCCGCAGGAACGGCCAGATCCGGGGCCAGTCGGTCTCGCGCGCGTCGCGTGTGCGGACGGTCACCGGCTCAGCCCGCGAGCTGCTCGTAGGCAGGCAGCGTCAGGAAGTCGACGTACTCGGTGTCCAGGGCGGTGCGGATCAGCAGCTCGTGGGCCTCGGTCCACCTGCCCTCGGCGAAGGCGTCCTCGCCCACCTCGTCGCGGATCGCGAGCAGTTCGTCGGCGGCGACCTGCCGGACCAGCTCCGGGGTGGCCTTGACCGCCGCCTCCCCCTCCGCGCCCTCGAAGACCACGCCCGCGTTGACCCACTGCCAGATCTGCGAGCGGGAGATCTCCGCCGTCGCGGCGTCCTCCATCAGGTTGAAGATCGCCACCGCGCCGACCCCGCGCAGCCACGCCTCGATGTAACGGACGCCGACCTGCACCGCGTTGCGCAGACCCGCGAAGGTCGGGCGGGCGTCCAGCGAGGCCACGTCGATGAGTTCGGCGGCGGTGACGTGGACGTCCTCGCGCAGCCGGTCCTTCTGGTGCGGGCGCTCGCCCAGCACCGCGTCGAAGGACGCGCGGGCGATCGGCACCAGGTCGGGGTGGGCGACCCACGAGCCGTCGAAGCCGTCGGCCGCCTCGCGGTCCTTGTCCGCCTTCACCTTCTCGAAGGCCACCTGGTTCACGTCGGCGTCCCGACGGGACGGGATGAACGCGGCCATGCCGCCGATCGCGTGCGCGCCGCGCCTGTGGCAGGTGCGCACCAGCAGTTCGGTGTAGGCGCGCATGAACGGAGCGGTCATCGTCACCGCGTTGCGGTCCGGCAGCACGAACCGCGCGCCGCCGTCGCGGAAGTTCTTCACGATCGAGAACAGGTAGTCCCAGCGGCCCGCGTTGAGTCCCGAGGCGTGGTCGCGCAGCTCGTAGAGGATCTCCTCCATCTCGTACGCGGCGGTGATCGTCTCGATCAGCACGGTGGCCCGAACGCTGCCCTGCGGGATGCCCACGTAGTCCTGGGCGAAGACGAACACCTCGTTCCACAGCCGGGCTTCGAGGTGCGACTCGGTCTTCGGCAGATAGAAGTAGGGGCCCTTGCCGAGGTCCAGCAGGCGCTGCGCGTTGTGGAAGAAGTACAGCCCGAAGTCGACCAGGCCGCCGGGCACCTGCTCGCCCTCCACGGTCAGGTGACGCTCGTCCAGGTGCCAGCCGCGCGGCCGCACCACGACGGTGGCCAGATCGTCGGCGGCCTTCAGAGCGTAGGACTTGCCCTCGGGTGAGGTGAAGTCGATCCGCTGCTCGTAGGCGTCGATCAGGTTGAGCTGCCCGCCGACGACGTTCTCCCAGGTCGGCGCGGAGGCGTCCTCGAAGTCGGCCAGCCAGATCCGGGCGCCGGAGTTCAGCGCGTTGATCGTCATCTTGCGGTCGGTGGGGCCGGTGATCTCGACCCGGCGGTCCTCCAGCGCGGCCGGCGCCGGTGCGACCCGCCAGTCGCCGTCGCGGACGTGCGCGGTCTGCGGGAGGAAGTCGAGCGTCGCGGTACGGGCGATCTCGGCGCGCCGGGCCCGCCGCAGCTCCAGCAGTTCCGCGCGGCGCGGGGCGAATCTGCGGTGCAGCTCGCCGAGGAAGGCCAGGGCCTGCGGCGTCAGCACCTCCTCCGCGCGGGGGACGGGGCCTGCGGTGCCGGAGACGACCGCGGGGGGCTGGGCGCTTGCGGACATGCTGTCACTCCTCCAGAGGGTGCCTGGGGCGGGCCGTGCGCCCGCGCGGTGCGGCACCCGGTGCCGGGTCGCTCCACGGAGGGACGCATTCTGCAAGGTGGAGCATAGTTTTCGCAGTGCGGAAGTTCAACGTTTTGTGGCACGCCGTGCAGCCGCGTCCAGAAGCCGCAGGTCGGCGGGGGTGTCGATGTCGGCCGGGTCGGCCACGTCGCCGCACTCCACCAGGAGTGTCTGCCCGGCGTGCTCGCGAAGATACGTCCGCGCGCCGCGGTCCTCGCCCGCGCTGCACGCCACCCCCGCCCAGCGGCTCGCCCCGATCAGCACCGGGTGGCCGCGCCGCCCCTCGTACATCGCCGACGCCAGCGCCGAGGGAAGGTCCTCGCCGGCGCGCGCCGCCGCCACCACCCGGGCGACCGCGGCGCCGCCCACCCCCGGCTGGTCGACCAGCGCGATCACCGTCGCCGCCGGCGGCCGTTCCGCCGCGGCCAGCGAGGCCAGGCCCAGCCGCAGCGAGGAGCCCATGCCCTGCGTCCACTGCGGGTTCTCCACCACCACGCAGTCCGTGAGGTCGGCCCGCTCCCGCACCTCCCGCGCCGCCGCGCCCAGCACCACGTGCACCGGTCCGCAGCCGCCGGCCCGCAGCATCGCGACCGCGTGCTCCACCAGCGGCCGGTCCCGGTACACCAGCAGCGCCTTGGGCCTGCCGCCGAGCCGCCGCCCCCCGCCGGCCGCCAGCAGCAGTCCGGCCACCCCGCTCTTGGTCTCCATGCGTCCTGCATACCGCGCCCCGCCCGCCCGCGGAACAGGACGCCGGGGGGCAGACCTGTTCCGGTATCGTCGGGCCGTGCCCCGGCGGGGGCGCCGCACGGGGAGGATCGGGGGCTGATGGGCGTGCCGCACACCGGTCCCGACTTCCCGGGCCCGGCTTTCGAACCGCCCGCGGCGGACGATCCTGCCGGTGTGTCGGGACACCGCGTCGACGGCAGGCTCGGCGCCTGCGCGCTCGGCCGGGTCCTGCTCGCGCAAGCGCCCGGCGGGCAGCCGGTCGCCCTCACCCTGGTCCGGCCCGAGACGGCCGAACTCGACGGCTTCGAGGCCCACTTCCACCGCGCCGCGCAGGCCGCGGCCCAGGTGCGCGCGCCGTCGCTGGTGCCGCTGCTCGGCAGCGGGAGGGAGGGCGCGCACTACTGGGTGGCCGCCGCCCACCCGCCCGCCGTCACGCTGCGCGCCGCCGGACCGCTGCCCACCAGCGTCGTGCTGCGGCTGGTCGCCGGACTCGCCGACGGGCTGCGCGCCCTCCACGACGCCGACGTGGTGCACGGGGACCTGCGGCCCGCGAACGTGCTGCTCGCCGCGGACGGGCCCCTGATGAAGGAGTACGGGTTCTCCGGGCTGCCCGGGTTCACGCCGCTGGCCGGCGAGGCTCCGGCCTTCCTCTCGCCCGAGCAGGTCGCGGGCCGGCCGGCGACGCCCGCCACCGACGTCTTCGCGCTCGGCCAGATCGCCGCGTACGCCTCGATCGGCGCGACGCCCTTCGGCGAGAGCGCCGCCCGGGTCCGGCAGGAGGAGCCCGACCTCAACGAACTCCCCGGCGAGCTGCGGGAGATCGTCACCCGCTGCCTCATCAAGGACCCGGCGCTGCGGCCCTCTTTGGCGCAGATCACCACGATGTGCCGCCAGGCGGCCCCCCCGGCCCCCTCGCCCCACCCCCCGGCGGCCTGGCTGCCCCCCCACCTGCTCACCCCCGCTCCGTCGGCCCCCACCGCGCCGCTGCCGACCTCCGCGCCCACCGCGCCTCCTGTGCCCGGGGCCGCGCCGGTGCCCGTACCCACTCCGCCGCGGGCGCCGGTGCCCGTACCCACTCCGCCGCGGGCGCCGGTGCCCGTACCCGCGCGTGGGTACGTCGCGCCGCCGCCCGCCCCGCCGGTGCTCGCGCCGGTGCCCGTTCCCGGGGCCGGGTACGTTGCCGGGCCGTCGGCGCCGACGGCCGCACCCACCCCGCGGGCGATGCCCGCACCCGCATCCGCGGCGGGACCGCCGCAGGCGGTGCCGGCTGGGGCAGCCGGGCCCGTTGCCGCGCCGCGTGCGGCGCGGCGGCTGTGGCGCGGAGGTGTCGGAATGGTCGGAGTGCTGGCCGGGGTTGCGGTGGCCGTGACCGCGGGGATCGCGCTCGCCGGGGGCCGCGCCGATCCGCACGGGCAGGACCTCGGGGCGGCGCCGTCGGCGGCCGCGACGGCGTCCGGGGCCGGGGCCTCCGGGCCGACGCAACCGCCGTTGCGCGGCGGCGAGGTGTACCAGGGCGTCCGGCTGCCCGCCGGCGACGCGCTGGCGCTGCCGGAGTCGCCGTACACGCTGCGTACCGGCGCCGACAACGGTGCCTTCGGCTTCACCGCGCAGGCCGACGCCTTCGTGTCGGACGCCCACCAGGCGACGCTCGCCCCGCTGGACCCGGCGCTGCCGTCGGCGCCCGACTCCTGCATCGGGGTGGGCGGCGTGCGGGACACCCTGATACCGCGCGGCGCGGTGACCGCCGGCAGCCGGATCTGCGTGCAGTCGGTGGACGGAACCCTCGCACTGGTGACGATCCGTCAACTGCCGCCGCCCGGCGACCCGGAGCCGTACGCGCTGCTCGACGTGACGCTCTGGCGGGTGGCGGCGCGCAGCGCCGAGGGCGATCAGTGACGTCCGATCAATAAGTGCAACGAATTTCAACGACTTTGTAGCGCAGGGACCGCGGAGTCGCGTTAACTGTCCGCCCCGGGCGTCGCATCCGGGCGGCGACGGGGGACCGGGCAGGGACATGGTGGGGGAGACGTACGTGCTCGACGACGACCGCAGCGGTGTCCCCGCGCGGCCGGCGGAAGCCGGCGCGGCGGCGGGTCTGCAGGAGGCGGTGTTCCGCCTTCGGCGTGAACTGAGCGCGTACCGGCCGCTGTTACCGGACCGCGGGGTCGCGGAGGACGAACTGGACGCGCTGGCGCTGCAGGCGGCGGCCGCCGTCCCGGGGCCGGGCTCGCCGGACACCGAGCGGCTGCGCCACTCGCTGCTGCTGGTGGCGGCGGCGCTGGGTTCGGTCAGTGCCCTGGCCGGCCCGCTCGACGCCCTGCGCGGGGCCGTCGAGGACCTCGCCCCACCCCGGTGAGCGTGTCAACTCGTAGGCGAGGCAGTCCCGTTGCTGCTCAGTGCGATCGCGAGCCGTCCCGCCACCTCGTGCAGCACCGGCACGATCTTGTCGGTGGCGGCCTCGGTGACGCGTCCGGCCGGGCCGGAGATGGAGATCGCCGCGGCGGTGGGGGAGTCCGGCACGGTCACCGCGAGGCACCGCACGCCGATCTCCTGCTCGCTGTCGTCGACGGCGTAGCCCATCTCCCGGATGTGCGCCAGCTCCGCCAGGAAGGCGTCCGGCTCGGTGATGGTCCGCTCGGTGGCGGCCGGCATGCCGGTGCGCGCCAGCAGCGCCCGTACCTCCTGCGGCGGCACCGCGGCGAGCAGCGCCTTGCCGACGCCCGTGGAGTGCGGCAGCACCCGCCGGCCCACCTCGGTGAACATCCGCATGGAGTGCCGGGAGGGGACCTGGGCCACGTACACCACCTCGTCGCCGTCGAGCAGCGCCATGTTCGCGGTCTCGCCGGTGGCCTCGACCAGTTCGGCGAGGTAGGGCCGGGCCCAGGTGCCGAGCAGGCGCGAGGCACCCTCGCCCAGCCGGATCAGCCGGGGGCCGAGCGCGTACCGCCGGTTCGGCTGCTGGCGGACGTATCCGCAGGCCACGAGGGTGCGCATGAGCCGGTGGATGGTGGGCAGCGGCAGGCCGCTGCCGGCCGACAGCTCGCTGAGACCGACTTCGCCGCCCTGGTCGGCCATCCGCTCCAGCAGGTCGAAGGCCCTCTCCAGCGACTGCACGCCCCCGGCGCGGTCAGCGGTCACGTCGTTCCCCTCGTCAGACGTCCACATGTGTGGAATGCGATTTTCGCTCTGTGGAATCCTACTGCCCTTGACGTCCCGGCGGACCATCCCCACCATGGCCGTCAACAGAACGTTGAATGCTACCGGCGGGCCGCCGGGCGGACGGGAGGGCACTCGATGCGGGAGGAGCCGGAGGCACGGGACGAGCCGGGTGCGCGGGGGGAGCAGGTGCTGCGCTCGACGCGCGTGGTGACCCCGGAGGGCGAGCGGGGCGCGTCCGTCGCGGTGCGCGGCGGCACCATCACCGCCGTGCTGCCGTACGACGCGCCCGTCCCGGACGGCGCCCTGCTGACCGACCTGGGCGACGACGTGCTGCTGCCGGGCCTGGTCGACACGCACGTGCACGTCAACGACCCCGGGCGCACCGAGTGGGAGGGCTTCGCCACCGCCACCGCCGCGGCGGTCGCCGGCGGCATCACCACCCTGGTCGACATGCCGCTGAACAGCATCCCGCCGACCACCAGCGCCGCGCACCTGGAGGTGAAGCGCGCCGCCGCGCGCGGCCGGGTGCACACCGACACCGGGTTCTGGGGCGGCGCCGTCCCCGGCAACGCCGGGGACCTGCGGCCGCTGCACGACGCCGGCGTCTTCGGCTTCAAGTGCTTCCTGCTGCCCTCGGGGGTGGACGAGTTCCCGCAGCTGGACGCCGAGGAACTCGCCGCGGCGCTCGCCGAGCTGACCCGCTTCGACGGCCTGCTCATCGTGCACGCGGAGGACCCGGGGCTGATCGGGGACGCCCCGCAGCAGGCTGGACCGAAGTACGCCGACTTCCTGGCGTCGCGGCCGGCCGCGGCCGAGGACGCCGCCGTCGCCGGACTGATCGCACTGGCCAGGCGGTTCGGCGCACGCGTGCACATCCTGCACCTGTCCTCCGCGAGCGCGCTGCCGATGATCGCCGCTGCCCGCGCCGAGGGGGTGCGGCTGACCGTCGAGACCTGCCCGCACTTCCTGACCCTGACCGCCGAGGAAGTCCCCGACGGCGCCACCGAGTTCAAGTGCTGCCCGCCGATCCGCGAGGCCGCCAACCAGGACGCGCTGTGGCAGGCGCTGGCCGACGGGGTCGTCGACTGCGTGGTCTCCGACCACTCGCCCTCCACGATCGCGCTGAAGGCGAAGGACACCGGGGACTTCGCGGCCGCCTGGGGCGGCATCTCCTCGCTGCAGCTGGGCCTGTCCGCGGTGTGGACCGAGGCCCGCAGGCGTGGCCACGGCCTCGCCGACGTGGCCCGCTGGATGTCCGCGGGCCCGGCGCGGCTGGCCGGGCTCGACGGCGTCAAGGGCGCCATCGCCGCCGGCCACGACGCCGACTTCGCGGTGCTGGCGCCCGAGCGGACCTTCACCGTCGACCCGGCCAGGCTGCACCACCGCAACCCGGTCACCGCCTACGCGGGGCGCACCCTGCACGGCGTCGTCCGGGCCGCGTACCTGCGCGGCGCGCTCGTCGCGCGGGACGGCGAACTCACCGCGCAGGCCGCGAAGAAACCCGCCGGCAGGCTCATCGAACGGCCGGCCGGCGGGAGTTCCCGGTGACATCGCGCGCCGCGGTCGGTCAGGCCGCCCGGCGCACCCGGCGGCGGTGCGCGCCCACGATGTCCGCGTAGCGGCGGCCGCTGCCCTTGATGGTGCGCTTCTGGGTGGCGTAGTCGACGTGCACCAGGCCGAAGCGCTTGTCGTAGCCGTACGCCCACTCGAAGTTGTCCAGCAGCGACCAGGCGTAGTAACCGGCCAGCGGCACACCGCGCTTGACGGCGCGGGCGCAGGCGGCCAGGTGCTCCTCCAGGTACTGGGAGCGCTCCGGGTCGTCCACCTCGCCGTCGTTGCCGACGGTGTCGCGGTACGCGGAGCCGTTCTCGGTGACGAAGATGCGGCTCGCGCCGTACTCCTCGGAGAGCCGGACCAGCAGCTGCTCCAGGCCGTCCGCGTTGACCTCCCAGTCCATCGCGGTGCGCCGCACGCCCGGCAGGTACACCGACTTGGCGTAGGGCGCCGGCCCGGTCGGGTCGTCCGTGATGACCTGGCGGAAGTAGTAGTTCAGGCCCAGCCAGTCCAGCGGCGCGGAGATCAGCTCCATGTCGCCGTCCCTGACCGGCAGGTCGACGCCGTACAGCTCCACCATGTCCTGCGGGTAGCCGCGCCCGTGGATCGGGTCCAGCCACCAGCGGTTGGTGTGGCCGTCGGCGCGCCGGGCGGCCGCGATGTCCGCGTCGCGGTCGGTGGCCGGCTCGCACGGGCTGAGGTTGTTGACGATGCCGACCCGGGCGTCGGCGTGTGCGGCCCGCAGCGCCTGCACCGCCAGGCCGTGGCCGAGGTGCAGGTGGTACGAGGCGCGGACGGCCGCGTTCAGGTCCGTCCAGCCGGGCGCCATGGTGCCTTCGAGGTGGCCGATCCAGGCGGAGCACAGCGGCTCGTTGAGGGTCGCCCAGTCCTTGACCCGGTCGCCCAGCGCGTTCGCCACCACGGAGGCGTACTCGCCGAACCGCTCGGCGGTCTCCCGCTCGGGCCAGCCGCCGCGGTCCTGCTGGGCCTGCGGCAGGTCCCAGTGGTACAGCGTGGCGTTGGGGGTGATGCCCGCCTCGAGCAGCGAGTCCACCAGCCGGTCGTAGAAGGCCAGACCGGCCGCGTTGACCTCGCCCGAGCCCTGCGGGAGGACCCGGGGCCACGCGATGGAGAAGCGGTAGGAGTCCAGGTCCAGAGCCTTCATCAGCTCCAGGTCCTCGGGCACGCGGTGGTAGTGGTCGCAGGCGACGTCGCCGGTGTCGCCGTCCGCAACCTTGCCGGGGGTGTGGGAGAAGGTGTCCCAGATGGACGGGGCCCGGCCGTCCTCGTCCACCGCGCCCTCGATCTGGTAGGCGGCGGTGGCCGCACCCCAGACGAAATCCGCGGGAAGAGCGCTCAGGTCGTTCACGAGTTACCTTTCGGTGGGGGTCACTTGACGGCGCCGGCGGTCAGCCCGGCCACCAAGTAACGCTGCAGGAGCAGGAATCCGGCGACCACAGGCACGCTCACCACGAGCGAGGCGGCCATGACCTGGTTCCAGTAGACGTCGTTCTGGGTTGCGTACTCGCGTAGGCCGACGGCGAGCGTGCGGGTGTCGGAGTTGGTCATGACGGAGGCGAAGAGGACTTCGCCCCACGCCGTCATGAACGCGTACACGCACACCGCGACGATGCCGGGGATGGCGGCCGGCACGACGACCCGGAAGAGCGCGCCGAACGGGCCGCAGCCGTCCACCTTCGCGGCCTCGTCCAGGTCCCTCGGGATCGAGTCGAAGTAGCCGACCAGCATCCAGATGGAGAAGGGCAGCGAGAAGGTGAGATAGGTGATGATCAGTCCGAGCCGGCTGCCGTTGAGCGTGACGCCGGTGCTGTTGCCGATGTTGACGAAGATCAGGTACAGCGGCAGCAGGAAGAGGATGCCGGGGAACATCTGGGTCGACAGCACCGTCACGGTGAAGACCTTGCGGCCCGCGAAGCGGTAGCGGCTGACGGCATAGGCGGCGAAGATGGCCACCGCGACCGAGAAGAGCGTCGCGCTCACCGACACGATCAGCGAGTTCATGAAGTAGTGCGCGAGCGGGACGGTCTTCCAGATGTCGAGGTACGGCCGGAAGGTCAGGCCGTGCGGGATCCACTGGAACGAGCCCTGCACGTCCTGGAGGTTCTTCAGGGACGAACTGAGCATCACGTAGACCGGCGTGAGCACGAACAGCAGCAGCAGGGTGAGGACGACCCGCCGGGTCCACGTGAAGGACTTCGGCTGCGCCATCGGGGACGGCTGCGAGGGGATCCTAGGCATCGGCGTCGCCTCGCTTCCGTGACGTGAGCGCCAGGTAGATCGCCGTCACCAGCAGCAGGAACAGCAGCAGCAGCACGGACATCGCCGAGCCCGAGCCGAAGTTCCAGGTGATGAAGGACGACTGGTAGATGTGGATGGAGATCAGGTCCGCCTGATGGGGCGCGGACTGGCCGAACATCACGTACGGCGTGTTGAAGTCGTTGAACGTCCACAGGAACAGGACGAGCACGAGCACCTGGTTCACCGGCCGCAGCGACGGCATGGTGATCTTCCTGATCTGCTGCCAGACGCCGGCGCCGTCCATCGCCGCGGCCTCGTACAGCTCGCGCGGGATGTTCTGCAGACCGGCCATCAGGGCCAGGAACGCGAACGGCCAGGACTTCCAGACCGAGACGATGACCATGGCCCAGAAGCTGTTGTCGCCGATCAGCCAGAAGGGCTTGTTCGACGTCACGTGCAACTGGTCGTGCAGCACGTGGTTCACCAGGCCGGTGTCCTGCTGGAACATGAACGTCCAGGTGATCAGCGCCGCGTAGGCAGGCAGCGCGTAGGGCACCAGGAAGATCGCGCGCATGATCGCGCGGCCGCGGAAGGTGTCCTGCATGAGGATCGCCGCGGCCGTGCCGAGCAGCCAGGAGAAGCCGACCGACAGGAGGGTGTAGGCCAGCGTCACCCAGAACGAGTGCAGCAGGGCCTCGCCGATCGGCTGGTGGATCTTGACCGCGGCCTTGTAGTTGTCGAACGCCGACCAGGGCGCGCTCTTCCAGTTGTGGATGTAGAAGAGCGTCAGATTCTTGAAGCTGATGACGATGCCGAAGAACATCGGCACGATGTGGATCAGCAGCTCGGCCAGCAGGGCGGGGAGCAGGAGAAGATACGGCAGGCCGATCCGGCGCAGCCGTTCCACGGCACGCGGCCGGAGCCGGCGCCCGGCAGCGGACTTGCCGCTGTCGGGGCCGGCTTCGGGTGCACGCCTGGGAGGGGCGGTGGCAGTCATGGAGGAGAGCCGATCCTTACGATGCGGGCATCTGCTGCTGCGCCTTGGTCAGCGCGGCCTTGACGGAGTCGTCCGTGACGGGCTTGCCGGCCGCGGCGTCCGCGAACAGGTCCTTGACCGCGGTGCCGACCAGCGTCTCGAACTGGCTCTCGTTGGGCACCTGCGGGAGCGGGGCGGCGGAGCTGCCGAGCACGCCGGCCAGCGTCTTCAGGTCGGGCGTCTGGAAGGCCGCGTCGCTCTGCGCCTCCTTGACCGGCGGCAGCGAGCCGTAGGTCCCGTTGAGGACCTTCTGCTCGGGCGTGCTGGTCATGAACTTCACCAGCGCCTCGGCGGCGGCCTTGTGCTTGGTGTTCTGGAACACCGCCAGGTTGATGCCGGCCACCATCGAGGTGATGCCGGCGTCACCGGTCGCACCCGCGGTCTGGGTGGGCACGGGCACCACGCCGTACTGGTCGGCCGTCATGCCGTGCGCCTTGATCGAGGTCGCGGCGGACTGCCACATCATCATCGCGGCCTTGCCGGTGGCGAAGTCGGTGATGGTCTGGTTCTGCGAGTACTCCGCGTCGCCCTTGGCGGCGATCTTGTCGCTGGCTATGAAGTCGACGTACTGCTTGACCGCCGCGACGTTCGCCGGGGTGTCGAAGGTCGCCTTGCCCGAGTCGTCGAACCAGCTGGAGCCGCGCTGCTTGGCGAGCACGAACGCGTGGTGGATGTTCTCGGAGCCGTTGCTGCCCTCGACGGCCAGGCCGTAGTGGCCGTCCTTGGTCAGCTTCTTGCCGTCGGTGACGAGCTCGTCCCACGTCTTCGGCGGCGTCAGGCCCGCGTCGGAGAACATCTTCTTGTTGTAGTACAGGCCGTACGCCATCGAGTACAGCGGCACCGCGGCGGGGTCCTTGCCGGCCGCGCCGGCCGAGGCGATCGCGGCGGAGGCGAACCGGTCCTTGCCGCCGATGGCGGTGAACGCGGTGGCGTCCCACGGCATCAGCGCGCCCGTCGCCTGCAGCGAGGCCGACCAGGTGTTGCCGATGTTCAGGACGTCCGGGCCCTGGCCCGAGGTGGTCGCCGCCAAGATGCGGTTGAGCAGGTCGGCCCAGCCGATGACCTCCAGCTTGACCTTGATCCCGGTCTGCTGGGTGAACTTGTTCAGCTCGGGGGTCAGCACCTGCTTGTCGTTGTCCAGGCTGGTGCCCTGGTTGCTCGCCCAGTAGGTGATGGTCTGGCCCTTGAGGCTGGCGGGGTCGTTCTTGTCGCCGCCGCTGCCGTTGTCCGAACTGCCGCCGCACGCGGTGACGGTGAGACCGAGCGCGGCCACGAGGGCGGTGGCCGCGAGGAGTCTGCTGGAGGTGCTGGAGGTGCGCATACCGGTTCCCTCTCAGGGGTGGGATCGCTTCAGGAAGTGAACAGCGCCTGTGCCTTAATTCAGGCCGTGATTTAACTTGTGAGAAAAGGTGGCGTCAAGACCTTGTGCAGCGATAGATTCACGCCGGACGGGCTGAGAGGGAGAACCGATGGCTGAGCGGGGCAGGCGGACCGTGCGTGACCTGCGGCGCGGCAACCGTGCATCGCTTCTGCGTCATTTGTATTTCGAAGGCCCCCTCAGCCGGCAGGAGCTGGGCCGCGACACCGGCCTGAGCGCGGGGTCGATCAGCAACGTCGTCGGCGAGCTGATCGCCGACGGGATGGTCGAGGAGGCGGGCGCCGTCGAGTCCGACGGCGGACGGCCGCGCATCCTGCTCCAAGTGGCCGCGGGCTACGGCCACGTGGTCGGCGTGGACGTCGGCGAGACCCGGGTGCGGGTCGAGCTGTTCGACCTCGCGCTGACCGAACGCGCCTCCGCCGACCTGCCGCTGTCCGACAGCGGCCACGACGTCGACCACGTGGTGCGGCTCGCCCTGGAGGGCATCGCCTCGGTGGTCCGCGAGGCCGGCATCGACGACAGCGAGGTGCTCGGCGTCGGCATCGGCGTGCCCGGCATCGTCGAGCAGGGCGACCCCAAGGTGAGCCCGCCCGGCGCCGGCGACGGCATCGTGGTGCACGGCCAGACCATCGGCTGGGACGCGGTGCCGCTCGGCCGGCTGCTGCGCGCCGGCACCGGCCTGCCCCTCTACATCGACAACGGCGCCAAGACCCTCGGCCAGGCCGAGATGTGGTTCGGCGGCGGCCGCGGCTCGGGCAACGTGGTGATCGCGCTGATCGGCTCCGGCGTCGGCGCCTGCGTGGTGGCCGACGGCACGCCCTACCACGGCGCGTCCAGCAGCGCGGGGGAGTGGGGCCACACCACCCTGCGGGTCGGCGGACGCACCTGCCGCTGCGGATCGCGCGGCTGCCTGGAGGCGTACGTCGGCGCCGAGGCGCTGCTCGGCCGCTGGTCCTCCGCACCCGAGGACGTCAGCGAGGAGACCGGGCTCGCCGCGCTGATCGCCGCCGCCGACCACGACCCCGAGGCCGGGGCGCTGCTCGCGGAGGCCGCCGAGTACCTGGGCGCCGGCATCGCCGACCTGATCAACCTCTTCAACCCGCAGCGGATCGTCATCGGCGGCTGGGCCGGACTGCTGCTCGGCCCCCGGCTGCTGCCCACCGTCCGCGAGGTCGCCGCCGCCTACGCGCTGCACCACCCGTGCGCGCAGACCTCCATCGAGCTGGGCAGGCTCGGCGCCGACGCGGTCACCGTGGGCGCCGCCACCCTCCCGCTCGCCCGCTTCCTCGACACCGGCGGGGAGCGCACCGTACGGCTGCCCGCCCAGCCGGCGGACGGGACGGCGGCGGACCAGGGCCCCGCCGAGGGGTTGCGGAACCGAATCGCCCGGGCGGTACGTTGACCGGGCGGTGCGCACCGCCCGCGCCCCGTACCGCCAGCTCGTCCTGAGGAGCCCGCTGTGACCCTGCAGCAGCAGATCGTCGGCAACGCCATGCAGATGGCCGTCTGCACCCTGAACCCCGGCCAGACGGTGTACTGCGAGGCGGGCAAGTTCCTGTTCAAGACCGCGAACGTGTCCATGGAGACCCGGCTCGGCGGCCCCGGCACCCGGAACGCGGGCGGCGCGGGCGGCCAGCAGGGCGGCGGCATGGGCGGCCTGCTGCGGCAGGCCATGGGCACCGCCATGCAGGTCGGCCAGCGGGCGCTGGCCGGCGAGTCGCTGGCGTTCCAGTACTTCACCGCGTCCGGCGGCGAGGGCACCGTCGGCTTCGCCGGAGTGCTGCCCGGCGAGATGCGCGCCCTGGAGCTGGACGGCTCGCGCGCCTGGTTCGCCGAGAAGGACGCCTTCGTCGCGGCCGAGGAGACCGTGCAGTTCGGCATCGCCTTCGCCGGCGGCCGGCAGGGCATGAGCGGCGGCGAGGGCTTCATCCTGGAGAAGTTCACCGGCCACGGCACCGTGGTCATCGCCGGTGCGGGCAACTTCATCGACCTCAACCCAGCCGACTTCGGCGGCCGCATCGAGGTCGACACCGGCTGCATCGTCGCCTTCGAGGAGGGCATCCAGTACGGCGTGCAGCGCATCGGCGGCCTCAACCGCCAGGGCATCATGAACGCCGTCTTCGGCGGCGAGGGCCTCTCGCTCGCCACCCTGGAGGGCAACGGCCGGGTCATCCTGCAGTCCATGACCATCGAGGGCCTGGCCAACGCGCTGAAGAAGGCCCAGGGCGGCGACAAGCAGGGCCCGACCGGCGGCCTCTTCTCCCCGCACGTCGGCTGAGCGCACCGGCTGACGGGCGTCTTTGCCGCCCGTCCCGGCTCGTACGTCCACAGCCGCCGCACAGTCCTCTGAGGGCACATGCTCCACCCAGGTCACGGTACGGACACGGGTGCGGCGGACCGGGGCATGGCGGCCCCCGCCGTGCAGGTAGCGTGCTGATCTCGTGCACCACCCGCGCAGGATGCACCAGGAAGGGGGCCGACCGCCGTGTACCGCTGGGAGATCACCCGGGCCGCGCTGGCCCAGCGGGTCTTCGCCACCATCCGCGGTGAGAGCTACGACCAGGCCGCCGCCACCGCCGACACCCTGCTCTCGGCCGGGCTCACCACCCTGGAGATCTCCCTCACCACGCCGTTCGCCCTCGAAGCGGTCACCACGCTGGTCCGCGAGGTCGGCGACGACGCGGTCATCGGCGCCGGCACGGTGCTCGACCAGGTCTCCGCCCGGATGGCGATCGACGCCGGCGCCCGCTTCCTGCTCTCCCCCAACCTCGACGAGCAGGTGCTGCGCACCGGCCACCGCTACGGCGTCCCGGTCTTCCCCGGCATCGCCACCCCCTCCGAGGCGGTCCGCGCGATGGAGCTGGGCGCCGACGCGCTCACCCTCTACCCGGCGATCGCCTACAGCCCGGACTGGATCACCGACGTCCGCGCGATCATCCCGCAGGCCGCGGTCCTGCCCATCGGCGGCATCACCGTCAGCGCCGCCCCCGACTGGGTCGCCGCGGGCGCCGTCGCGGTCGGCATGGGCTCCGCGCTCACCGACGGCGACCGGGAGACGGTCACCAAGCGCCTCACCGACCTGCTCGACCGGCTCGCCGACTCACCGTGACGCGGCCGCCGCGCAGCCGCGAGCGCGACGCGAGCCGCAGGCGGAACCGCAACCGTGGGCGCGGCTGAGAACGATCCCCCGCGGAGGCGGCCGCCGGCGCAGACGGCACCGAGCTGACACAGAACCGGGCGGCCGTGCCGGGGGTCCGGCCCCGGCCCCTAGACTCGGCGCGGGGGAGCGGCCACCCGGCGCCGGCGGCGGGACGGGCCGTACCGCCCCCGTACCGCCGGCCGCCGCGCGCAGCACCCGCACGCGTGCGGCGAACACCCTGCCAGGAGGCATTCCGTGACCGTCGTCGCCGTACCCGGTTCCAAGTCGGTGACCGCGCGGGCCCTGTTCCTCGCGGCGGCCGCCGAGGGAGAGACCGTACTGCGCCGCCCGCTGCTCTCGGACGACACCGACGGGTTCGCCGAGGGCCTGGTCCGCCTCGGCTACGCCGTCGAACGGTCCGCCGACGCGTGGCGGATCACCGGCCGCCCGGAGGGTCCCGCCGTCGACCGGGCCGAGGTGTACTGCCGCGACGCCGCGACCGCCGCCCGTTTCCTGCCCGCGCTGGCCGCCGCGGGCCACGGCTCCTTCCGCTTCGACGCCTCCGCGCAGATGCGCCGCCGCCCGGTCGCGCCGCTCACCGACGCGCTGCGCTCGCTCGGCGTGGACCTGCGGCACGAGGAGGCGGAGGGCCGGCTGCCGCTCACCGTCCTCGCCGACGGCATCAAGGGCGGCGCGATCGAACTCGACGCCAGCCTCTCCTCGCAGTTCCTCACCGCGCTGCTGCTGACCGGCCCGCTGACCGCCGAAGGCCTGCGCATCCACGTCACCGGCATCGTCTCGGTGCCGTACGTGGAGATCACCCTCGCGATGATGCGGCGCTTCGGGGCGCGGGTGACCCGTGAGGGCGACGTCTTCACGGTGGCTCCCGGCGGCTACCGCGCCACCGACTACGCCATCGAGCCGGACGCCTCCACGGCGAGCTACTTCTTCGCCGCCGCCGCGCTCACCGGGCGCAGCGCGACCGTCCCCGGCCTGGGCGCCGACGCGCTCCAGGGCGACCTGCGGTTCGTGGAGGTGCTGCGCACGATGGGCGCGCGGGTCGAGATCGGCCACGACGCGACCACCGTGACCGGCACCGGGCGGCTCGGCGGGCTCACCGTCGCGATGCGGGACATCTCGGACACGATGCCCACGCTCGCCGCGATCGCGCCGTTCGCGGACGGCCCGGTCCGCATCGAGGACGTCTACAACACCCGCGTCAAGGAGTGCGACCGGCTGGAGGCGTGCGCGCGGAACCTGCGCTCCCAGGGCGTCCGGGTCGAGACGGGCCGCGACTGGATCGAGATCCACCCCGGGACGCCGGCCCCGGTCGAGATCGCCTGCCACGGCGACCACCGCATCGCGATGAGCTTCGCCGTCGCCGGCCTGCGCACCCCCGGCACGACCTTCGACGACCCGGGGTGCGTGAAGAAGACCTTCCCCGGCTTCCACGAGTTCTTCGCCGGCGTACGGCAGGAGTGGGGCGTCTAGCACGCCCGCTCCGCGGCGCCGCGGCGCTCACCGGCTCGCGGCGCCCACCGCCACCGGTTCGCGGTCCAGGGCGATCCCGAAGTGCTCGCGGTAGGCGGCCAGTACCTCGTCGCGGCCGGCCAACTCGCGTTCCGCACGCGCCTCCCGGCCGTCCTCGCCGGTGCGGCCGGTGACCACCAGCGTGCGGCCGGCGAGCGTCACCCGGCCGTCCCCGGTGAACCGTGAGCACACCGGGGACTGCCGGAAGTGCGAGCCGGGCCAGGTCCGCTGCCACCAGCAGGTCGACTCGAAGTCGCCCAGCCCGCGCGGGCGCTGCTCCAGCCGGTACTGCGCCGCGCCGTCGCGCAGCACGTCCAGGTCGCCGCTGCCGTCCGGCGCCGCCGCGATCCGGAACACCCCGCCGGGGTCGTCCTGCTCGTCGCGCGAGCGCCAGTCCAGCGGGTACCGGCTGTGCCGGCCGAACCCGACGTCCGCCAGGGCCTCTTCGCCCGTCGCGGTCCGCACCCGCAGCGCCATGTGGTCGTACGGCGGCCCGAGCCGCCCGTCGTCCCCGAACACCCGCGCCGCGAGCATCTCCGCCTCGAAGCCGATCTCGCGCAGCAACGCGCAGAAGGCGCCGTTGAGTTCGTAGCAGAAGCCGCCGCGCCCGCGCAGCAGCTTCGCGACGAGGGCGGACTCCTCCAGCACGATGTCCTCGCCGAGGTGGATCGACAGGTTCTCGAACGGCACCGTGAGCAGGTGGCGCAGGTGCAGTTCGCGCAGGGCGTCCGCATCCGCGACGGCGGGGCGCGCGGCGCCGATCCGCGCGAGGTAGGCGTCGGCGGTGAACCGGTCCATCACAGCGTCGGCCTCGGCCTTCCGGTCCTGGCTACCCATGGCCGCACCCTAACCCGCGGGGCGGTGACGCAGCGGAGGCGGCGTAATTGCGCCGCCCGGTCTTCCTTGAAGCCGTCCTCCGGGCCGCCCTAGCGTGAGGGCGTCCGTCCGGCCGGAGCAGGCCGGACCTTCACCGCATCGCGGGCAGAACCGGGGAGAACCATGAAGAAGAAGATCGCGGCCGTCGTGACGGCCGCCGCTGCGGTCGTGGCCGGCAGCATCCTCGTCGCGCCGGGGGCCGACGCGTCCGGATACGGCTGCAGCGGCACCGAGATCGGCACGTACGCGGTGCGCGTGAGCGGCGGCACCACCTCGTACGGCACCGCTCACCTCTACTACGACTCCGCGACCGGCGACAACTGCGCGGTCAACGTCGCGACCGCGGCGGGCGGTTACGGCTCGCCGCACGAGATCAGCGTCTACCTCTCCGCCTGCAAGGAGACCTCGCCCAACCCCACCACGTGCACCCCGACCGGCACGGCCGGGAGCGACGACAAGACCTACGACTACTACGCGGGCCCGGTGAGGGTGCACGCCCCCGGCAAGTGCATCTACCTCTACGCGACGGACACCTTCGACTGGAACTTCGCCGACTACTTCAGCGGCGCCTTCCACTGCGGCTGACGCCCGGCGCAGGACCCCGGCCGCCGCTCAGCGGCGGGGGCAGACGACGAGATGCAGCCGCGGGTACGCGGCCACCGGCGTGCCGCAGGCGAAGCGCGCGCGAACGGCGGCCGCGACCTGCGGCGCGACCGCCGGCAGCGGGAACCAGGAGGTGTCGAGCACCGCGAAGCGCGCGGCCGGGTCTGCCACGCAGGCGAGGTTCTCGCGGTAGCTGGCCTGCCGGGTGATCGACCGGTCGTAGCGGGTGCGCTGCAGGAAGTCCGGCGTGGGGTAGCGGCAGTGCGTCGGATTGCCGAGCAGGTAGCCGACGTCGCCGAAGGCGAGGTAGGTGACGGGCGTGTCCGGGCCGATCCGGGCGCGCACGCCGTCGAGCCACCGGCCGAGCTGCTGCCGGGTGTGCGCGCGCTCCAGCGCGGTGAACCCCGAGTGCCGGGTGTCGTACGAGTACGGGGTGGTCGGCCAGGCCGGTACCGCCAGTGCCAGCACGGTGGCGAGCGCGGCCGCGTACCGCACCGGCGGCCGCCCGGCGCGACGCCAGGACCAGGCGAACGCGGCGGCCGCCACCACGCCCCACAGCGCGTGGACGGCCGTCTCGTGGGCCGTGCGCCACGGCAGCGAACGCCCGGCGGCGAGCGGCACCGCCACGCCGAGGAGCAGCGCGGCGGCCACCGGGCCGCGGCGCGGGGCGCGGGCCAGGGCGAGCCCCCACAGCGCGGCGGCCAGCACCGGCAGCGCCGCCAGGTGGTACTGGAACCACTGCCCCTGGACCACCAGCGCGACGAGCACACCGGCCACGCCCGCGCCGGTCAGCAGCGGCCAGGCCCAGCGCGCCCGGCGGTCGGCGGCGCTCCGCGCGAGCAGCACCACGGCGACGGGCAGCAGCCCGACGAGCGGGTTCATCAGCGCCTCGGTGCCGACGGTCTGGACCAGCAGCCGCAGATCCGCCAGGTGCAGGCCGTTCTGCAGCGGGGTGTCCGGATTCAGCGCGGACAGCTCGTTGAACCAGCGCCACTCGCGCGGCTGCACCGCGACCGCCAGCGCGAAGCCGGCCGGGGTCGCCACCGCGGCCACCGCCGCGGTCCAGCCGCCGCGCCGGCGGTCCAGCACCCACAGCGCGCCGAGCGGCAGCAGCGCCGTCGGCAACGTCGTGTACTTGACCAGCACCACCAGTGACGTCAGCGCCCCGGCGACCGGCGCCGCCACGAGCAGCCGGCGCGGCGCGAGACCGGCGGCGAGCGCCGCCACCGCGAGCCACACCGCGACCCACTCCGGCTGCAGGAAGTCCCATGCCGGCGCGAAGAGCAGCGCCAGGCCGACCGCCGCGGCGACCGCGTCCGCCTCGCGCCGCGGCAGGAAGCGGGCCAGCCCGGACCGCAGCCACCAGACCACGCCCGCGGTGAGCGCCACGACCAGCAGCCGTGTCCACGCCTCGCGCCAGGCCACCGGGCCCGCGGTCAGATGGTCGAGGGAGGAGAGCAGCCAGCGGTAGGCCAGCGGCCGGTGCACGAAGGTCCCGGAGGCGGAGAAGCCGCCGCGGCCGGCCACCCGCATCCCGCCGAGCACGTACCGCACGTCGTGGTTGAGGCCGCTCCAGCACATCGCCGCGACCCCGGCGAGCCCGGCGAGCACCGCGGCCGCGCGTGCGGCGGACGCGGCGCGGGCGCCGGGGGCCGGGGCGGCGGGCCCGGCCGTCGTTCGGTGGCCGGGGACGGCGTCGGTGGAGGTCACAGCGCTGACGCTAGCCGCGGGCAGGGCGCGTCCCCCGCCCCTTGGACGAGGCGTGACCGTCGTGTACGGCAGAGTTCACCGCCCGTTGGCCATCGGGTCGCCGGGCGCCCCGCGACCTCCGGGGGAGGGCCCGGGGGGTGGGGGTCGGGGCGGCGCGACCCCTTGACGGATACTTGGCCCGCCGGGAAGGTCGCACGCAGCGCAAGCGCACGCCCCACCCCAGCAGTGCCAGAAGAAGTGCGCCAAAAGCACCGAAACGCAACAAATGTTCCGCATCGCAGGGAAGGCAGGGCCTCGTGCCGAAGGCAAGGTCGCACACGCCGGGAGGGACGGCCGCGGACAGCGGCGCGACCCGCACCCCGGCCACCCCCGCCGCTCCGGGCGCCCCCGCGGCTCCGGGAGTCCTGGGCGCCTCGCGGGCGGCCGGCTCCCGTGGTGCCCGCGGCTCCCGGCGCGGCGCCGGACGCGTGCTGGTCGCGCTGCTCGCGGCGGCCCTCGCCGCCACCGCCCTCGCCGGCTGCAGCAGCACCGGCGGCAAGCGCGCCGAGGACCGGGCGAAGCGGCTCGCCGCCAACGGCTCGGCCGTCAACACCCCGCACTGGACCTTCGCGATGGTCACCCACTCCGGGGCGGGCGACACCTTCTGGGACATCGTGCAGAGCGGCGCCAAGCAGGCCGCCGCCAAGGACAACATCAAGTTCCTGTACTCCAACAGCGACCAGGGCGACCAGCAGGCGCAGCTGGTGCAGGCGGCGATCGACCAGCACGTGGACGGGCTGATCGTCACCCTCGCCAAGCCCGACGCGATGAAGTCCGCGGTGGCCCGCGCCGAGAAGGCCGGCATCCCGGTGATCACCGTCAACTCCGGCGCGGAGCAGTCCCAGCAGTTCGGCGCGCTGACGCACATCGGGCAGGACGAGAAGGTCGCGGGCAACGCGGTCGGCGACGAGCTGAACCGGCGCGGCCGCAAGCACGCCCTGTGCATCCTGCACGAGCAGGGCAACGTCGGGCTCGAAGCCCGCTGCGACGGCGCCAAGGAGACCTTCCACGGCCGCCTCGACAAGCTCTACGTGGACGGCACCAACATGCCGGACGTGCAGTCCGCGGTCGAGGCCAAGCTGCAGTCCGACCACTCCGTCGACTCCGTGGTGACGCTCGGCGCGCCCTTCGCCGCCACCGCCGCCAAGGCGAAGCAGCAGGCCGGCTCCGGCGCCGAGATCGACACCTTCGACCTCAACGCCCAGGTCGCCGCCTCACTGAAGGACGGCACCATCGGCTTCGCGGTGGACCAGCAGCCGTACCTGCAGGGCTACGAGGCGATCGACCTGCTGTGGCTCTACCGCTACAACAACGACACCCTCGGCGGCGGCCAGCCGGTGCTCACCGGCCCGCAGATCGTCACCAAGGACGACGCCGACAAGCTCCTCGCCTACGCCAAGCGGGGCACCCGGTGACCGGGACGGACGTCCTGGCCGCCGGGGACGAGCGGCTTGCGCCCCGGTCGGTGCTGCGCCGGCTGCTCGGACGGCCGGAGCTGGGCTCGGTGGTCGGCGCGGCGGCCGTGTTCGTCTTCTTCTCCTTCGTCGCCGGCTCCTTCCTGCACGCCTCCAGCATGGGCACCGTGCTGTACGCGTCCTCGACGATCGGCATCATGGCGGTGCCGGTCGCGCTGCTCATGATCGGCGGCGAGTTCGACCTGTCGGCGGGTGTGATGGTGACCAGCTCCGCGCTGGTCTCCTCGATGTTCAGCTACCAGATGACCGCGAACACCTGGGTCGGGGTGGGCGTCTCGCTGCTGGTCACCCTGGGCATCGGGGCGTTGAACGGGGTCATGCTGGTGCGCACGAAGCTGCCGAGCTTCATCATCACGCTCGGCACCTTCCTGATGCTGACCGGCCTGAACCTGGGCCTGACCAAGCTGATCAGCGGCACGGTGGCGACCAAGTCGATCAGCGACATGGAGGGCTTCACGACCTGCCGCGACCTGTTCGCCTCGCACTGGACGATCGGCTCGGTCGACCTGCAGGTCACCATCCTGTGGTGGCTCGGCCTGGTCGCGGTGGCGACCTGGGTGCTGCTGCGCACCCGGGCCGGCAACTGGATCTTCGCCGCCGGCGGCAACGCGGACGCCGCCCGCGCGGTCGGCGTGCCGGTGGCCCGTACCAAGGTCGGCCTCTACATGGCGGTGGCGTTCGCCGCCTGGATCTCGGGGCAGCACCTGCTCTTCTCGTTCGACGTGGTGCAGTCCGGCGAGGGCGTCGGCAACGAGTTCCTGTACATCATCGCGGCCGTCATCGGCGGCTGCCTGATGACCGGCGGCTACGGCTCCGCGATCGGCTCGGCGGTCGGCGCGTTCATCTTCGGCATGACCAGCAAGGGCATCGTCTACGCCCAGTGGAACCCGGACTGGTTCAAGTTCTTCCTCGGGGCGATGCTGCTGCTCGCCACCCTGCTCAACGCCTGGGTCCGCAGGCGGGCGGAGGCCACCGCATGACCACCGACGACCTCACCCCCGGCGGCCCGCTGGTCGCCCTCGACGGCGTCTCGAAGTCGTACGGCAGCGTCCTGGCGCTGCGCGACGTCTCGCTCGAGGTGCACGCCGGCGAGATCACCTGCGTCCTCGGCGACAACGGCGCGGGCAAGTCCACCCTGATCAAGATCATCGCCGGGCTGCACCCGCACGACGCAGGCCGGTACACCGTCGCCGGCGAGGAGGTCCGGCACACCTCGCCGCGGCAGGCGCTGGACCGCGGCATCGCCACCGTCTACCAGGACCTCGCGGTGGTCCCGCTGATGCCGGTGTGGCGGAACTTCTTCCTCGGCTCCGAGCCGACCAGGGGACGCGGGCCGCTGCGCCGGCTCGACACGGCCGCCATGCGCGCCACCACCCACCAGGCGCTGCTCGGCATGGGCATCGACCTGCGGGACGTCGACCAGCCCATCGGCACGCTGTCGGGCGGCGAACGCCAGTGCGTCGCCATCGCCCGTGCGGTGCACTTCGGCGCCAAAGTGCTGGTGCTCGACGAGCCGACCGCCGCGCTGGGCGTCAAACAGTCGGGTGTCGTGCTGAAATACGTGGCCGCGGCCCGTGACGCGGGCCTCGGAGTGGTGCTCATCACGCACAATCCGCACCACGCCTACCTGGTGGGAGACCGCTTCGTCCTGCTCAAGCGCGGCGCGATGTCGGGCAGCCACCTCCGGAAGGACATTACGCTGGACGAGCTGACCCGCGAGATGGCCGGCGGCAGCGAGCTGGACGAGCTGACCCACGAACTGAGTCGACGCACCCCCTGATCCTTCGGAGAGCACCGCTTGAGCGCCAATCGTGAACGCGTCCACCGGGGCAGCGCAGCCCGCGCCACGGTGTGGCAGAACGTCGGACGGCGCGAGCGGCGCTCGCACCTGTCCGCGCCCCGCGTGCCCACCGTCGGCATCGACATCGGCGGCACCAAGGTGATGGCCGGGGTGGTGGACGCCGACGGCGCCATCCTGGAGCAGCTGCGCACCGAGACGCCGGACAAGTCCAAGAGCCCCAAGGTCGTGGAGGACACCATCGTCGAGCTGGTGCTCGACCTGTCGGAGCGGCACGACGTGCACGCGGTGGGCATCGGGGCGGCCGGCTGGGTCGACGCCGACCGCTCCCGGGTGCTCTTCGCCCCGCACCTGGCGTGGCGCGACGAGCCGCTGCGCGACCGGCTCGCCGAGCGCCTGCTGGTGCCGGTGATGGTCGACAACGACGCGAACACCGCGGCCTGGGCCGAGTGGCGGTTCGGCGCCGGACGCGGCGAGTCCGACCTGGTGATGATCACCCTCGGCACCGGCATCGGCGGCGCCATTTTGGAGGACGGCCGGGTCAAGCGCGGCCGCTTCGGGGTGGCGGGCGAGTTCGGCCATATGCAGGTGGTGCCGGGCGGGCACCGCTGCCCGTGCGGCAACCGCGGCTGCTGGGAGCAGTACAGCTCGGGGAACGCCCTGGTCAGGGAGGCGCGCGAGATGGCGGCCGCGGACTCCCCGGTCGCCTACGGGATCATCGACCGGGTCGGCGGCAACGTCCGCGACATCACCGGGCCGCTGATCACCGAGCTGGCCCGCGAGGGCGACGCCATGTGCGTCGAGCTGTTCCAGGACATCGGGCAGTGGCTCGGCGTCGGCATCGCCAACCTGGCCGCCGCCCTCGACCCGTCCTGCTTCGTCATCGGCGGCGGCGTCAGCGCCGCCGACGACCTGCTGATCGGCCCCGCCAGGGACGCCTTCCGGCGCACCCTGACCGGCCGCGGCTACCGGCCGGAGGCGCGGATCGCCAAGGCCGAACTGGGGCCGGAGGCGGGCATGGTCGGCGCCGCCGACCTGGCCCGGCTGGTCGCCCGGCGCTTCCGCCGCGCCAACCGCCGCCGGGTCGAGCGCTACGAGCGCTACGGCCGGGTCTACGGACAGCAGGGCGCCGAATCGTGACCACCACCCCCGACCGGCACGCCCCCGGTGAACGCACCGGCGACCACGGAGACACCGACGTGCGCCTGCCCCAGCAGCACACCGCCGACCACGCCGAAGGCGGCCCCGCCCCGGGCGAGCCCGCCCAGCAGGACGCCGCCGCCGCCGACGCCGCCGGCGAGCCGTCCGGCGGCAGCGCGCCGGTCGCCGCGCCCGCCGGGCCGCGGATGCGCGACGCCCCGCGCTGGGTGCGATGGACGGTGCTGCCGCTGCTGGTCCTGGTGCCGCTCGGCTACGTGATCATCTCCGCCGAGCAGAGCCGCGACGGCGGCGCGATCAAGGAGCAGGAGGCCGCCGCCCGGCACATGACGCCCGAGCTGCCCAGCTCGCTCCAGCAGCGCATCTACCAGGTGCCCTTCCCGGTCGGCGCCACCGCCGCCGGCTACCTGGAGACCAACTCCTGGGACATCAGCGTCCTATACGCCCAGTTCACCACCACCGCGGGCGGCCTCGACACCTTCCTGGCCAAGATCGGCACCAGCCGCGACGCGCTGCACGACGGCCACGCGGCGCTCGCCCCCGCCGAGGTCGGGGCGACCGGCTGGGACCTGTCGGACGCCGGTCCCTGGGCCGGCGTCAGCCTGCACCAGCTCGGCGACAAACCGGACCACGACATCGCCGTCGACCTCTCCGACGCGGAGGCGCCGGTCGTCTATGTCGTGTCCACCGTCAACTTCCAGCACGGCTTCGGGGGCGGGTGACCCGCGGAGTGCCGCGAGTCGGTAGCGTGTGGGGCGATGAGCGAGACGACCGACCAGACCGCCGACGCGCTCGGCTCCTACGCGGCCGCGTTCGAGGACGGTTACGACGCGTACGACGACCGTGACGATCAGCTGCAACCGCCGCTGCAGTACCGGTTCGACGGCCCGGACGACGCGCCCGTGGTGGTCCTCGGGCCGGCCCTCGGCGCCACCTGGCACATGTGGGACCGCCAGCTGCCGGTGCTGACCGGGCACTGGCGGGTGCTGCGCTTCGAGCTGCCGGGACACGGCGGCGCGCCCGCGGAACCCGCGTCCTCCGTCGACGACCTGGCCAGGCGGCTGCTCGCGGTCCTCGACGACGAGGGCATCGACTCCTTCGGCTACGCGGGCTGCTCGCTCGGCGCCGCCGTCGGCGCCCGCCTCGCGCTGCTGCGCCCCGACCGGGTCGCCGCGCTCGCGCTGGTCTCGGCAGCCGCCCGCTTCGCCACCGCGGACGCCTGGCGGCAGCGCGGCGTCGTGGTCAGGGCCAACGGCCTGGACCGCACCGCCCAGGCCACCCCGGAGCGCTGGTTCACCGGCGCGTTCCTGGCCACCCAGCCGGCCATCACCGAATGGGCGGTGAAGATGGTCGCCACCACCGACCCGGCCTGCTACATCGCCGCCTGCGAGGCGCTCGCGGCCTTCGACGTCCGCGACGCGCTCGGCAGCATCACGGTGCCCACCCTGGTGGTCGCGGGCGCCGACGACAGCGAGACGCCGCCCGCCGACGCACGGCTGCTGGTGGCCGGCATCCCCGACGCCCGGCTCGCCGTGGTGCCCGCCACCGGGCACCTCGCACCGGTCGAGGAGCCCGGCGCGGTCGGCGACCTGCTGGCCCGGCACTTCGAGGGCGCCTGGGCCGACCGCACCCCGCCGCCCACGCCCTTCGCGCCGGCGCCGCCGCCGGTCGTGCCGCGCCCGCCCGCCCAGCCCGCCGCGGCGTCCGCGACGCCCGACCGGTACGCGGACGGCCTGCGGATCCGCCGCGAACTCGTCGGCGACGCCCAGGTCGACGCCGAGGAGGGCCGCGCCGAGGGCTTCGGCAGCGCGTTCGACGCGTTCGCCACCCGCTACGGCTGGGGCGAGCCGTGGACCCGCCCCGGGCTGGACCGGCGCACCCGCAGCTTCCTGACCCTCACCGCGCTCACCGCGCTCGGCCAGCTCGGCGAACTCGCCGACCACACCCGCGCCGCGCTGCGCAACGGTCTGACCCCGGCCGAGATAGAGGAGACGCTGCTGCACACCGCGGTGTACGCGGGGCTGCCGGCGGCCCGCGCCGCCCTGGAGGCCGCACGCGACGTCATCGAGCAGGAGACCGGCAGCGGCTGACACGCCGGGCGGCCCGCGCCGGCGCGGGCCGTAGCAAGATGGGGGCATGACCTTGAAGCTGACGAAGCAACTGCACGCCTGCGTGAGGCTGGAGAAGGACGGCCGCACCCTGGTCGTGGACCCCGGCGCCTTCAGCGAGCAGGACGCGGCGGCCGGGGCCGACGCGATCCTCGTCACCCACGAGCACCCCGACCACTTCGACGAGGGCCGGCTGCGGGCGGCCCTGGAGGCGAACCCGGCGGCCGGGCTGTGGACCCTGGCGAGCGTCGCCGAGCGGCTGTCGGCGGCCTTCCCCGGCCGGGTGCACACCGTCGGCCACGGCGACGCCTTCACCGCCGCAGGCTTCGACGTCCAGGTGCACGGCGAACTCCACGCCGTCATCCACCCGGACATCCCGCGGATCACCAACGTCGGCTTCCTGCTGGACGGATCGGTCTTCCACCCCGGCGACGCGCTGACCGTGCCCGGCGTCCCGGTGGACACGCTGATGCTGCCGGTGCACGCCCCCTGGAACAAGCTCTCCGAGGTCATCGACTACATCCGCGAGGTCGCCCCGCGCCGCTCGATCGACGTGCACGACGCCCTGCTCAGCGACCTGGCGCGGCCCGTCTACGACCGGCAGATCGGCGCCCTGGGCGGCGCCGAGCACCTGCGGCTGGCCCCCGGCGAGCAGGCGTGACCCCCGCTGTCGGCCCCAGCCGCTAGGTTGAGGGACATGCGCATCGCGACCTGGAACATCAACTCCGTCACCGCCCGGCTGCCGCGGCTGCTCGCCTGGCTGGAGAGCAGCGGCACGGACGTCCTGTGCGTCCAGGAGCTCAAGTGCACCCCGGCGCAGTTCCCGCACGAGGAACTGCGCGCACTGGGCTACGAGGCCGCCGTGAACGCCGTCGGCCGGTGGAACGGCGTGGCGGTGATCTCCCGCGCCGGCCTGGACGACGTCGTCACCGGCCTGCCCGGCGGCCCGGTGTACGAGGACGCCGAGGAGCCCCGCGCGGTCGCCGCCACCTGCGGCCCGGTCCGCGTCTGGTCGGTGTACGTGCCCAACGGCCGCGAGGTGGACCACCCGCACTTCGCGTACAAGCTCCGGTGGCTGGAGGCGCTGCGGGCCGCGGTGGCCGAGGACGCCGCGGGCGGCCGCCCGTTCGCGGTCCTCGGCGACTACAACGTGGCGCCCACCGACGACGACGTCTGGGACCGGTCGGCCTTCGAGGGCGCCACCCACGTCACGCCCGCGGAGCGCGCCGCGCTCGCCGACCTGCGCGAGGCCGGCCTGAGCGACGTGGTGCCGCGGCCGCTGAAGTACGACCACCCCTTCACGTACTGGGACTACCGCCAGCTGGGCTTCCCGAAGAACCGCGGGATGCGCATCGACCTCGTCTACGGCAACGCGCCGTTCGCCAAGGCGGCGTCCGACGCGTACGTGGACCGCGAGGAGCGCAAGGGCAAGGGCGCCTCCGACCACGCGCCGGTCGTCGTCGACCTCGACGTCTGACCGGCCCGCCCCGGGCGGATCGTGCGCGCCTGTGGTCGCGGCCCCACCCGGGGTGCCAGGCTGACGGCATGGACATCCCCTTCCTCGCCAAGTGGCGGGCGCGGCACGGGCCCTCACCGGGCATCGGCGTAGGGCAGGCGCCCGGCGAAGCCGATCCCGCCTCGGTCGAGGAACTCCTCGGCGAGTGCGAGCTGCTGCGGCAGCGCGCCGAGCGCCACGACGTGCGGCTCGACAACTCCGCCGACTCGCTGAGCGCGCTGGACCAGCTGGTGCCGAACTGGCGCGACGACCCCGACGTGATGGGCTGGCTCGGCAACGACGCCGGCCTCTACCTCGGCACCGTCATCCTGCACACCGTCCCCGGCACCGCCTGGCAGGTCTGGCCGAACGGCCACCCGGTGATCCGGCTCGCCTCCGGCCGCGAACTCGACACCGTCGCCCTCGGCCACGCCTGGGCGGAGAGCGGCAGCCCGGAGCTGTCCCAGGTGCGGGCGGAGGCCGCGGAGGACTGAGCGGGGGGCCAGGCAGCCCCCTTCCGGCGACCGTCCGTCACCGTGGCGGGGGACTGCCACGGGCGTGTCAGCCCCCGAATCGCCCGGCGAAGGCCCGCGACCCGTGCATGATGGCCGCCAGACCAAGGCACCACCAGCGTGAACACGGAGGCTCGACGTGGACTCCCTTCAGCAGCTGCCGAACATCGGGGCGGTGCTCGCCGACCGCCTGCGCCGCGCGGGCGTCGGTGACGCGGGCGAACTGCGCCGCCTGGGCTCGGGCCGGGCCTTCGAGAAGATCAGACCCGAACTGCCCGAGGACGCCCGCACCCACACCCTGCTGGCCCTTGAGGGCGCCCTGCGCGGCATGCGCTGGACGGCCATCCCGCAGACCGAGCGCGACACCCTCGTCAACCGTGTCCTGGGCTGACCTGCGCACGCCGGTCCCCGACCGCACCGACCCGCCCGCCGCCACCGCGCCGACGCACGGTCCGTCCCGTTTGCCCCGCTCCTGCCAGGGCAGCCGCTGAGCTGAGGAGTCCATTCAGCCCCAATGCCCCCAGGGAACGGAGAGCGGTCCTCATGAAAAGCACGGCCACCCAGGACACGGTCCTCACCGACGACCAGATCGCCGAGGTCGCCCAGCAGCTGAGGGTCGACTCGGTGCGCGCGGCGGCGGCGGCCGGCTCGGGACACCCGACCTCCTCGATGTCCGCGGCCGAACTCACCGCCGTCCTGCTCGCCCGCCACCTGCGCTACGACTTCGACGATCCGGGGCATCCCGGCAACGACCACCTGATCCTCTCCAAGGGCCACGCCTCACCGCTGCTCTACGCGGCGTACCGGGCCGTCGGCGCCATCACCGAGGACGAGCTGCTCACCGGCTACCGCCGCCTCGGCAGCCGGCTGGAGGGCCACCCCACCCCGAAGCTCCCGTGGGTCGACGTGGCCACCGGGTCGCTCGGCCAGGGGCTGCCCATCGGCGTCGGCGTGGCGCTGGCCGCCAAGCGCCTCGACGACCTGCCCTACCGCACCTGGGTGCTGTGCGGCGACAGCGAGCTGGCCGAGGGCTCGTTCTGGGAGGCGTTCGAGCAGGCCGGGATCGAGGGGCTCGACAACCTGACGGCGATCCTCGACATCAACCGGCTCGGCCAGCGCGGCCCCACCCGGCACGGCTGGGACCTGGACGCGTACGGCCGCAGGATCCGCGCCTTCGGCTGGCACACGGTGGAGATCGACGGCCACGACGTCGACGCGGTCGACCGGGCGATGACCGAGGCGCGCACCCACCGGGGCGAGCCGACTGCGATCATCGCCAGGACCCGCAAGGGCAAGGGCGTCGCCGCGGTGGAGAACCGCGAGGGCCACCACGGCAAGCCGCTGGCCGACCCCGAGGCGGCGATCCGCGAGCTGGGCGGCGTACGCGATCTGCACGTCGACGTGAGCCGCCCGCCGGCCGCGGAACGCCGCGAACTGTCCGGCGCGGACCCGCACGCCGCGCTGCCCCAGTACGACCGCGGCGCCCAGGTCGCCACCCGTACCGCCTTCGGCGAGGCGCTCGCGGTGCTCGGCACCAGGCGCGAGGACGTGGTGGTCCTGGACGGCGAGGTGGGCGACTCCACCAAGGCCGGGCTCTTCGGCGAGCAGCACCCCGATCGCTACATCGAGTGCTACATCGCGGAGCAGCAGCTGATCGCCACCGCCGTCGGCCTCGGCGTGTGCGGCCGCACCCCCTACGCCTCCACCTTCGCCGCCTTCCTCACCCGCGCGCACGACTTCCTGCGGATGGCCGCGATCAGCCGCAGCGACCTCAACGTCGTCGGCTCCCACGCGGGCGTCTCCATCGGCCAGGACGGACCGTCCCAGATGGCCCTGGAGGACCTGGCGATGCTCCGCGCGATCCACGGCAGCACCGTGCTCTACCCGTGCGACGCCAACCAGACCGCCCGGCTCACCGTCGCGCTCGCCGACCGCCCCGGCATCGGCTACCTGCGCACCACCCGCGGTGACACCCCGGTGGTCTACGGCCCCGACGAGGAGTTCCCGATCGGCGGCTCCAAGGTGCTGCGCTCGCACGCCGACGACCAGGTCACGCTGATCGGCGCGGGCGTCACCCTGCACCAGGCGCTCGCGGCGCACGACCGGCTCGTCGCCGACGGCATCAGGACCCGGGTCATCGACCTCTACTCGGTCAAGCCGGTCGACACCCAGACGCTGCGGGAGGCGTTCGAGGTCACCGGGCGGTTCGTGGTCGTCGAGGACCACCACCCGGAGGGCGGCCTCGCCGACGCGGTCCTGGAGTCCTTCGGCAACGGCCACCCGATGCCGCTGCTCACCCGGCTCGCCGTGCACTCCATGCCCGGGTCGGCCACGCCCGAGGAGCAGCTCCACGCCGCGGGCATCGACGCCGACGCGATCGTGGCGGCCGCCCGCAAGCTCGCCGCCGCCTAGCTTCTCCGGCGGGCCGAGCGAGCCGGAGGCACCGGGCCGAGCGCCCGGTGCCTCCGGTTCTGGCTGCCCGCCCGGCGTGGCCGTCCGCGCGCCGAGCGAGCACCCGCGCGTTCGCCGCGCACTCCCAGGAGTGCGCGGCGAACTCGGGGAAGGAGCGGCCGCAGGCCGCTCAGTCGACGTTCGGGCCGCTGTGGCGCCGCGGCCGGGAGCGTTCCTTGCCGCCGCGGACGCCCGCGTCACGGACCTCGTACGGCATCCGCCGGCGCCCGTCCTGCGGCATCTCGTCGGGCTCGGGCTCGCGCGACTCGTGGGTGCGCGGGCCGCTGTCGTCCTGGTGGCCGGGGCCGTGGTCGTCGGGGGCGCCGTCGTCGTGTTCCTGACGTGTCGACCACGCTCCCGAGCGGGGCCGCCGGCCCTTGGGGAGAGGCGGCTCACGGCCGACCCGCCGCATGCCCACCCACACGGCAGCGATGAGCACGATCACGACGACGATGCCCAGGATCAGCGGTCCGATGCTGCCCGAGCCGCCGACAGCGAGGTCCGCGGCCCGAAGTTCGTAGTGAGACATTCTCGGCACCTCCTTCGATGGGCGGATGCCCGAGATCACGCGGCCGACACGGAACACCGCCCGCGAACACCCGCGCACCACCATCACCTCACGCACCGTGACACCCGGCCACCGCAGGGAGGCCGAACGGGGGACGACCGGGGACGGGCGGGGGAGCCGGGGCACGCCACGTGTACGGCGGTGGTCCGGTGCGTGAACGCAGGGCGGTCGCACCCATTGACACCCGAACACCCCGCGCCCGAGCCTTGGTCCCGCGTCAACGCCGACGCCGATGTCGGCGCGCACGGGGAACACAGGGGAGGGCCCGATGGCCGCAGGCAGGGGCACAGGCACGCGCGGGGACGGCACGGCGCGCGGCGCCGTACGGACGGCAGGCCGCCGGACGGCGCTGCGGGGGGCCGCCGCCCTCGGCGGGGCCCTCGCGCTCACCGCGGCGGCGGTCGCCCCCGCCACCGCCTCGGCCGGCCACGGCGCGCGGCCCGCCCACCACGGGCCGGCGGTGCGGTACGCCGCGCTCGGCGACTCGTACACCTCGGGCCCGTACATCCCGACCCAGGTCGACGCGAACTGCGCCCGCTCCGACCAGGACTACCCGTCGCTGACCGCCGCCGCGGAGCACGTCGCCGGCTTCACCGACGTCAGCTGCAGCGGCGCCACCACCGCTCAGATGTGGCAGCCGCAGGGCGCCAACGGCCCGCAGCTGGACGCGGTGGACCGCGGCACGACGCTGGTCACCGTGCAGATCGGCGGGAACGACATCGGCTTCAGCTCGATCATCGCCACCTGCGCCGGCCTGACCGCCTCCGACCCGGCCGGCAGCCCCTGCAAGCAGCACTACGGCGCCGGCGGCGTCGACCAGCTGACCCTGAACGTGCTGCGGACCGCGCCCGAGGTCGACCAGGTGCTGCGAGCGGTGCACAGTCGCGCCCCGCACGCCAGGGTCGTCGTGGTGGGCTACCCCGACCTGCTGCCGGACGACGCGGTGCCCTGCACCTCGCCGATCGTGCCGTTCGCCGCCGGAGACTTCGCCTACCTGCGCGACACCGAGAAGAAGCTCAACGCGATGCTGCGGATCGAGGCGCTGATCCACGGCGACGAGTATGCCGACACCTACACGCCCACCATCGGCCACGACATGTGCAAGCCCGCCGCCGACCGCTGGGTCGAACCGCTCGCGCCGGCCTCGCCGGCCGCGCCCGCGCACCCCAACGCCAAGGGCGAGCAGGCCATGGCGGCGGCGCTGCTGGCCCGCCTCGACGCACCGGGCCGCGGTCACCGCTGGTGAGCGCGCTGCGGTAAGGCGACCCTGAGTAGCGAGCGCACGCGGCGTCCGGGATCATGACCTCATGCCGGTCCTGATAGCCGCGTGCGCGTTCGCGATGACCCTCGTCGGCGGTTTCGTCGCCCAGCACATCGGGGACCGCCGTCACCTCGTGCTCGGTCTCGCCGCCGGACTGATGCTCGGCGTGGTCGGCTTCGACCTGCTCCCCGAGGCGCTGGAGACCCAGCCGCGACACGTCTTCGGGGTGCCCGCGGCGCTGCTCATGTTCGTCGCGGGGTTCCTCGCCCTGCACATCGTGGAGCGCGCGGTCGCCATCCACCGGGCCCACGAGGGCGAGTACGCCTCGCACACGCACGGCCACGGCCACGCGCACGACCCGGTCAAGGGCCTCGGGGTGGCCGCCGCGGCGGCGCTCGTCGGGCACAGCGTGATGGACGGCTTCGCGATCGGCGCCGCCTTCCAGGCGGGGAACACCGTCGGGATCGTCGTCGCCATCGCGGTCGTCTCGCACGACTTCGCCGACGGCTTCAACACCTACACGATCACCCGGCTCTACGGGAACGGCCGGCGCCGCGCCCAGGTGCTGCTCGGCGCCGACGCGCTGGCCCCGGTGGTGGGCGCCGCGGTCACCCTGGCCTTCACCATCCCGTCCGGCGTGCTCGGCCTCTACCTGGGCTTCTTCGCCGGTTTCCTGCTCTACCTGGCCACCTCTGACATCCTCCCCGAGGCGCACAGCCCGCACCCGTCGAAGACGACGCTGGTGTGCACGGTGGCCGGGGTGGCGATCATGTGGCTGGTGATCGGTCTGGCTGACTCCTGACCTTCGGCGCGGTGACGGCCGCCTTGGTGACGTCCGCGACCAGCTCCACCACGTCGGAGCCGTACGCCTGCGAGTTCACCACCCGCAGCAGCAGGCAGAAGGTGCCGTCGACGCCGTGCTTGCGGGCCAGCCGGGTGTGGTGCCGGGCCAGGTAGCGGACCGCCGCCTGGTTGGCGATGCCGCGCTGGCCCGAGGAGAGGAACACCGGGCGGTCGTTGCCCGACTCGCGGGCCGAGGCGAGCCGCGCCAGCAGCACGTACTCCACCGAGCCCTTCTCCATCCGGTACGTCTCGCCGCCCACGGAGATCGCACCCTGGTCCGGGCCGGGCGCGGCCTCGGTGTCGACCTCGATGCCCGGCAGCATCGAGCGCAGGTGCGCGGCCAGCCGCAGGTTCGCCACCGGGCCGCCGATGCAGAACTCGGTGCGGGCGCCGAACCCCTGCCAGGCCGTGTCGTGCGCCAGCACCTCCGCGTGCGCCCCGCACTCCTTGATCACCGCGGCCAGCTCCAGCAGCGCGAAGGCGTCGTGCCGGGCCAGGCTCCAGCCGCGGGAGCCGGGATCGCGCGGCACCACCAGCAGGCACTCGGACTCCTTCGGCAGCCCGAAGAACTTCTGCTTGCGGTCGAGCCGCCGCCGCCACACGTAGGTGCGGAGGAACCAGCCGCCGACCAGTCCGACGACCAGGGCGGCGAGCCCCAGGACGAGGTTGCGTGCGTCGTCGCTCATGGCGCGGCATCGTAGCGGTGTTCGAGCCGGACCGCCTCCATGCGTTCCTGACGTGACACGAGCGGTGAAGCTACCCTGCCGGGACGGTCGTTGATGTGGAGGCTCCATAAATGGGACGCAACCGTCACACGCAACCAGTCCGCCGCCGTGCCGTGCGGACGGTCGCCGCGCTCGCCGTGGCAGCCGCCGTCGGCGCGCTCACCGCCGCCGCGCCGGCACACGGCGGACCACCACCTCCCGCCGGCACACCCGCCAAGAGCCCGCTCGCCGTCGGATACGGCGGAGCGGTCGCCAGCGTCGACGCGGACGCCACCGCCGCGGGCATCGACGTGCTGCGGCGCGGCGGCAACGCGGTGGACGCCGCGGTGGCCACCGCCGCCGCGCTCGGCGTCACCGAGCCGTACTCCTCGGGCATCGGCGGCGGCGGCTACTTCGTCTACTACGACGCCAGGCAGCACAAGGTGTTCACCATCGACGGCCGGGAGACGGCGCCGCACAGCGCCACCGACCAGCTGTTCGTGGAGAACGGGCGGCCGCTGGCCTTCGCCGACGCGGTCACCAGCGGACGCGGCGTCGGCGTGCCCGGCACCGCCGCCACCTGGCAGACCGCCCTGGACTCCTGGGGGAGCCGGTCGCTGAAGGACGTGCTCAGGCCCGCCGAGCGGATCGCCCGCGACGGCTTCACCGTCGACGCGACCTTCAACGCGCAGACCGCGTCCAACCAGGACCGATTCAAGGACTTCCCCGACACCGCCCGGCTGTTCCTGCCCGGCGGTGTGCCGCCGGCCGTCGGCTCCACCTTCCGCAACCCCCAACTCCTGCGCACCTACCAGGAGCTGGGCGCCCGGGGGATCGGCGCGATCTACCACGGCGACATCGGCGCGGACATCGTCAGGACGGTCCGCAAGCCGCCCGTCGACCCGGCCGCGACCCGCGTGGTGCGCACCGGCGACATGACCGCGGCGGACCTGGCGGCCTACCGCACCAAGAAGCAGGCGCCCACCCACACCACCTACCGCGGCCTGGACGTCTACGGTCCCGCGCCGTCGTCGTCCGGCGGCACCACCGTCGCCGAGGCGCTGAACATCCTGGAGCACACCGACCTCGCCGCGGCGCCGCAGACGCAGTACCTGCACCACTTCATCGAGGCGAGCAGGATCGCCTTCGCGGACCGCGGCCGCTGGGTCGGCGACCCGGCGTTCGAGGACGTGCCCACCGCGGGGCTCACCTCGAAGTCCTTCGCGGCCTCCCGGGCCTGCCTGATCAAGGACGACGCGGTGCTCACCAGCCCGCTGGCGCCGGGCGACCCGGCCCACCCCGCCGCCTGCGGCGCCGCGGGGAAGGCGGCGCCGACCACGTACGAGGGCGACAACACCACGCACCTGACGGTCGCCGACCAGTGGGGCGACGTCGTCGCCTACACCCTCACCATCGAGCAGACCGGCGGCAGCGCGATCACCGTGCCCGGCCGCGGGTTCCTGCTCAACAACGAGCTGACGGACTTCTCCTTCGTGCCGGCCAGTGCCTCCGTGCCCGACCCGAACCTGCCGGGGCCCGGCAAGCGGCCGCGCTCGTCGATCTCGCCGACCATCGTGCTCAGGGACGGCCGGCCCGACTTCGCCATCGGCTCACCCGGCGGCGCGTCCATCATCACCACCGTGCTGCAGGTGCTGACCGAGCACGTCGACCGCGGGCTGCCGCTGGTCGACGCGATCGCCGCGCCACGCGCCAGCCAGCGCAACGCGGCCACCACCGAACTCGAACCCGCCCTGTGGGACAGCCCGTCGAAGGCCGCGCTGGAGTCGATCGGCCACCACTTCACGCTCAACCCGGAGATCGGCGCGGCCACCGGCGTCCAGCGGCTGCCGGACGGCCGCTGGGTGGCCGCCGCCGAGACCGTGCGCCGCGGCGGCGGTTCCGCGGCGGTGGTGCACCCCGCCGGCTGAGGCGGGGCCGTCCCGCCGGGCCCGCTGATTCCGGGCCGGTCAGACGGCCGCGGCGGGGGCGGGCAGCAGGGCGAGGATCTCCGCCGTGCTGCCCGTCTCGCCGAGCCGCGGGAAGATCGTGCCGACCGCGCGGGCGTGCGCGTCCGCGTCCGTGTCGGTCACCGCGTCGGTCGCGACGGTGACGTGGTAGCCGTGCTCGTAGGCGTCGCGCGCGGTGGACTCCACCCCGATGCTCGTCGAGATGCCGGCCAGCACGATCTGCGTCACCCCGAGGCGGCGCAGCTCCAGGTCGAGCGAGGTGCCGTAGAAGGCGCCCCACTGCTGCTTGGAGACGGTGATGTCGCCCGGCTGCCGGTCCAGCTCCGCCACCAGGTCGGTCCAGCCGTCGGGGAAGGACGCGCCGCCGCCGGGGCCGCCGTCGGTGCGGCCCGGGGCCACGCCGGTGACGTTCACCAGCACGACGGGCAGCCCGCGCTCCCGGAAGGCCGCGGCCAGTTCGGCGCCGCGGCCGACGATCTCGGCCGCCGGGTGGACGGTCGGCAGGGTGACGATGCCCTGCTGCAGGTCTATGACGACCAGGGCGGTGCGCGGGTCGAGGGTGGTGGCAGTCATGCGGGTCGCTCTTCTCTCTCGGGTTTCCTTGTCGGGTTTCCTTCTCGGGTCCCGGCCGGGGCGGCCGGACGTCAGCGGTCGGCCGGACCGCCGCCGACGGGACCGGCGGCCGCGGCGCGGGCGGCGGAGGGCCGCCCGGGGCGCGGACCTGACAGGCCCGGCCGGATATCACCGGTCACGACCGCACCAGCCGCCTCAGCAGCGGGATCACGTCGGCCAGCGCCTGCGCCTCGGCGGCGGTCAGTTCGTGCTCCATCGCGCGGGTGAGCCAGCCCCGCCGGGCCCGGCGGGCGGAGCCGCGCACGGCCGCGCCCTGCTCGGTCAGCGAGAAGACCACCTGGCGGCCGTCGGTGGAGTGCGGGGCCCGGGAGACCAGGCCGCGCTCCTCCAGCGCGGACAGCGTCATCCGCATCGACTGCGGCCGCACCAGCTCGTCGCGGGCCAGGTCCGCGGTGGTCGCGGGGCCCGAGGTGGCGAGCCGGGACATCACCGAGACCTGCGAGGGGGTCAGCGAGTCCTCGGCGGACGCGGCCCGCATCCGCCGCGACAGCAGGGCGACGGCGGTGGCCAGCTCGTCCGCGGTGTGCTCGCGGTCCTGGGATGCCATGCCCCGACCGTAGGACGTCGGCAGGCAGACTTGCAAGTTTGACTGTCGATATCACCGGGTGTCGCCGGTCCGCTGCGGTAAACTCCCTGTAGCAGCGCCGTAACACTCCGGGTGTGCAATGCCGTGGTGACGACGACGGAGTTCACCCGCTACTTTCGGTCACTGGTCGCCGCGCTGGGAGCGCACCCGGGCTGGTACGGGGTGTTCGCCGCGCGGGAACCGGGCGCCGTCAGGGCGTTCGAGGACGGCGCCGAGATACCGCCGTGGGACGTCGTCCGGGCCGTGCTGCACGATCTGGCCGCGGCGCGCGGAGTGCCGCCGGACCCCGCCCAGGAGAGCCGCGCCGCCGCGCTCCACGCCGCGGCGGTCGCCGCGTGGGACGCCGTGCCCGGCGCGGAGCACGCGCTGCGGCGCAGCCTGGAGGCGACCGTGCGCGCCCACGACCAGGCGCTGTCGCGCGAGCGCGCCGCCGTCCGCGCCCTCGACGAGGCGGCCGCCGCGCCGCAGTCCGCGGACTCCGCGCGGCTGGTCGCCGTCCACGCCTGGGCGCGCGACGACCGCGAGCGCGCCGCCGCCCGCCGCGCCGCCCTCCAGTCCCGCCTCGCGGCCCTCTCGCCGCGCCCCCGCGACACCCCCTCCTGGGCCCTCCCCCCGCACCCCGCCGCGGCCTCGGCGTCCCGGCTGCCCCCGGACGACTGGTTCACCACCCCGCCCGCCTCCGGCGGGGAAGGGACGCCCGACGCCGCCCCCGGCCCGGCCGTCAGCCCCGCCACCCGCTGGGAGCGGCCGGACGTCCGCCGCGGGAGCGCCCCGGGCCCCGGCTGGTCCGGTCGGACCGACGCCGGACCCGAGCGGATCCCCGGCCCCCGCCGGGAGGAGCCGCCCGACTCCGGGCGCGCGCGCGACAGCGCCGCCGGCCCCGGCCGGCACGCCGGCTCCCACCAGAACGACCCGGGTCCCGGCTGGGACGGCCCGCCCGACGCCGTCCCCGGCTGGGACGCACGGCCGGACGTCCGGCGGGGGAGCGCTCCGCGTCCCGGGTGGGACGGGCGGCCCGACGCCGGGCGTGAGCCGGACGCAGGCCCCCGGTGGGACGGGCAGCCCGCCCCCGGGCGTGAACTGGACGCCGCCGCAGGGTCGGCAGGCAGCCCTGCCCTGGGGCGTGACCGAGGTGCCGCCCCCGGTCCGGGCGGCACCACCGCCCCCGGCTGGGAGCGGCCGGACGTCCGGCGGGGGAGCGCTCCGCGTCCCGGGTGGGACGGGCGGCCCGACGCCGGGCGTGCGCAGGCCCCCGACCCCGGGTGGGACGGGCGGCCCGACGCCGGAACGGACGCCGCCCCCGGCTGGGACGCACGGCCGGACGTCCGGCGGGGGAGCGCTCCGCGTCCCGGGTGGGACGGTCGGCCCGACGCCGGGCGTGCGCAGGCCCCTGACCCCGGGTGGGACGGGCGGCCCGACGCCGGGCGTGAGGCGGACGCCGGTCCCGGATGGGGACACCGCCCCGGTGATCGCGGACAGGGCGGCTCCGGATCCGGGTGGGCTCGGGACCCTGACCCCGTTCCCGGACCGGACGGGCGCCCCGACGCCGGGCATGAGCCGGACACGGGGTGGGGCGGGCAGCCCGAGGCGTCGGAGGCGCCCGCGGCGGCTCCGCGCGGCGCCCGGTTCGCGGGGGCTCAGGTGCAGCGTTCGCGCGCCGCCCGGGCGGACGGCGAGGCCGGGGCGCGGGTGCGGGCGCCGCGGGGCGCGCGGTTCGCCGGGGCGCCGCAGTCGGCGGCCACCCCGGCGCCCTCCGCCACGCCGGCCGCGGGGCCGGCGCCGCGCGGCGCCCGGTTCGCCGGTGCGCCGGTGGCGGCCGCGCCGCAGGCGCCGCGGCCCACCGACCCGCGGTGGACCGAGGAGGCCCGCGCCGCCGCCGCCCGGCTGGGCGAGCTGCGCGCCGCGGGCCACACCGGGGCCGCGTACGTGCTGCTGTGCGAGGCCGCGACCGGTCCGGCCGACCGTCTGCCGTACCTGGTGCGGGAGCTGGAGAGGGCGGGTCTCAGCGCGGACGTGGCGACGATGCTGTGGGAGGCCGCGGCGCTGCCCCCTGCCGCGCTCGCCGCCGCGGCGGCGGCCCTGAGCGCCCAGGACCGCGCCGCGGAGTGCCGCACGCTGCTGCACCAGGCCGCGGCCCGGCCGGCCGCCGAACTCGCCGCGACGGCGGGCCTGCTCAGCGAGGCCGGCCGGCCCGCCGAGGCGGCCGACCTGCTGGAGACGCTCGCCCGCACCCGGCCGCTGGAGGAGGCCGTCGCGGTGGCCCGCGCCCGCCCCGCGCTGACCGCGCCGCTGCTCGACGCGGCAGGCCGGATCTCGCAGTCCCGGCGCCTCGACGTCGCCGCCGCGCTGCGCCGGGGCGGCCTGCCGGCCTCGTGACGGCGCGCGCGCCGCCGAACGGGTCTGCGGCGGGTGAAACCGAAACGTCTTCGGCCGGTAACGGCCGCACTCTTGCCACAGTGGTGACTGCGCTTCTACGTTCGTCCCACGGCGGGGATCTACGTGCGTAGAACCAGACCGACGTGTCGTTGCCACGTCAGAGGAGCTGCTCATGAGCAATGTCGTGCGTGCTGCGCTGGTCCAGGCCACCTGGACCGGCGACACCGAGTCGATGATCGCCAAGCACGAGGAGCACGCCCGCGCCGCCGCGGCGCAGGGCGCGAAGGTGATCGGCTTCCAGGAGGTGTTCAACGCCCCCTACTTCTGCCAGGTCCAGGAGGCCGAGCACTACAGGTGGGCCGAGCCGGTGCCGGACGGGCCGACCGTCCGCCGCATGCAGGCCCTCGCCCAGGAGACCGGCATGGTCGTGGTGGTGCCGGTGTTCGAGATCGAGCAGTCCGGTTTCTACTACAACACCGCCGCCGTGATCGACGCCGACGGCTCCTACCTCGGCAAGTACCGCAAGCACCACATCCCGCAGGTCAAGGGGTTCTGGGAGAAGTACTACTTCAAGCCCGGCAACCTCGGCTGGCCGGTCTTCGACACCGCGGTGGGCCGGATCGGCGTCTACATCTGCTACGACCGGCACTTCCCCGAGGGCTGGCGCGCCCTCGGCCTGGCCGGCGCGCAGCTGGTCTTCAACCCCTCCGCCACCAGCCGCGGCCTGTCCGCCCACCTGTGGCAGCTGGAGCAGCCCGCGGCCGCCGTCGCCAACGAGTACTTCGTCGCCGCCATCAACCGCGTCGGCCAGGAGCCGTACGGCGACAACGACTTCTACGGCACGAGCTACTTCGTCGACCCGCGCGGCCAGTTCGTCGACGGCACCGCCTCCGACAGCAAGGAGGAACTGCTGGTGCGGGACCTCGACTTCGGGCTGATCGAGGAGGTCCGGCAGACCTGGGCCTTCTACCGCGACCGCAGGCCGGACGCGTACGGCGACCTGACGGAGGCGTGAGCCGATGACCGACACCGACGCCGCCACGGCCACCGCGACCGAGACCGCGCACGCCGCCCTGCACGCCCGCCACCGCGCGGTGCTGCCCGACTGGCTCGCCACCTACTACGCCCGGCCGATCGAGCTGACGCACGGCGCGGGCCGGCACGTCTGGGACGCCGAGGGCCGCCGCTACCTGGACTTCTTCGGCGGCATCCTCACCACCATGACCGCGCACGCGCTGCCCGAGGTGACCGCCGCGATCACCGAGCAGGCCGGGAAGATCCTGCACAGCTCGACGCTCTACCTCAGCAGCCAGGCCGTCGAACTGGCCGAGCGGATCGCCCGGCTGTCCGGCATCCCCGACGCCCGGGTCTTCTTCACCACCTCCGGCACCGAGGCCAACGACACCGCCCTGCTGCTGGCCACCGTCCACCGCGGCTCCAACCAGGTGCTGGCGCTGCGCAACAGCTACCACGGGCGGTCCTTCACCTCGGTCGGCATCACCGGCAACAGCTCCTGGTCGCCGACCAGCCTGTCCCCGCTGCAGACCCTCTACGTGCACGGCGGGGTGCGCACCCGCGGGCCCTTCGCGCACCTGAGCGACGCGGAGTTCACCGCGGCCTGCGTGGCCGACCTGGAGGACGTGCTCGGGCAGGCCAACGGCACGGTCGCCGCGCTGATCGCCGAACCGATCCAGGGCGTCGGCGGTTTCACCTCGGGACCTGACGGCCTGCTCGCCGCGTTCAAGGAGGTGCTGGACCGGCACGGCATCCTGTGGATCACCGACGAGGTGCAGACCGGCTGGGGCCGCACCGGCGAGCACTTCTGGGGCTGGCAGGCGCACGGCCAGGCCGGCCCGCCGGACATCCTCACCTTCGCCAAGGGCGTCGGCAACGGCATGTCCATGGGCGGCGTGGTGGCCCGCGCCGACGTGATGAACTGCCTGACCGCCAACTCCATCTCCACCTTCGGCGGCAGCCCGATCACCACCGCGGGCGCGCTCGCCAACCTCGGCTACCTCGTCGACCACGACCTGCAGGGCAACGCCCGCCGGGTCGGCGGCCTGCTCAGGGCCCGGCTCGACGCCGTCGCGGCCGGCTCCGGCATCGTGCGCGAGGTCCGCGGCCGCGGCCTGATGCTCGGCGTCGAACTCGTCGAGCCCGGCGGCGACGTCCCCTCCGCGACCGCCGCGAGCCTGGTCCTGGAGGCCGCCCGCGAGCACGGCCTGCTGATCGGCAAGGGCGGCAGGGCGGGCAACGCGCTGCGCATCGCGCCGCCGCTGTCGCTGACCGTCGCCGAGGCCGAGGAAGGCGCCGACGCCCTCGCCTCCGCCCTCAAGCAGGCCGAGGCCACCATGGAAGGAGCGACCACCGCATGACCGCACCGTCCCACGCCGCCGCCCGCACCGTCGTCCGCGGCGGGCTCGTCGTCACCGCGTCCGACGAGATCCACGCCGACGTGCTGATCGAGGGCGGCCGGATCGCGGCGCTCGCCGCGCACGACAGCGACGCGGCGGCCGCCTGGACCGCCGGCACCGTTATCGACGCCACCGGCAAGTACGTCATCCCGGGCGGCGTGGACGCGCACACCCACATGCAGATGCCGTTCGGCGGCACCACCGCGGCCGACACCTTCGAGACCGGCACCCGGGCCGCCGCCTGGGGCGGCACCACCACCATCGTCGACTTCGCCATCCAGAGCGTCGGCCAGTCGCTGCGCGCGGGACTCGACACCTGGCACGCGAAGGCCGACGCGCAGTGCGCCATCGACTACGGCTTCCACATGATCGTCTCCGACGTCACCGAGCACACGCTCAAGGAGATGGACGTGCTGGTCGAGGAGGGCGTCACCAGCTTCAAGATGTTCATGGCCTACCCCGGCGTCTTCTACAGCGACGACGGCAAGATCCTGCGGGCCATGCAGCGCGCCGCCGGCAACGGCGGGCTGGTGATGATGCACGCGGAGAACGGCATCGCCATCGACGTCCTGGTGCAGCAGGCGCTCGCCGCGGGAAGGACCGACCCCCGCTACCACGGCGAGGTGCGGCACGCGCTGCTGGAGGCCGAGGCCACCCACCGCGCCATCCAGCTGGCCCGGGTGGCCGGCGCCCCGCTGTACGTCGTGCACGTCTCCGCGCAGCAGGCCGTCGCCGAACTGGCCGCGGCCCGCGACCTGGGCCTGCCGGTCTTCGGTGAGACCTGCCCGCAGTACCTCTTCCTGTCCACCGACAACCTGGCGGAGCCCGACTTCGAGGGCGCCAAGTACGTGTGCAGCACCCCGCTGCGGCCGCGCGAGCACCAGGCCGCCCTCTGGCAGGGCCTGCGCACCAACGACCTCCAGGTGGTCTCCACCGACCACTGCCCGTTCTGCTTCAACGGGCAGAAGGAGATGGGCCGCGGCGACTTCTCCAAGATCCCCAACGGCCTGCCCGGCGTGGAGAACCGGATGGACCTGCTGCACCAGGCGGTGGTGGACGGGCACATCAGCCGGCGCCGCTGGATCGAGATCGCCTGCGCCACGCCCGCCCGGATGTTCGGCCTCTACCCGCGCAAGGGCACCCTCGCCCCGGGCGCCGACGCGGACGTGGTGATCTACGACCCGCACGCGGAGTACACCGTCACCGCGCGGGACCACCACATGAACGTCGACTACAGCGCCTACGAGGGCAAGCGGCTGACCGGCCGGGTCGAGACGGTGCTCTCCCGCGGCGTCCCGGTGATCGACCACCGCCAGTACGTCGGCCGCGCCGGGCACGGCCGCTACACCCCCCGCGGCACCTGCAGCTACCTCGACTGAGCGGCGCCTGCCCGGCGTTCCGCACCCGTACCGAAGGAGTCGCGCCATGGACTTCGGCCTCGTCCTGCAGACCGACCCGCCCGCCTCGGAGGTGGTGAGCCTGATGCGCCGCGCCGAGCGCAACGGCTTCACCCACGGCTGGACCTTCGACTCCACCGTGCTGTGGCAGGAGCCCTTCGTCATCCACAGCAGGATCCTCGACCACACCGACCGCCTGGTGGTCGGCCCGATGGTCACCAACCCCGGCACCCGCAGCTGGGAGGTGATCGCCTCCACCTTCGCCACCCTCAACTCGATGTACGGCAACCGCACGGTGTGCGGCATCGGCCGCGGCGACTCCGCGATGCGGGTGGCGGGCCGGCCGCCGAACACCCTGGCCAGGCTCGGCGAGGCGATCACCGCCATCCGCGACCTGGCCGAGGGCCGGGAGAGCGAGGTGGACGGCGCCGCGCTGCGGCTGCCCTGGGTGGCGGACGGCAGCCTGCCGGTGTGGATGGCCGCCTACGGGCCGAAGGCGCTGGCGATGGCCGGCCGGCAGGCCGACGGCTTCATCCTGCAACTGGCCGACGTCTACCTCACCGAGCGGATGGTCAAGGCGGTGCGCACCGCCGCGGAGGAGGCAGGCCGCGACCCCGCGTCGGTCACCGTCTGCGTCGCCGCGCCCGCCTACGTCACCGAGGACGACTCGCCGCAGGCGCTGGCGCACGCCCGCGAGCAGTGCCGCTGGTTCGGCGGCATGGTCGGCAACCACGTCGCGGACCTGGTGGAGCGCTACGGCGAGCACTCCGCGCTGGTCCCCGAGGAGCTGACCGCGTACATCAAGCAGCGGCAGGGCTACGACTACGCCCACCACGGCCGCGCGGGCAACCCCGACACCGCGTTCGTCCCCGACGAGATCGTCGACCGCTTCTGCCTGATCGGCCCGCCGGCCGCGCACGTCGCCAAGCTCAAGGCGCTGCGCGACCTGGGCGTCGACCAGTTCGCCGTGTACGACATGCACGACGCCAAGGCGGCGGTCGTCGACGCCTACGGCGAGCACGTCATCCCCGCTCTGCGCTGACAGGAAACGAGGTGTGCCCATGGCCATAGCCGCGAGCGCGGGTGACCGCGTCGAACTCCCCACCGACGCGGGCCCGCCCACCGGCCCCTACGCCAACCCTGACCTGCTCCCGGTGCCGGTCGCCGACCGCACCTGGGGCACCTACGACTTCACCGCGCTGTGGGTGGGGATGGCGCACAACATCCCCTCCTGGACGCTGGCCTCCGGCCTGGTCGCCCTCGGCATGGACTGGAAGCAGGCCGTGCTCACCATCGCGCTGGCCAACGTCATCGTGCTGGTCCCGATGCTGCTCACCGGCCACGCGGGGCCCCGCTACGGCATCCCCTTCCCGGTGCTCGCCCGCGCCTCCTTCGGGCTGCGCGGCGCCAACCTGCCCGCCATGGTGCGCGCGCTGGTCGCCTGCTGCTGGTTCGGCATCCAGACGTGGATCGGCGGCCAGGGCATCTTCGTGCTGCTGGACCGCATCCTGCCCGGCACCTGGTCGGACGCGCACCGCGTCGGCGGCTACCCGTGGCCGCTGTGGCTGTGCTTCGTGCTGTTCTGGGCGCTGGAACTGGCGATCATCGCCCGCGGCATGGCCACCCTGCGCCGCTTCGAGAACTGGGCCGCGCCCTTCGTCCTGGTCGGCGCGGTGGTGCTGCTGATCTGGATATCGGTGAAGGCCGGCGGCCTCGGCCCGCTGCTCGACCAGCCGTCCCGGCTCGGCTGGGGCCACCACTTCTGGAAGGTCTTCTTCCCGTCCCTGATGGGCATGATCGGCTTCTGGTCCACGCTCGCCCTCAACATCCCCGACTTCACCCGCTTCGGCGCGGGACAGCGCGCCCAGGCGTGGGGCCAGTCCCTCGGACTGCCCACCACCATGACCGTCTTCGCCCTGCTGTCGGTGCTGGTCACCTCGGGCGCCCAGGCCGTCTACGGCACCCAGGACACCACCTTGTGGGACCCGGTCGCGCTCACCGCCAAGAGCGGCAGCACCATCGGCCTGCTCTACGCCCTGCTGACCGTGCTGATCGCCACGATCTCGGTCAACATCGCGGCCAACGTCGTCTCCCCCGCGTACGACCTGTCGCACCTCGCGCCGAAGCTGGTGAACTTCCGCACCGGCGCGCTGGTCACCGGCGTCCTCGGCGTGGTGATGGTCCCCTGGAAGCTGATCTCCACCCCGCAGATCTACATCTTCACCTGGCTCGGCGTGGTCGGCGGCGTCCTCGGCACCGTCGCCGGGGTGCTCATCGCCGACTACTGGATCGTCCGCCGCACCCGGCTGCACCTGGGGGAGCTGTACGACCCGGCGGGCCGCTACTGGTACCGCGGCGGATGGAACTGGCGGGCGGTGGCCGCCTTCGCCGTCGGCGGGCTGCTCGCGGTCGGCGGCTCGTACTCCGCGCCCGGCGCCGGCCCCTTCCCGCGGCGCGGCCTGATCCCGTTCCTCCAACCGCTCGCCGACTACGGCTGGGCGGTGGGCCTGGGCTCCGCGCTGGTGCTGTACGTGCTGCTGATGCGCACCGCGGGGCGGCAGGACGCGCAGCCGGACGCGGTACGCGAAACCCGGGATTCGCCGGCCGGGAAAAGCTGATTGGATGGCGGCATGGGCAACGAGGTCGATGCGGGGACGAGTTCGGCCGCGGAGCCGGCGCGGCCGGGCGCCGCGTCCGGCACGGACGGCGGGACCGGCGGCGGTGACGGGAGCGGCCGGACCGGCGCCCAGTTCGTCGACGACGACCTGCTCGCGGCCGTCGAGCAGGCGGTCCGCGAGGTCGCGGCCGCCGAGGTGCTGCCGCGCTGGCGCCGCTTGTCCGACAGCGACATCGCCGTCAAGACCGGCCCGTACGACCTGGTGACCACCGCCGACCGGCTCGCCGAGGAACGCCTCACGCAGCGGCTGACCGCCCTCCTCCCCGGCTCCGTCGTGGTCGGCGAGGAGGCGGTCAGCGCCGACCCCGGCGTGCTCGGCAGGCTGCAGGGCGACGCCCCGGTCTGGGTGATCGACCCGGTCGACGGCACCGCCGCGTTCGTCCGCGGCGAGGACGGCTTCGCGATGATGGTCGCGCTGGTCAGCGACGGCGAACCAGTCGCGTCCTGGACCTACGCGCCGCGCCGCGGCCTGTTCGCGACCGCCCGGCGCGGCGGCGGCGCGCACCTCGACGGGCGGCCGCTGCACACCGCGACCGGGCCGGGCCCGGTGCGGCTGTGGACCTCCAGCCCGGTCTACCGCACCGGCACCGAACGCGCCCGTCTGGCGCAGCTGGAAGCGGCCGGCGCGGTGTGCACGCCGTGCGGCTGCGCCGGGCTCGCCTACCTGGACGTGGCGCGCGGCGCGAGCGACGGCGTCGCGTTCTTCTGGGAGCTGCCCTGGGACCACGCGGCCGGACTGCTGCTGGTCACCGAGGCGGGCGGCGCCAGCCTGACCGCGGGCGGCGAGCCGTTCCGCGTCGCGGGCGGCAACGAACTGCCCTTCACGGCGGCCAGGAACGCCGCCACCGCCGCGCGCGTCGCGGCGGTCCTCACCGGGGAGCCCGGCGCAGGCCCCGCGCCCGCGCTCCTCGCGGACGCCCACGGCGCCGGGGCCGGCGGAGGTGAGGAGCGGTGAGCCGGGCGGTGGTGGCCGACGCGGTGGTCGTCGGCGCGGGACCCAACGGGCTGACGGCCGCGGCCGAACTCGCCCGCGCGGGACTGTCGGTGCAGGTCTACGAGGCCGCGGAGACGATCGGCGGCGGAGCCCGCACCGAGGAGCTGACGCTGCCCGGCTTCCGGCACGACCCGTGCGCGGCCGTGCACCCCTTCGGCATCGGCTCGCCCGCCTTCCGCGCGCTGCCGCTGGCCCGGCACGGCCTGGAGTGGCTGCAGCCGGAGATCCCGATGGCGCACCCCTTCCCCGACGGCACCGCGGCGGTGCTCGGCCGCACCGTCGGACAGACCGCCGCCTCGCTCGGCCCACGCGACGCGGGCACCTACCGCAAGCTGTTCGCGCCCTACACCGGCCACTGGAACGCGATCGCCGCGGACTTCTTCCGGCCGCCGTGGTCCGGGCTGCCGCGCGACCCCTACCGCTTCGTGCGGTTCGGGATCACCGGCACGCCGCCGGTCGCGCTGCTCGCCCGGCGCTTCCAGGACCCCAAGGGGCGGGCGCTGTTCGCGGGCCTCGCCGGGCACGCGATCTCCCGGCTGACCGAGCCGTTCACCGGGGCGATGGCGATGATGTTCGCGCTGGCCGCGCACGAACGCGGCTGGCCGGTCGCCAGGGGCGGCTCCCAGGCGATCTCCGACGCCCTCGCCGGCTACCTGCGCGAACTGGGCGGCACCATCGCCACCGGCGTCACCGTGCGCAAGCTCGACGAGCTGCCGCCGGCCAGGGCCTACGTCTTCGACACCTCGCCCACCGCGCTGGCGCGGATCGCCTCCCTCGGCGACGCGTACCGCGGCTACCGCTACGGCGCCTCGGTGTTCAAGATCGACTACGCGCTCGACGGGCCCGTCCCGTGGACCTCGCCGGACGCCCGGCGGGCCGGCACGGTGCACGTCGGACCGACGTACGCCGAGATCGGCGACGCGCTGAACCGCGCGGTGACCGGGCGGCCGCCGCAGACCCCGTTCCTGATCACCACCCAGCCCAGCCTGGTCGACCCCTCCCGGGCGCCCGAGGGCAAGCACGTGTTCTGGGCGTACGGGCATGTGCCGCACGGCTGGCACGGCAACGCGACGGACGCGGTGGAGCGGCAGATCGAGCGGTTCGCGCCGGGGTTCCGCGACCGGGTGCTCGCCCGCGCGGTGACCGGCCCCGCGGAACTCGCCTCCCGCAACGCCAACTACGTCGGCGGCGACATCGCCTGCGGGGCGTTCTCCGGCCTCCAGAGCGTGCTGAGGCCGCGGCTCGCGGCCATCCCCTACGCGACCCGCCGCCCGGGGGTCTTCCTCTGCTCCTCCGCCACCCCGCCGGGCCCCGGCGTGCACGGCATGAGCGGCCACAATGCGGCTCGCGCCGTCCTCCGCCATCTCCGCCGCGCGGCGTCCACCCGAGCCTGAACCCCCCCCGCGGCTCGCCCCGGCCCGCAGGGGCCTGTTGCGGTCGTTCCCGGACCACCGTCCGGTGGGTGGCTGCTCGCGCCGTTCCCCGCGCCCCTGGCGGGGCGCGGCCCGGGGTCCGGGCGGAGCCCGGGGGTCAGGTGGGGGGTGCGGACGGACGGGGGGTGCTCGCGGCAGCGAGCAGGGTGCGGGTCTCGGCGACCAGCACACCGGCGGCGTCCACCGCGGAGACGAGCGCGGCGCCCTGCGCGCCGAGGCGGCCGAGAACCGCCGCGACACGGGCGGCGAAATCGGGCGGCGCGCACGGCAGGGCCGCGGCCGCGGCCACCGCCCCCTTCTCGTTGAGACACCAGACGCCCGCCTCGGCGTGCACGCTCTGCGCGAGGACGCCGAAGGCCCGCGCGAGGCAGAGCGCGACGTGGGTGACGTCCCCCCTCTTCGCCGACTTGCGGGCGATCGTGACGCAGAACTCCGCCTCCCACGCCGCCTCGACGAGGGCCGCGCGCAGCGCGTCCGGGTAGCCGGCGGTCTCGGCGCGCAGGGCGCGCAGCTCCCCGCCGGGGTCGGCGAGGACCTGGCCGAGCGCGACCTCGCCGGGGTAGCAGGGCGACCAGAAGCCGAGCGGGTGGCCGGGCTGGACCCCGATCTCGTAGTGGCCGGCGCGGCACTGCTCCCAGATCCGCCTGACCCGGTCCAGGTCGCGCAGGATCCAGTCGACCGCGGCGCCGTCCACGGTGAGCCACGCCCCGCCGTCGACCCAGGGCCCCCACCCGCCGGGTCCCGCGACGTCGACCGGGGCGCCGGTGAACCGGGCGGCCAGCGCGGCCAGTTCCGCGGTGTCGACCGCTCCCCGGTAGTAGACGCCGAGGTCCCAGTCCGACTCCGGTGTGTGCGCGCCGCGCGCCCTGCTGCCGCCGAGCAGCACTCCGGCCACACCGTCCACCGCGGTCAGCGCCGCGGCCATCTCCCGTATCAAGCTGTCCTCGTCCACGATCGGAAGGTACAGGTTGTCAGCGCGGGAGCGCCCACCTAGGCTTACCCATCAGTAAACTTACTTGAAAGTAAGGATGGTCCGGCATGGCGTCGCTCGACGATCTCGACCTGGAAACACTCGACTTCGGCACCGTGGAGCCGAACGAGTTCGCACGGATCGTCAAGGGGCTGAGCGCCCGGCGCATCGCCGAGCTGATGAGCGGGCCGCAGCGCCGCCGGGTGCTGGACGAGGTGTTCGGCCGGATGCGGACGCTCTTCAAGCCCGAGGCGGCCGGCAGCCGCGACGCGCTGATCCGCTGGCGGATCGCCGAGGGCGAGGAGGGCGGCGACGTCTACGAGACGCACATCGCCGGCGGCGCCTGCACGGTGACCCCCGAGCGCACCGACCGCACGCCGCAGCTCAGCCTCACCATGGCCGCGCCCGACTTCCTCAAGCTGGTGTCGGGCAACGCCTCGGGCCCCACCCTCTTCTTCACCCGCAAGCTGAAGGTCAAGGGCGACATCCGGCTGGCGGGCGGCCTGACCTACTTCTTCGACATCCCCAAGGCGTGAGGGAGGCCCCGTGACGGTACGACTGCCGCGCCGGGCCGCCCGGGTCGCCGTCCTGGACCCGGCCGGCGCCGTCCTGCTGCTGCGCTACGACAACCCGGAGGTGGGCGTGCACTGGGCGATGCCCGGCGGCGGCCTCGAACCCGGCGAGACGCCCCGCGCCGGCGCGCTGCGCGAGGTCCGCGAGGAGACGGGCTGGAGCGACATCGAGCCGGGGCCGCTGCTGTGCACCTGGGAGCACGACTTCACCCGCGGCACCGTGCCGGTGCGCCAGCGCGAGCACATCTACGTCGCGCACGCCCCGCGCCGCCCGCTCGCCGGCGACCTGTCCGCCGCGCACGCCGGCGACGGCATCCTTTCCGCGCGCTGGTGGACGCCGCCGGAGCTGGCCGCCGCCGACGAGGCGATGTGGCCGCCGAGCCTGGCGGCGCTCCTCGCCGACCTGCGCGCCCACGGTCCCCGCGACCCCGCCCCCGACCTCGGGTACGTCCCCCACCACCGCTGACCGCGCCCGACCCCCGACGAGGAGGCGGCGGCCCGCACCGGGATAGGGTCGCGAGCGGCGCGACGTTCCGTTTTCGGCTGGGGAGTATTCACGTGTCCGACGCTGCAACCGAATCGACGGCCCGGGTGCCCCGGGTGCTGATCGCCGCCGACAAGTTCAAGGGCTCGCTGACCGCGGTCCAGGTCGCCGAGCATGTCACGGCGGGGCTGCGCACGGTCGTGCCCGACCTGTCGGTCGAGGCGCTGCCCGTCGCCGACGGCGGCGACGGCACCGTCGACGCGGCGGTCGCCGCGGGCTTCGAGCGCCGCACCGTCACCGTCACCGGGCCGCTCGGCGAGCCCGTCGAGGCCGCCTTCGCGCTGCGTGAGGACACCGCGGTGGTCGAGATGGCCGAGGCGTCCGGGCTGCGGCACCTGCCGCCCGGGGTCTTCGCGCCGCTGACCGCCACCACGTACGGCACCGGCGAGCTGCTGCGGGCCGCGCTGGAGGCCGGCGCCCGCACGATCGTGCTGGGCGTCGGCGGCAGCGCCACCAACGACGGCGGCGCGGGGATGCTCTCCGCCCTCGGGGCGCGGCTGCTGGACGCCGACGGCGTCCCGGTGGCGCCCGGCGGCGGCGCGCTCGCCGGCCTGGCCGCCGCCGACCTGTCCGGGCTCGACGCGCGGCTGGCGGGCGCGCGGATCGTGCTCGCCAGCGATGTGGACAACCCGCTGGTCGGGCCGAAGGGCGCGGCGGCGGTCTACGGGCCGCAGAAGGGCGCGACCGCGCAGGACGTGGCCGCGCTCGACGCGGCGCTGACCCGCTACGCGCAGGTGCTGGGCGACGTGGACGCCGCCCAGGCGCCCGGAGCGGGCGCGGCGGGCGGTATCGGCTACGGCGCCCTGGTCGGCCTCGGAGCGGCCTTCAGGCCCGGCATCGAGGTGCTGCTGGAGGTCCTCGGCTTCGCCGCCGCGCTGGAGCACGCCGATCTGGTCATCACCGGCGAGGGCTCGCTCGACGCGCAGACCCTGCACGGCAAGGCGCCGGTCGGGGTGGCCTCGGCGGCCCGCGCCCGCGGCGTCCCCGTGCTCGCGGTGTGCGGCCGCCTGGCGCTGTCCGCCGCCGAGCTGGCCGCCGCCGGCATCGGCGGCGCCTACGCGCTGGCCGACCTCGAAGCCGACCCCGCCCGCTCCATGGCGAACGCCGGCCCGCTGCTACGCCGGGCCGCGGCGGCGCTGGCCCACGACCACCTGAGCTGAACCGGCCCCCGGCCCTGCCTGGTCTGGCGAGGCCGGGCACGGCACGGAAACGGCCCGGCCCCCGGCCGCCTGGTGGCGGAACGGGGGCCGGGCCGTACGGGCAGGGCGGGGGTCAGCGCGGGCTGGAGTCCGCGAGGACCTCGGCGCGGGACTCGCGGCGGGCCGCCCGGAAGGTGTTGACCCGGCGGGTGGTCGCGAAGCAGGGGATGACCGCGGCGGCCGTGCACTGGAGGGCGCAGCCCGCCTGGAGCAGCTGGTGGCCGCCCGGGACCCCGAGGGACCACGCGGCCAGGCATCCCATGCTGACCAGCGTCCAGCAGAAGGTCGCCAGCGCGAGGCGGCCACGCGGCTTGGGGTACTCCACCCGGCTCACCATGAGCCAGGCCACGCCGACGATCGCGATCACGGTCGGCACGAAGGGCAGCTCGAGCAGGACCAGCGAGACCACGGTCATCGCCCCGAAGGGGCTGGGCATGCCCTGGAAGACCCCGTCACGCAGCGTGGTGCAGGAGAAGCGGGCCAGCCGGAGCACCACCGCGAGCACCACGAGCACCGCGGCCAGCGCCGCGATCTTGCCGTGCGCGTCGTCGGTGACCAGTCCCCACACGACCACGAAGTACGCCGGCGCGAGGCCGAAGCTGATCAGGTCGGAGAGGTTGTCCAGCTCGGCGCCCATCGCGGAGCTGCGCAGCTTGCGGGCCACGAGACCGTCGAAGAGGTCGAAGACCGAGGCCATCAGCATCAGCGTGACCGCGCTGGCCGCGCTGTGCCGGGACATCCCGCCGTCGCCGGTGCCCATCAGGTGCGGCACCAGCACGCCGGTGGTGGTGAAGTACACGGCCATGAAGCCGCAGATCGCGTTGCCCAGGGTCAGCGCGTCGGCGATGGAGAGCCGGGTGGACAGCGGGAGGTCGGCGACCTCCTCCTCCAGCTCGCTCACCCAGTTCGACTGTCCGGCGTGGCCGGTGTGGGACCTGTCGGGCTCAAGCACGGTCAAGGCGAGTCACCCCAGCCGTGGTGTTCTGCCCGACCTCGACGCCGGGCTCGATGCCCTCCGGCAGGTACACGTCGACCCGGGAGCCGAAGCGGATCAGCCCGATCCGGTCGCCCTGCTCGACCTTGCAGCCCCTTGGCACGTACGGCACGATCCGGCGCGCCACCGCGCCGGCGATCTGGATCACCTCGACGTCGCCGATCTCGGTGTCGAAGTGCCAGACCACCCGCTCGTTGTTCTCGCTCTCCTTGTTGAACGCCGGGACGTAGCCGCCGGGGATGTGCTCGACGGAGCTGATCGTGCCCGCCAGCGGGGCACGGTTCACGTGGACGTTCAGCGGGCTCATGAAGATCGCGACGCGGGTGCGTCCGTCCTTCCACGGCATGATGCTCTGCACCACGCCGTCGGCCGGGGAGATCACCCGGCCCTCCGAGATCTCCCGCTCGGGGTCGCGGAAGAACCACAGCATGCCGGCCGCGAGGGCGGTGGCGGGAACGGCCACCGCGGCCCAGCGTCCGGAGCGGCGCGCTCTGGCGAGGCTGACCGCGGCGGTGGCCACGGTCGGCAGGAGCCACGGCGACGCTCCGCGCGCGAGCCGTACGCCGGCAAGGCTGTCGCGAGGTGCAGAGGAATTGCTGTGGGGCATGGAAGACCTTCGTAGCGGGGAGGATGCCGCGAGATGCTTCAGGGGACGGCGGCTTTGGTTCGATGGTATCGGCTGACACCGGCAACTCGGCAAGCTCGGGGGCGAGTCGATGGCTGGTTCCGGTGCCTCCATCGATGACGGAGTGTGACGTTCGCCTCGAAAAATTCAGTGACAATCAGGGAGGAATCCGGACATTCATCCCTGGATGCGATATTCCTCCAGCAGCCTTCTACCGATGATCATTTTCTGGATCTCGGCGGTCCCCTCGCCGATCAGCAGCATCGGCGCCTCACGGTAGAGGCGCTCGATCTCGTACTCCTTGGAGAAACCGTAGCCCCCGTGGATGCGAAAGGCGTCCTCCACGACCTCCTTGCAGAACTCGGCGGCCAGATACTTCGCCATGCCGGCCTCCAGGTCGTTGCGCTGACCCGAGTCCTTCCTGCGGGCCGCGTTCACCATCATCAGGTGCGCGGCCTCCACCTTCGTGGCCATCTCGGCCAGCTTGAACTGGATCGCCTGGTGCTCCGCGATCGGCTTGCCGAAGGTGTGCCGCTGCTGCGCGTAGGAGACGCCCAGCTCGAAGGCGCGCCGCGCGACGCCGCAGCCGCGGGCGGCCACGTTCACCCGGCCCACCTCGACGCCGTCCATCATCTGGTAGAAACCGCGGCCGCCGGCCCCGCCCAGCACCCGGTCCGCGGGAACCCGGACGTCCTCCAGGATCAGCTCGGTGGTGTCGACGCCCTTGTACCCCATCTTGTCGATCTTGCCGGGCACGGTCAGCCCGGAGACCTTGGGATTCGCGCCGAAGCCGGGCTCCTTCTCGATCAGGAAGGTGGTCATCGAGCGGTGCGGCGGCGCGTCCTGCGGCTGCCCCTCGTCGGTCCTGCACAGCACCGCGACGAGGTTCGAGGAACCGCCGTTGGTCAGCCACATCTTCTGGCCGTTGACCACGTACGCGTCGCCCTCGCGCACGCCCTTGGTGCGGATCGCCGAGACGTCGGAGCCCAGGCCCGGCTCGGACATCGAGAAGGCGCCGCGCACCTCGCCGGTGGCCATCCGCGGCAGGAAGTAGTCCTTCTGCTCCCGGGTGCCGTGCTGCTTGATCATGTACGCCACGATGAAATGCGTGTTGATGATCCCCGACACGCTCATCCAGCCGCGGGCGATCTCCTCCACGGTCAGCGCATAGGTCAGCAGCGACTCGCCGAGACCGCCGTACTCCTCCGGGATCATCAGGCCGAAGATGCCGAGTTCCTTCAGCCCCTCGACGATCTCCGTGGGGTATTCGTCGCGGTGCTCGAGTTCGGTGGCGACCGGCAGGATCTCCTTGTCCACGAAGGAGCGGACGGTGGCCAGGATCTCCTGCTGGATCTCGGTCAGCCCGTCGGTCTGCGCGAGGCGGTTGGCCATGTCAGTTCCCTCCCCGGGAGTCGGTGGCCGGCTGCGGGCGGCCGGGCTGCTCCCCGCCCCGCTCGTCGATGTACGCGGCGGTCGGGACCATCACCTTGCGGCGGAAGACGCAGACCAGGGTGCCGTCCTGCTTGTAGCCGCGGGTCTCCACCTGGACGATGCCGCGGTCGTTCCTGGACTTCGAGGGGCGCTTGTCCAGCACCGTCGTCTCGCCGTAGACGGTGTCGCCGTGGAAGGTCGGCGCGACGTGCCGCAGCGACTCGATCTCCAGATTCGCGATCGCCTTGCCGGAGACGTCCGGCACCGACATGCCGAGCAGCAGCGAGTACACGTAGTTGCCGACCACCACGTTCCGGCCGAAGTCGGTGGTGTGCTCCGCGTAGTGGGCGTCGAGGTGGAGCGGGTGGTGGTTCATGGTGAGGAGGCAGAAAAGATGGTCGTCGTATTCCGTGACGGTCTTTCCCGGCCAGTGCTTGTAGATCGCACCGATCTCGAACTCCTCATAGGTGCGCCCGAACTGCACGTCATACCTCCAGCTTGTTCGCGAGCCGGATCTCGTCCACGATCCGGCCGATGATCTCGGTGATACCGAAGTCCTTCGGGGTGAACACGGCCGCCACGCCCGCCTCCCGCAGGTCCTTGGCGTCCGCCGCCGGAATGATCCCGCCGACCACCACCGGCACCTCGTCCACCCCGGCCCTGCGCATCCGCGCCAGCACGTCGGGCACCAGGGCCGCATGCGACCCGGAGAGGATCGACAGACCCACGCAGTGCACGTCCTCGGCGACCGCCGCCGAGACGATCTGCTCGGGTGTCAGCCTGATCCCCTGGTAGACCACCTCGAAACCGGCGTCGCGGGCGCGCACCGCGATCTGCTCGGCGCCGTTGGAGTGCCCGTCCAGGCCCGGCTTGCCGACCAGCAGCCGCAGCCGGCCGCCGCCCAGCTCGGCGGCGGTCCGCGCGACCCTGCCGCGCACCTCCGCCATCGGGCTGCCCTCCGCGGCGGCCACCGCCACCGGCGCGCTGCTCACGCCGGTCGGCGCGCGGAACTCGCCGAAGACGTCACGCAGCGCCCACGACCACTCGCCGGTCGTCACCCCGGCCCGCGCGCACTCCAGGGTGGCGCCCATCAGGTTCTCGTCACCCGCCGCGTCCGAGCGCAGCCGGGACAGCGCCTTCTGCGCCCGCTGCTCGTCCCTGGCCACCCGCCAGTCGTGCAGAGACGCCACCACCCGCGCCTCGTTCGCCGGGTCCACCGTCATGATCGCGGTGTCCAGGTCGGCGGTCAGCGGATTGGGCTCGGTGGTCTCGTAGACGTTGACGCCGACGATCTTCTCCTCGCCCGACTCGATCCTGGCCCGCCGCTCGGCGTGCGAGGACACCAGCTGCGACTTCAGGTAGCCGGACTCCACGGCCGCCATCGCGCCGCCCAGCTCCTGGATGTGCGCCATCTCGGCGGTGGCCTGCGCCACCAGCTCGGCGACCTTCGCCTCGACGACGTGCGAGCCGGCGAAGAGGTCCTCGTACTCCAGCAGGTCGCTCTCGTGCGCCAGCACCTGCTGGATGCGCAGGCTCCACTGCTGGTCCCAGGGCCGGGGCAGGCCCAGCGCCTCGTTCCAGGCGGGCAGCTGCACCGCGCGGGCGCGGGCGTCCTTCGACAGCGTCACGGCCAGCATCTCCAGCACGATCCGCTGGACGTTGTTCTCCGGCTGCGCCTCGGTCAGGCCCAGCGAGTTGACCTGCACGCCGTACCGGAAGCGCCGCTGCCGGGCGTCCTCGACGCCGTACCGCTCCCGGGTCAGGGTGTCCCAGATCCGGCCGAAGGCGCGCATCTTGCACATCTCCTCGACGAACCTGACCCCGGCGTTGACGAAGAAGGAGATCCGCGCCACCACCTCGCCCCTGCGCTCCCGCGGCACCTGCCCGGAGGCGAACACCGCGTCCAGCACGGCGATCGCGGTGGACATCGCGTAGGCGATCTCCTGCACCGGCGTCGCGCCGGCCTCCTGGAGGTGGTAGCTGCAGATGTTGATCGGGTTCCACTTGGGGATGTGGTTGACGGTGTACGTGATCATGTCCGTCGTCAGCCGCAGCGAGGGGCCGGGCGGGAAGACGTGCGTGCCGCGGGACAGGTACTCCTTGACGATGTCGTTCTGCGTCGTCCCCTGCAGCGCGGCGACGGCCTCCTCGTCCATCCCCTGCTCCTCGGCGACCACCTGGTAGAGCGCCAGCAGCCACATCGCGGTGGCGTTGATGGTCATCGAGGTGTTCATCCGCGTCAGCGGAATGTCCTGGAACAGCCGCCGCATGTCGCCGAGATGGGCCACCGGCACGCCGACCCGGCCGACCTCGCCGCGGGCCAGCACGTGGTCCGGGTCGTAGCCGGTCTGCGTCGGCAGGTCGAAGGCCACCGACAGACCGGTCTGCCCCTTCGCCAGATTCCGCCGGTACAGCTCGTTGGACGCCTCCGCGGTCGAGTGCCCCGCATACGTCCGCATGAGCCAGGGGCGGTCCCGCTCCCGGCGGGCGGCTCCAGGAGTCATCACGCGTTCCTGAAGCGGTTGATGGCGGGGAGGTGCCGGGCGCGCAGTTCGGGGTCGGTGACACCCATGCCCTCCTGCGGGGCGAGGGCGAGGACGCCGACCTTGCCCTGGTGGAGGTTGCGGTGGACGTCGTAGGCGGCCTGTCCGGTGTCGGTGAGGGTGTAGGTGCGGGAGAGGGTGGGGTGGATCCTGCCCTTGGCGATGAGGCGGTTGGCTTCCCAGGCTTCCCGGTAGTTGGCGAAGTGGGAGCCGACGATGCGCTTCAGGCTCATCCACAGGTAGCGGTTGTCGTACTCGTGGGTGTAGCCGGAGGTGGAGGCGCAGGTGACGATGGTGCCGCCCTTGCGGGTGACGTAGACGGAGGCGCCGAAGGTCTCGCGGCCGGGGTGTTCGAAGACGATGTCGACGTCCTCGCCTCCGGTCAGGTCGCGGATGCGGGCGCCGAGGCGCTTCCACTCGCGGGGGTCCTGGGTGTGTTCGTCGCGCCAGAAGCGGTAGTCCTCGGCGGTGCGGTCGATGATGGCCTCGGCGCCCATCTTCCGGCAGATCTCGGCCTTCTGGGGGCTGGAGACGACGCAGATGGGGGTGGCGCCGCCGGCCAGCGCGAACTGGGTGGCGTAGGAGCCGAGGCCGCCGCTGGCGCCCCAGATCAGGACGTTGTCGCCCTGCTTCATGGCGGCGCCGTTGCGGGAGACGAGTTGGCGGTACGCGGTGGAGTTGACCAGGCCGGGGGCGGCGGCTTCCTCCCAGCTGAGGTGGGCGGGTTTGGGCATCAGCTGGTTGGACTTGACCAGGGCGATCTCGGCGAGGCCGCCGAAGTTGGTCTCGAAGCCCCAGATGCGCTGCTCGGGGTCGAGCATGGTGTCGTTGTGGCCGTCGGCCGATTCGAGTTCCACGCTGAGGCAGTGGGCGACCACGCGGTCGCCCGGCTGCCACTTGTTCACTCCGGGGCCGGTGCGCAGCACCACGCCGGCCAGGTCCGAGCCGATCACGTGGTAGGGCAGGTCGTGCCGCTTGGCCAGCGGCGACAACCGCCCGTACCGCTCCAGGAAGGCGAAGGTGGAGACGGGCTCGAAGATCGAGGTCCAGACCGAGTTGTAGTTCACCGAGCTGGCCATCACGGCCACCAGGGCCTCGCCGGGGCCGAGTTCGGGCAGCGGCACCTGCTCCACGTGCAGTGACTTGCGCGGGTCCTTGTCGCGGCTGGGGATGCCGGCGAACATCTCGGCCTCGTCCTTGTGCACGGTGACCGCGCGGTAGGACTCCGGCAGCTTCAGGGCAGCGAAGTCGGCTGCGCCGCTGTCCGGCGCGAGGATCGCGTCCAGGATTTCCTTCATGTGACTCGCCTCCGGCGGTGCGTCTGCGGCGTCTCGCGGTGACGCCGTGCATGACGCAGGGGTCGGGTGTGGGTAGGGCGGTTCCGTCGTCGGTTCGGCGAAGACGTGGGGTGGAGCGGTGAAGGAGCCGCGCTGGTGGCGCGGACTGCTGCCTGTGACGCAGGCGTCCGGACGCGGGGCCTGTCGGGCCCCTGGGACACGCGGGGTGCGGGGGATCACCGCACGCCGCCCGTCCGGACTTCGAATACCGTATGGCACCGCGTGCCAGTCGTAAAGACACTGCGTGCCAATAATTTCCCTCAAGTGTCACCCCGGGGCCGCAAACGAGCAACAGCGGCCGCCCGGAGAGCCGGGCGGCCGCTGTCGCGGGGGCGCCGAGGAGACCTCGGCGGGGACTGCCGTCAGGACGTCGTCAGCCGACGGCAGGGGAGGGGGTGGCGGGGGTGTGGAGGGAGCCCGGTCAGGACCGGCGCAGCGCCTCTTCTATGCTGCGCAGGATCTCCGCGGGGGAGGCGTCGGTGCGGGCCACCGCGACCACCACCTCGCCCTGCCGGGAGACCGTCGCCGGCTCCGCCGCGGCCCGTGACGGTATCCGCCCCGGGCCGATGCCGGTGCCGAAGGTCGTCCTGATGACCTCGAAGGCGTGCTCGAGCTGGGTCTCCACGTCGCCCTTGCCGCCGCCGCGCAGCCAGCGCCGCAGCACATGGTTGTGGGCCGCGACCACCGCGGAGGCGGCGACCTCCGCGAGCAGCGGGTCGTCGTCACCGTCGCGATGGGCGCCCTCGTCGAAGTGGCCCAGCAGATAGCGGGTGAACAGCCGCTCGTAGCGGGCCACCGAGGCGATCTCCCGCTCGCGCAGCGTCGGCACCTCACGGGTCAGCCGGTAGCGCTCCACCGACACCTCGGGCAGCTGCGCGTACATCCGCAGCACCTCGGTGATGCCGCGGCAGACGGTGTCCAGCGGGTGCTCGCGCGGGTCGGCGGAGTCCAGCACGGCCTGCACCCGGACCAGGGTGTCGTCGTGGTCGGGGAAGATCGCCTCTTCCTTGGACCGGAAGTGCCGGAAGAAGGTGCGCCGGGCGACACCGGCCTTGGCCGCGATCTCGTCGACGGTGGTGGCCTCGTACCCCTGGCTCGCGAAGAGCTGCATCGCCGCCGCCGCGAGGTCCTGTCGCACACGGTGGCGCTGCGCGGCCGCACGGCGGCCGCTCGCGGTCTCGGGGACGTCGGACTTCACGGACTGGGGCATGTGGGGAACGTAACACGGCGGGGCGGCCCGACCGGCGGCAGGCGGCAAACCGCCCCATCCCGCCGGCCGGACCGGCCGTCCCCGGCCCGCCCGCTCAGCGCCGGGCATACTCGCGGAAGCCCCGCCCGGTCTTGCGGCCCAGGCACCCCGCGGACACCAGGTGCTCGAGCAGCGGCGCGGGCGCCAGGCCCGGATCGCGGAACTCCTCGTGCAGCACCTGCTCGATCGCCAGCGACACGTCCAGGCCCACCACGTCGAGCAGCTCGAACGGGCCCATCGGATAGCCGCCGCCGAGCTTCATCGCGGCGTCGATGTCGTCCACGCTCGCATAGTGGTCCTGCACCATCTTCACCGCGTTGTTCAGGTACGGGAAGAGCAGCGCGTTGACGATGAACCCGGCCCGGTCGCCGCAGTCCACGGCGTGCTTGCGCACCCGGCCGCACACCTCGTGCACGGTGGCCGCCACGTCGTCGCGGGTCAGCACCGTGCGGACCACCTCGACCAGCTTCATCGCGGGCGCCGGGTTGAAGAAGTGCATGCCGACCACGTCCTGCGGGCGCCCGGTGGAGCGGGCGATCGCCACCACCGGCAGCGAGGAGGTCGTGGTGGCCAGCACCGCGCCCGGCCGGCACACCTTGTCCAGCATCCGGAAGAGCTGCTGCTTGACGAAGAGGTCCTCGGCCACCGCCTCCACCACCAGGTCGGCGTCCGCGAAGGCGTCGTACGACCCGGCGGGGGTCACCCGGGCCACCGCCGCGTCGCGCTGCCGCGCGGACAGCCGGCCCTTGGCCACCGACCGGTCGAGGGACCTCGCCAGCCGCGCCACCGCGGCCTCGGCCTTCTCGGGCGTACGCGCCGCCAGCGCCACGTCGAACCCTGCCTTGGCGAAGACCTCGGCGATGCCGGTGGCCATCGTGCCCGACCCCGCCACGCCCACGCGCTGCACGGCCCGGCCCGCCGGTCCGCCGCGGTCCTTCTCCGGCGTCTGCTCGTCCGGCACCACCACGGAGCCGCCCGGCGCGTCGTAGCGGTAGAAGCCGCGGCCCGACTTGCGTCCCAGCAGCCCGGCGGCGGTCAGCTGCCTCAGCACCGGCGCGGGCGCGTGCAGCCGGTCCCTGCTGGCCTCGTACATCGCCTCCAGCACGGTGGTGGCGGTGTCCACGCCGATCAGGTCGAGCAGCGCCAGCGGGCCCATCGGCAGGCCGCAGCCCAGCCGCATCGCCGCGTCGATGTCCTCGCGGCTCGCGTACCGGGACTCGTACATGGCCGCGGCCTGGTTGAGGTAGCCGAAGAGCAGGCCGTCGGCGATGAAACCGGGACGGTCGCCGACCGGCACCGGCTCCTTGCCGAGGCTGCGCACCAGCGCGGTGACCGCCGCGGTGGTCTCCGGTGAGGTCAGCACCGTCGAGACCACCTCGACCAGTTTCATCGCCGGCGCGGGTGCGAAGAAGTGCAGGCCGAGGACGCGGTCGGGGCGGGCGGTCTCCGCCGCGAGCCGGGTGACCGACAGCGCGTTGGTGCCGGTGGCGAGGATCGCCCCCGGCTTCACGATCCGGTCCAGGGCGGTGAAGACGTCGCGCTTGGTCTCGTAGCGCTCGTCGACCACCTCGATGACCAGATCGGCCTGGGCGGCCGCACGCAGCTCGGGGAAGGTCCTGAAGCGGGCCAGCGCGTCGGCGCGGCCGGCCTCGGTGGTGATGCCGCGCTCCACGGCGCGGGCGGTGCTGCGCTCCAGCACGGCCACAGCGCGCCGGGCGGCGGCGTCGCTGACGTCGATGCCGATCACCTCGTGGCCGGCGCGGGTGAGCACCTCGGCGATGCCGGCGCCCATGGTGCCCAGGCCGACCACGGCGACCACCGCGGGGGGAGGGGCCGGCGAGGGCGATACGGGCGTCGAGGGCGTCGTGGATGTCGTGGACGTCGGAGAAGGGGACGCAGGGGACGCTGAGGACGAGGACGGACGGTCCATCGCGAGACTCCAGACACGGCTGGGGAGTGGAGGTGGAGTCGCGGGCCGATCGCACCGGTGGGTGCGCCCGCGGGAACCAGGCGGGCCCTGTCCCGGGGCCGCGCCGCGATGTGCCGAACCGACAGTCGTGCCAGGGGGACGGGGCTGCGTCACCGGCCGCCGTCCACCTGGTTTCGAGGTTAACCAACCGGTAACTTGAGCGCCACCCCTGTGCGCATGTGATTTGCGCCGCCTTCAGATGAGCGGCCGCCGGGGGAGGCGGCGGCCTTCAGGCGTCGTGCGGGAAGTCGGTTTCCAGCGTCCGCGCGAAGGTCGACCAGGCCGTGACGGTCTCCGCGCCGCGGCCGTGCCGCCGCCGGAAATGCGTCGCGTGGAGCGCCACGTCCTCCAGCGCCCGGCGCAGCCGGTAGAAGGCGAGCGCGGCAGGGTCGGCCCGGTGGCCCGAGGCCGCCTCGTACCGGCTCAGGTCCTGCGCGCCCGCGGCGACCAGCCACAGGTCGCGCTCGGGCGGCGCCAGCCCCACCGTGTCCCAGTCGACCAGCAGCCGGCGGCCGCCGGGGCAGCGCAGCATGTTGCCCGGATGCGGTTCGCCGTGGGTCACCACGCGGCCGGCCGACGCCACGTGCCCGGCGAGCCGGTCGAACCTGGCCAGCGCGTCCCACAGCGCCGCCGCGTGCCGGGCCAGCAGCAGCCGGGCGGGCTCGGCGTACGGCCCCGCGCGCCAGCTGCGGTCCAGTGCGCCGAGCGTGTCCGTCAGATGCTCCAGCACGGCCGGCCGCGCACGCGGCACGGGCGTCGCGGCGGGCGGCCGGGCCCCGTGCAGTGCGGCCAGCAGGTCCAGCGCGCGGCCGCGCTCCGCCGCGTCGAGCGTGTCGCCGAAGCTCCCGGAGGCGCCGGCCCGGTGGCGGAAGACGCTGAGCGCGTAGCCGTGCTCCAGCCGCCGCAGCGTGCCCCCGTCGCGGGCGCGCTCGGGCGCCCCGACGAAGGCGAGGCCCGCCTCGCGCAGGGCGCTCGCGGTGTCCAGCGCCCGGCGCAGCGCCTCGTACGCCGTGGTCCGCCCGTCGTCGTGCCGCGCCGCCGCCGCGGCCGGCCGGTCGTCCGGTCGGTCGTCCGGGCGGCCGACAGGGTGGGAGGCACGGCGGTCGTCCACGCCGGGGTTCCGGCAGTCCGCTCCGCCGGAGCCGAGCAGGAGCTGTTTGGCCGCGAGGTCCGCCACGGTCACGAACCACCGCCGCCCGCCGGCCTCTTCGGCCGTCCAGTGGTGGTCGCCGAAGCCGACCGGGGCGTACGCGACGCGGACCGCCTCGATGCCCCAGCCCGTCAGGGCCTCCCGGACGGCGCCGTCCGTGAGGTCCCGCGGCCGCTCCCTCATCCGATCGCTCCCGTCGCGGGCGTCGCGGGCGTGGTGGCCGTTGCGGCCAGTTCGCGGACGTAGCGCACCTCGCGCAGCCTCACGCCGTCGTAGTCGTCGCTGGTCTCCGCGCCGTCCGGGGCGAATCCGGCGGCCGAGTACAAGCGCCTGGCCCGGGAGTTGTCGGCCAGCACCCACAGCAGCAGGCGGCGGCGGCCGCGCCGGGCGGTGCGCTCCACGACGGCGTCGGTGAGCGCCCGCCCGACGCCGCGGCCGACCCAGTCGGGCCGCAGGTACAGCGCGTACAGCTCGCCGTCGACGGCGGCGTCCGGCTCGCCGCGGCAGGGCCCGAAGGACGCCCAGCCGACCACCGCCGCGTCCGCCACGGCCAGCACGTTGTCCACCCGGCCGGCGGACGCGGCGAAGAACTCCCGCCGCCTCGCGGCGTCCTGCACCGGGTCCATCGCGTCGAGGTAGCTCTGCGGCACGATGCCGCGGTAGGCCCAACGCCAGCCGCGTATCCGGAGTTCGGACACGGCCGGCACGTCCTTCTCGGTCATCGTGCGGATCGTCGTCATGGGCCGAGCCTAGAGAGGTCAGAGCAGAGTGAGCTGCGTGTTTTCCGGCCCTGTGCGGCCGGCCCGGCCGGAGCCCCCGTGGTCCTGCGCGCCCGCGCCGGCGCCCGGACCGTCCGCCGGCGGCTGCGCCGCGTGCTCCCGGCCGCGCTCCACGCCGGGCTCGTCGGCCGGCCGGCCGAAGCGCCCCGGCGTGACGGCGGGCCGCCGGTCCTGAGCCGCCGGCGCGGGGCCGTCCCCGGCCGGGCCGCCGGGCTCCCGCTCCTCGTGGCGGCCCGGCCCGCAGCCGAACTCCGCCGCGAACCCGTGCACCTGGCGGGTGATCTGCCGCTGGTACCACTTCGGGGCGTAGGCGCCGCCCGCGTACATCGTCTCGTACCGGCGCACCAGGTGCGGGTGGGTGCGGGCCAGCCAGGCCATGTACCACTCGCGGGCGCCTGGCCGCAGGTGCAGCACCAGCGGGGTGATCGAGGTCGCGCCGGCCGCGGCGATGGCCCGTACGGTGGCGCGCAGCTGCTCGGGGGAGTCGCTCAGGAACGGCAGCACCGGGGCCATCAGCACCGCCGCGGGTATCCCGTTCTCGCGCAGGGTGCGGCAGACCGCCAGTCGCGTCTCGGGGGAAGGCGTGCCCGGTTCGACGCTGCGCCACAGCTCGCCGTCCGTGAAGCCGACCGACAGCGCGACGGACACATCGGTGACGCTCGCGGCCTGCCGCACCAGTTCGAGGTCGCGCAGGATCAGCGAGCCCTTGGTGAGGACGGAGAAGGGGTTCGCGTGATCGCGCAGCGCGGTGAGGATGCCCGGCATCAGCCGGTAGCGGCCCTCCGCCCGCTGGTAGCAGTCGACGTTCGTGCCCATGGCGACGTGCTCGCCCTTCCAGCGCGGGGAGGCCAGTTCGCGGCGCAGCAGCTCCGCCGCGTTCACCTTCACCACGATCTGGGTGTCGAAGCCCTGGCCGGTGTCGAGGTCCAGATAGCTGTGCGTCCTGCGGGCGAAGCAGTAGACGCAGGCGTGCGAGCAGCCGCGGTAGGGGTTGACCGTCCACTCGAAGGGCATCCGGGAGGCGCCCGGCACCCGGTTGAGGATCGAGCGGGCGCGCACCTCGTGGAAGGTGATGCCGCGGAACTCCGGGGTGTCGAAGGTCCGCGTGGTCACCGCGTCGGTGCCGAACAGCGCGCCCGCGGCGTCGTCCCGGCTCAGCCCGTCCCAGCGCATCGCGCCCTCCTTCGGTCGTTCCGGCCCCCGCTGTCCACAATAGAACAAAGATTCGAAAAGCGGGTGTGGTTGGCTTGGGCGACACGTGAAGAACACGGACGGACGCGGCGCGCCGACGCTGCGTGCCGACACGAACCGAGGAGAGCCCACCATGGCGCTGGTCGATGCCACCACGGAGCGGATCGTCGCGGCGGAGCCCGAGCAGGTGTACGACGCGCTCGCCGACTACGCCGGCACCCGCGGCCGGATCCTTCCCGGCCAGTTCAGCGAGTACGAGGTCAGGGAGGGCGGTTCGGGCGCGGGCACGGTCGTGCACTGGAAGCTCCAGGCCACCAGCAAGCGGGTGCGGGACTGCCTCTTCGACGTCACGGCGCCCACCGCGGGCCAGCTGGTGGAGAGCGACCGCAACTCGACCATGGTGAACACCTGGACGGTCACACCGGCCGGCAGCGGCCGCACCAAGGTCGTCGTCGCCACCGTCTGGCAGGGCGCCACCGGCGTCGGCGGCTTCTTCGAGCGGACGTTCGCGCCCAAGGGCCTCAACCGCATCCACGACGAGGTGCTCGCCGCACTCGCCGCCCAGGTCGAGCAGCCCGCCGCGCGGTGACCCGCGGGGTGCGCGCGGCGCCCCCCCCGCGCGCTGGCTCCGTGGTGGGGTGATCGTTCACTGATAAGGGTGGTTCTGCCGTCTCCCTGAGAATCGCCGCGCCGGTCCCTCGTTGTCGCCTCATGCGGGAAACGGTGGCGGAGCGGGCGGGACGAGGGGAGCGGCAGTGAGCGGCAGCGCGCTGGTCGACGCTACGGCGGCGGTGGACGGGACCGCCGCGGTGGACGGGTCGGCCGCGGTGGACGGGTCGGCCGCGGTGGACGGGTCGGCCGCTGGCGCGGCGGGCGGCGGACCCCCGCCCGCCGCGACGGCGGCCGGGCTGACCCCGCGCGGAGTCCGGCTGGTCTTCCTCGGCCTGATGCTGGCGCTGCTGCTCGCCGCGCTCGACCAGATGATCGTCGCCACCGCGCTGCCGAAGATCGTCGGCGAGCTGCACGGCCTGGACAAGATGTCCTGGGTCGTCACCGCCTACCTGCTGGCCTCCACCATCGGCCTGCCGATCTACGGCAAGCTCGGCGACCTCTTCGGGCGCAAGGGCGTCTTCCAGTTCGCGATCCTGACCTTCGTGGTCGGCTCCGCGCTGGCCGCCTGGTCCCGCACGATGGACGAACTGGTCGCCTTCCGCGCGATCCAGGGCGTCGGCGGCGGCGGGCTGATGATCGGCGTGCAGGCGATCATGGCCGACATCGTGCCGCCCCGCGAACGCGGGCGCTACATGGGCATGATCGGCGCCGCCTTCGGTGTCGCCTCGGTCGCCGGGCCGCTGCTCGGCGGCTTCTTCACCGACCACGCCTCCTGGCGCTGGTGCTTCTCCGTCAACGTGCCCTTCGGCCTGGTCACCCTCGCCGTCGTCAGCACGGTCCTGAAGCTCCCCAAGCCCACCGTCCGGCCGCGGCTCGACGTGCTGGGCGCGCTGCTGCTCGCCGTCGGGTCCACCTGCCTGGTGCTGCTCACCACCTGGGGCGGCGGCACGTACGCCTGGCGGTCCCGGGAGATCCTCGGGCTCGGCGCCGGAGCCGTGCTCTGCGCGCTGCTCTTCCTGCTGGTCGAGCACCGCGCCGCGGAACCCGTCATCCCGCTGCGGCTCTTCCGCGACGGGGTGTTCGTGGTGTCGGCGGTGGTCGGCGCGGTGATCGGCGTCGCGCTCTTCGGCGCGGCCAGCTACCTGCCCAGCTTCCTGCAGATGGTCGACGGGGCGAGCGCCACCGGCTCCGGCCTGCTGATGCTGCCGATGATGCTCGGCGTGGTGCTCGCCTCCATCGCGGGCGGCCAGCTGATCAGCCGCACCGGGCACTACAAGGTCTTCCCGATCCTCGGCAGCGCGCTCTCCGCGACCGGCATGTACCTGCTCTCCCGGCTGGACGCGGACACCCCGCGCGGCGAGTACAGCGTCTCCATGGCGGTCCTGGGCCTGGGCATCGGCATGATCCTGCCGGTCCTGGTGCTGGCCGTGCAGAACTCGGTGCGGCCGTCCGACATCGGTTCGGCGACCAGCGCCAACAACTACTTCCGGCAGATCGGCGGCTCGGTCGGCGCGGCGGTCTTCGGCACCCTGTTCGCCGACCGGCTCGCGCACCGGCTCGCCGTCGGACTCCCGGACGGCACCGGCCTGACCGACCCCCAGTCGATCACCCCGCAGCTGGTCCGCACGCTGCCCGCCCCGGTGCGCGACGCCTACATCGCCGCCTACGCGGAGGCGATGCCGCGGATCTTCCTCTACCTGGTGCCGGTGCTCGTCCTCGGCTTCCTCTTCGCCTTCCTGCTCAAGGAGAAACCTCTGGTGTCCCAGCACGGCCCCGCCGCCCCGGCGGCCCACGACCCCGCCCTCGACGCGGCCTACGACCCGGCGATCGACCACACCGCCTACGACCCCCACCACGACCCGCAGCGCGCCCCGCAGCGCGCCCCGGCCAACGGCACGCCGCTGCCGGGCGCCCGCCGGGGACCGGGCGGCGGCGTCCCGGTGTGCGGCTCGGTCCAGCACTCCGACGGCACCAGCGTGGGCCGCGCGGCGCTCACCCTCATCGACGGCGCGGGGCGCCAGGTCGGCCGCGGCGCCACCGCCGAGGACGGCCGGTACGCGCTCAGCACGCCGGGCGCCGGCAGCTACGTGCTGATCGCCGCGGCCGGCGGCCACCAGCCGCAGGCCGTCTCGGTGACGGTCGGCGACCACCCGGTCGAGCTGGACGTCGTGCTGGGCGGCGCGGGGCGGCTGGCCGGCGCCGTGCGCACCGCCGACGGCACACCGGTCAGGGACGCCGTCGTCACCCTCACCGACGTGCGCGGCGACGTGGTCGCCAGCGCCCGCAGCGGACGCGAGGGCGGCTATCTGCTGACCGAACTCGTCGCCGGCGAGTACACCCTCGCGGCCAGCGCACCCGCCTTCCGCCCCGCCGCGCTCCCGGTGTCCCTGCAAGCCGGCCGCGAAACCCGCCAGGACGTCGAGCTGGCCGGCGGCGCGATGCTCCGCGGCACCGTACGAGCCCCCGGCGGCCGCCTCGTCGAGGACGCCAGGGTCACCCTCCTCGACGCCGCGGGCAACGTCGTCGACTCCGTCACCACCGGCGCCGACGGCCACTTCCGCTTCGTCGACCTCGCCGCCGGCGAGTACACGGTCATCGCCGCCGGATACCCCCCGGTCGCCACCGTCCTCCAGGTCGCTGGCGGCGGCCGCACCGAGCGCGATCTCCAGCTCGGCCACGCCGACTGACCCCCGAGGCCGCCGGCCGCGGCCCGCGGGCGTCACCCGTCGAGGTCCAGCACCAGGGCGGGCCGCCCGATCCGGTGGCCGGGCCGCAGCGGGCGGACCGCCGTGCCGGTCGAGAAGAACTCGGTGGTGTGACCGCCCCAGCGGTGGCCGTACGCGTCGAGGTGCACGCCGACGACGCCTTCCGCGCCCAGCTGCGCGGCCTCCGCCTGCATCCGGGCCATCGCCAGCTCACGCGCCTCGTACAGGGCCCGGGTGTACTCCCCGATCTCGGCGTTCCTGCCGAGGGTCGAGAGCGCGGCGCCGGCCTTACGGTGCGCGACGTGGTAGACGCAGGTGCCCATCACCATGCCGAGCGGCGCGTAGCCGGCCCGGACCAGCGTCCAGAAGTCCTGCCCCGACAGGTCGGAGGTGAAGGGCTTCCCCTCGGCGTTCCGCCACTGGCCGCCGCCCGGCGGCGGGTTGTCGGCCTTGACCGCCGTCCCGACCGCGAGGAACTCCACGACGTCCTCGCCGAACGCCCGCGGCTCCACGGTCAGCCGGACCCCGACGACGCCGTGGGCGCCCAGCGCGGACGCCTCCGCCTGCATCCGGGACATCGCCGCGTCCCGTGCGAGGTACATCGCCCGGCTGAGGGTCGTCAGCTCCTGGTCGGCGCTCCACCGGCGGAGCTGGATGCCCACGTGGTGGATCGCGCTGCCGAGCACCATGCCGACCGGCCTGAAGCCCACCTCGTGCACCAGGACGAACTCGTTCACCGACAGGTCACTGGTGACGATCGCCGCCGGCTTTCCCGGCTTCAGCCCCGACAACCGCCGTATCGCCGCGGCGGTGAGATCGTCGCCGCCCGCTCGTACCCCCGCCATACCGCTCCCCCCTGTCCGCGACGCCGGCCGTCAGCGGTCCCCGTCCGCCCCGCCGTCGGGCGGGACCCGGCCGTCCGGCCCGCCGCCCCGGGGCCCCAGCGGCATCACCGTCAGGGTCGTCCTCCGCGGCGGCGCCTCGAACCGCGCGACGGTGCTGCCCACCAGGGTCGACTCCGCGAGGTGGTCGTGGAACGTCAGCTCGTCGTCGCCACCGCTCGACTGCGTGCAGAGCTCCTTCCACACCCGCAGCGTGCCGTCGGCCGCCGTGATCAGCGCGTTCCCGCCCCGTTCCGCCCCGTGCACCTGCAACTGGCGCCGGGCGTCGGCGCGGACCGTCCGGACCAGCTGGCTCAGACCGCTGATCTCGGTGTTCCGCGAGGAGAGCCTCGGCACCCGGCTGAACGAGTCGTCGTGCCGGACCCCGATCGACATGCCCACCAGCAGCTCGACCGGCACCCACCCGGCCGCCAGCAGCTTCGCGAAGCCGTGGCCGTCCAGGTGCGAGGTGAACGGCGTCCTGAGCCGGAGCTTCGACCCGCGGGCGCGCACCGCCGTCCCGATGACCGTGAACTCCGTGCACTCGGGCTCGGCGTCCATCGGGGCCGTGCTCACCACCGCGGCCACCACGCCGTGACCGCCGATCGCCCGGCACTGCGCCGACATCCGTTCCAGCACGATGCGCCGGGCCCGGTCGAACACCTCGACCACCGTGGCCGAGGCGGCCCCCGCCCCCGACACGGCGACAGGGGCCCGGCTGCGCGCCCCGATCGGACGCGCGGGCTGCCCACCGGGCGGCGGGTACCCGCAGTCGTGATAGCCCCAGAACCTGCCGGTGCGCTTGAGGCGCAGCACCGCGGACCCCATCACCTGGCCCACCGGCTCGAAGCCGACCGAGCCGATCGACGCCAGTTCGCCCACCGAAAGGGCCGACGTCCAGGCGCCGCCCCTCTCGGAGGTGACCGCGTCCAGCGCGGTCGTGGCCCCCGCGGTGTTCCGGGGGCGCCTGCGACGGCCAGGCGGCACCGACATCCCTCCCCGATCTCCCGTCACGGCAACGAGCGGAGCAACCTCGGACCCACGATAGCTCCGGCGGCGCACCGGCGACCCCGCCGGGATTCCGGTGGCCCGACCGGGAGACGGCGGCCGCCCAGCATCGCGACGGTGAAGGTGACGGCGAAGGCCGTCGCGACGGCGACGGCTCGCGGGGGAGTCGACGAAGGTCCGCCGCGGGCGGACCCGGGCGGTTCGTGCGGCCGGGGCTCAGCCGCCGGAGACGGACGGACCCGGGGAGCCGCCGGTGTCCGAGTCCTTGGTGTCCTTGGTGTTCTTGGTGTCCCTGGTGTCCTTCGCGCACTGCGTGCCGCGGATCTGCGCGTAGCTGCCGCCGATGCGGTAGGTGCCGGCGGAGGGCGCGTAGAGCCGCGTCCAGTCGCCGTCCGGCGTCAGACAGCCGTGCCGGTTGTCGGTGGCGCCCTCGATGCCCAGCACCGGCGACCACGGGATGCGCAGCAGGACTGTGCCGCTCTTCGGCATCGAGACGGTCAGCTCCGCCGGGCCCGCCTCCTGCACCACCGCGGGCGGATCGGCGAGCGGCTGCGCGCCGGACACCTCGTAGACCCTCCAGTGCGCGTCCTGCCAGACCGGGTGCAGCCAGGTGTTGCCGGCCGCGACGATCTTGGCCTCGGCGACCGCCGCGCCGTCCGGCTGGTCGGAGGGGAGCACCACGTAGTTGACGCTCCAGTTGCGCAGCCAGTCACGGTAGGAGTCCGCGGTCAGCGTGCCGTCGTAGAAGAGCGGGTTGCGCTCCACGTCGGCCTGCCGGTTCCAGCCGCGCGCCAGGTTGACGTAGGGCGCGAGGCCGGACGCCTCCCAGTGCGAGCGCAGCGGCACCACCTCGACGCGGCCGCGGTCCGCGCGCACGTCGTGCAGCTCGGAGATGAGGGGCGCGGAGTACTTGATGGTCGCGGAGACCGCTGAGGTGTTGACCTGGTCCACGATCGGCTTGGCGATCTGCCAGCCCGCCACCCCGGCGAAGGCCAGCCACAGCACCAGCGCCCGGCGCGTCCCCCAGGTGGTGCCCATCGCCACGATCAGCAGCACCGTCCCGCCGAAGAGCAGCGCGAGGCGCTCGACGTTGCTCCCGATGGGCGAGGGGACGATGAAGGTGAGGGCGACCCCCGCCGCGTACACCCAGGCGCCCAGGTGCAGCGAGCGCCACTCGCGCGGGACGACCAGGCCGGTCACCACGGCGGTGGCGAAGGGGATGATGGCGAAGTACCAGGCGAAGGGCTGCACGCCGTAGAACGGGAAGAGCAGCGAGGTGGCGCCGACCACCACCGGCGGCGCCGCCGCCAGCAGGTAGGCGTCGCCGCGGCGCCCGGTGAGGAACAGCGAGGCCGCCACCACCAGCAGGAACAGCCCGGCCACCGGGCTGCACATGGTGGCGAACGCGGCCATCACGACGGCCAGGGCGATCCGCGACGAGCGGCCGCGCACCGAGCGGTCCGCGGGGAACAGCAGCGCGGTCGCGACGAGCGCGAAGAGCATCCCCAGCGCGAACGTCACCCGGCCGGAGACGACGTCACACCAAAGAGCGAACACCGTCCACAGCATCGGCACCAGCGGCCGCTTCACCCGGGCCCGCAGCAGCAGCGCCGAGGCCGCCGTCGCCGAGAGGGTCCCGGCGATCACCGCGGTGGTCCGCACCCCGAGCACGGCCATGATGTACGGCGAGAGGATGCTGTACGAGGCCGGGTGCATGCCCCCGTACCAGGACAGGTTGTACGAGGCCGACGGGTGGGCCCGTATGAAGTCCGTCCAGGCGTACTGGGCGGCCATGTCACCGGAGTCCTTGGCCAGGAAGACCGCCCACAGCACGTGCAGCAGGGCCGCGGCCGCGGTGGCCATGAACACCGGGTGACGCGGGTCCAGCCATCGCAGGAGGGCCCGGGGCCCTCCGACGGGAGCCAGGCGCGCGGGCTGCCAGGTGGTGGTCACGTGGCCTCTTCCGGTAGCGGATGCGAAGTCCCCGCCCGAGGTACCTTCCGGTGGGGGCCGAACTGCTGCCGCGGTCCATCCGGTCAGAGTTCGAACACAGGTGTTTGGACGCTAGCACGGTCGTCCCGGTTGCTCATGCGCGGGCGTGTACCCGGTCGTCCGCTCCCGGTCACCCGGTGTCCCCGTCCGGTCGCAGCGTGCTGGACCGCCCCGGTGGCCGCGCGCCGGGGAGCCGGCGGCGGGGGTCGTGCAGGAGTGGGGCGGAGACCTGCCGGGAGGGGTCGCGCGGGGCTCGGGGGAGGGTCAGGTGGGGCTCGGGCGAGGGGTCCGGCGGGGGCCGCCGGTGAAAACCGGCGCGGCGTGCGCCGGCGGCCCGGCGCCCGGCGGGGTGGGCGGCGCGGCGCCGCCCGGCGGCCGGCGCGACGCCGGCTCCCCGCGCTCCCCGCGGCCCGCGCGACGGGAACGGCCGCTCCTCGCCGCGGAGTTCGCCGCGCGGTCCACGGCGGACGCCGGTCCGGTGCGGCTCGCCGCGGAAACCGCGACGGCGCTGCGGGCCCGCTGACCTGCAGAGGTCTGGACCACTGAAGTTATCCACAGGTGGGGGAGGGCCCTGGCAGCGGCCCGCCGCGGCCGCGTAACGTGACGCGCATGAAGATCCTCATCTCGGCGGACATGGAAGGCGCGACCGGTGTGACCTGGCCGGCCGACGTGCTGCCCGGCAGCGAGCAGTGGCAGCGCTGCCGCCACCTGTTCACCTCCGACGTCAACGCCGCCGTCGCCGGTTTCTTCGACGGCGGCGCCGACGAGGTGCTGATCAACGAGGCGCACTGGACCATGCGCAACCTCCTGCTGGAGAAGCTCGACGAGCGCGCCTCGATGCTCACCGGCCGCCACAAGGACCTGTCCATGGTCGAAGGCGTCCAGCACGGCGACGTGGACGGCATCGCCTTCATCGGCTACCACACGGGCGCCGGCACCGAGGGCGTCCTCGCCCACACCTACCTCGCCAACTCCATCACCGGCGTGTGGGTCAACGGCGACCAGGCCAGCGAAGGCCGGCTCAACGCACTGGTGGTCGCCGAGTACGGCGTCCCCGTAGTCCTGGTCACCGGCGACGACCGCACCGGCGTCGACGCGCAGGGGTACGCCCCGCGGGCCCGCACCGTCGCCGTCAAGGACTACGTGTCCCGGTACGCGGCGGTCTGCCGGCCGCCCGCGCGCACCGCCGCCGACATCAGGGCCGCCGCCAAGGAGGCCGCGGCGCTCGCGGTGCGCGAGGAGCCGGCGCAGGCCGGACCGTTCACCGTGGAGCTGGAGTTCGACGCCGTGCACCTCGCGGGCGCCGCCGCCGTCGTACCCGGCGTCGAGCGCACCGGGGAGCGCCGGGTGGCGTACACGCTGCCCACCATGTACGAGGCGATCCGCGCCTTCAAGGCCGTCACCACCCTCGTCTCGCAGGCAGTGGAGGAGCAGTATGGCTGAGCAGTCCGCCGACCGGTCCGTGCAGGCTTCCGCCGGCACCGTGCCGCCCGCGCCGCGCGAGGCGCGGACCACCCGCGTCGTCGACGACCGGGCGCTGGAGGAGGTGGTGCGCTTCACCTCCGACCTGATCAGTATCGACACCACCAACCGCGGCGGCGGAGAGGGCCTGGAGCGCCCCGCCGCCGAGTACGTCGCCGAGCAGCTCGCCGACGCCGGCATCACCCCGCGCATCCTGGAGTCCGCTCCCGGCCGGGCCAACGTGGTCGCCCGCATCCCCGGCGCCGACCCGACCGCCGCCGCGATGCTGGTGCACGGCCACCTCGACGTGGTGCCCGCGGAGGCCGCCGACTGGAGCGTGCACCCCTTCTCCGGCGAGGTCCGCGACGGCGTGGTCTGGGGCCGCGGCGCCATCGACATGAAGAACATGGACGCGATGGTGCTGGCCACCGTCCGTGCCTGGGCCCGCTCCGGCCGCCGGCCCGCCCGCGACATCGTGCTCGCCTTCACCGCGGACGAGGAGGACAGCGCCGCCTACGGCTCCGGTTACCTGGTGGCCCAGCACCCCGAGCTCTTCGAGGGCTGCACCGAGGGCATCAGCGAGTCCGGCGCCTTCACCTTCCACGCGAGCGACACGCTGCGGGTGTACCCCGTCGCCGCCGGCGAGCGCGGCACCGCCTGGCTCAAGCTCACCGCCGAGGGCAAGGCCGGCCACGGCTCGAAGGTCAACGGCGACAACGCGGTCAGCTACCTCGCCGCGGCCGTCGCCCGGATCGGCGAGCACCGCTGGCCGCTGCGGCTCACCGACACGGTGCGCGCCGCGCTGACCGAGCTGGCCACCCTGCACGGCCTGCCCGCAGACCTCGACGACGCGGCCGGCGTGGACGCGCTGCTGACCGGCCTCGGCCCGACCGCCTCCCTGGTCCAGGCCACCGTGCGCAACAGCTCCAACCCCACCATGCTCTCCGCGGGCTACAAGGTGAACGTCATCCCCGGCTCCGCCACCGCCTTCGTCGACGGGCGGATCCTGCCCGGCGGCGAGGAGGAGTTCACCGCCACCATGGACGAGCTGACCGGGCCGCACGTGAAGTGGGAGTACCACCACCGCGAGGTGCCGCTGCAGGCGCCGATCGACTCCGACTCCTTCGCGGCGATGTGCGAGGCGCTGGAGCACTTCGACCCGCAGGCGCACGCCGTGCCGTACTGCATGTCCGGCGGCACCGACGCCAAGCAGTTCTCCCGGCTCGGCATCACCGGCTACGGCTTCTCGCCGCTCAAGCTGCCGCCCGGCTTCGACTACCAGGCGCTCTTCCACGGCGTGGACGAGCGGGTGCCGGTGGAGGCCCTGCACTTCGGCGTGCGGGTCCTGGACCGCTTCCTGCGCGGCGCCGAGGCCCGCGCGGAGGAGGCCGCCCGATGACCGTCACCGCCCCCACCGCGACCCCCTACGGCGCCTGGCCCTCACCGGTCGACGCGGCCACCGCCGCCGCGCACGACGGCAGCCCCGAATACGTCGGCGTGGTCGGCGACGAGGTGTGGTGGACCGCGCCGCGGCCCGCCGAGGAGGGCCGCCGCGCCCTGGTGCGCCGCCGCGCGGACGGCACCGAGGACTCCCCGCTGCCCCCGCCGTGGAACGTCCGCAGCCGGGTCATCGAGTACGGCGGCACCCCGTGGGCCGGCGCGATCGTCGACGACTCCCCGCTGATCGTCTTCGTCCACCACGGCGACCAGCGCCTGCACGTCTTCCGGCCGGACCGGCCCGACATCCCGCCGCGGCCGCTCACCCCGCTGTCCGCGGTCGGCGGCGGCCTGCGCTGGGCCGACCTGACCCTCCATCCGGAGCGCGGCGAGGTCTGGGCGGTGCTGGAGGAGTTCACCGGCGAGGGCCCCAGCGACTGCCGCCGGCTGCCCGCCGCGGTGCCGCTCGACGGCTCCGCCGCCGAGGACCGCGGGGCGGTGCGCGAACTGGCGCCCGCCGCGCAGCGCTTCGTCACCGGGCCGCGCCTGTCCCCGGACGGGCGCCGCGCCGCCTGGCTCGCCTGGGACCATCCGCTGATGCCGTGGGACGGCACCGAGCTGCGCGTCGCCGACGTCACCGCCGACGGCCTGCTCGGCCCGGCCCGCACCCTGATCGGCGGCCCCGAGGAGTCCGTGGCCCAGGTCGAGTGGGCCCCCGACGGGACCCTGCTCGCCGCCACCGACCGCACCGGCTGGTGGAACCTGCACCGCGTCGACCCCGCCACCGGGGAGGCGGTGAACCTGTGCCCGCGGGACGAGGAGTTCGGCAACGCCCTGTGGAAGCTCGGCCACCGCTGGTTCCGCCCGCTGGACAACGGCCTGGTGGCCGTCCTGCACGGCGTCGGGGCGCTGCGCCTGGCCCTGCTGGACCCGGCCAGCGGTGAGCTGACCGAGGCCGGCGGTCCCTGGACGGAGTGGAACCCCTCGCTCGCCGTCGTCGGCACCCGCGTCGTCGGCGTCGCCGCGTCCGCCCGCACCTCGTACGAGATCGTCGAGCTGGACGCCGCCACCGGCCGCACCCGGGTGATCGGCTCCGCCCACCACGACACGGTCGACCCCGCGTACCTCCCCGAGGCGGCGGACCGCGTGTTCACCGGCCCCGGCGGCCGCGAGGTGCACGCCCACGTCTATCCGCCGCGCAACCCCGCCGCCACCGGGGACGGCCCCGCGCCCTACGTGGTGTGGGCGCACGGCGGCCCCACCAGCCGCGCCGCGATGGTCCTCGACCTGGAGATCGCCTACTTCACCTCCCGCGGCATCGGTGTCGCGGAGGTCAACTACGGCGGCTCCACGGGCTACGGCCGCGCCTACCGCAACCGGCTGCGCGAGCAGTGGGGAGTGGTGGACGTCGAGGACTGTGCCGCGGTGGCGCAGGGGCTGGTCGCCGAAGGCGCCGCCGACCCCGCGCGGCTTGCCGTGCGCGGCGGCAGCGCGGGCGGCTGGACCAGCGCCGCGGCCCTCACCACCAGCAGCACCTACGCGTGCGGCACCGTGATCTACCCGATCCTCGACCTGACCAGCTGGACCAGCGCCGGCGGGGAGACCCACGACTTCGAGTCCCGGTACCTGGAGTCGCTGATCGGCCCCTTCGAGGAGGTGCCCGAGCGCTACCGCGACCGCTCGCCGGTCAACCTCGCCGACCGGATCACCGTGCCGTTCCTGCTGCTGCAGGGCCTGGACGACGTGATCTGCCCGCCGGTGCAGTGCGAGCGGCTGCTCGCCGCGGTCGCCGGGCGCGGCATCCCGCACGCGTACCTGTCGTTCGCGGGGGAGAGCCACGGCTTCCGCCGGCTGGACACCATGGTCGCCTGCCTGGAGGCCGAACTGTCGCTCTACGGGCAGGTGTTCGGCTTCGCCCCGCAGGGCGTGCCGCTGCTGGAGCTGACCACGTGAGCGGGCGCGCCGCCGTGCCGGCGCCCGGCGCCGCAGCCGTGCCCGCGCTGCTGCGGCCGGGCCGGCTGCGGCCCGGCGACCGCGTCGGGATCGTCGCGCCGAGCGGACCCGTGCCGCCCGAGCGGCTCGCCGCGGGGATGGACATCCTGCGCGGCTGGGACCTCGACCCGGTGCCGGCCCCGCACGTGTGCGACGGGCATCCGTCCGGATACCTCGCCGGCACCGACCACGACCGCGCGCAGGACCTCGCCCGCATGTGGTGCGACCCGTCGATCGCTGCGGTGCTCTGCGCCCGCGGCGGCTACGGCGTCCAGCGCATGGTGGACCTCGTCGACTGGGACGCGATGCGCGCGGCCCTGCCGGCCGGGCCGCCGCCGAAACCGCTGATCGGCTACAGCGACATCACCGCGCTGCACGAGGCGTTCGCGACCCGGCTGGGCGTCGCCACCCTGCACGGCCCGATGGCGGCGGCCCCGACCTTCCTGGAGGACCCGGCCACCCAGGAGCACCTGCGGCGCACCCTCTTCGCGCCCGAGGACGTACGGGTGCTGGCCCCGCCGACCGCCCGCACCCTGGTGGGCGGGCGCGCGGAGGGCGTCACCCTCGGCGGCTGCGTCAGCCTGCTCGCCTCCGACCTCGGCACCCCATGGGCGCGGCCCTCGGCGGCCGGCGGGCTGCTGGCCCTGGAGGACGTGGGCGAGGAGCCGTACCGGCTGGACCGCATCCTCACCCAACTGCTGCGCTCCGGCTGGTTCGACGGCGTCGCCGGCATCCTGCTCGGCTCCTGGCAGGACTGCGGACCCTACGAGGAGGTGCGGGCGCTGTTCCTCGACCGCCTCGGGGGCCTGGGCGTGCCGATCGTGGAGGAGTTCGGCTTCGGCCACAGCCCGTCCACGCTGACCCTGCCGCTCGGCGTGCCCGCCGTCCTCGACGCGGACGCCGGCACGCTGGTGCTGCACGAGCCCGCGCTGGTCTGAGCAGCGGGGGTCTGGGCAACACAGGTCTGGGCAACAGGGCCTGTGCAGCGGGGTCCGAGGGGCGGGGGTCTGAGCCCCGCCGGCCCGCGCCGGGACCGGGAGGCTCACCCCTGGACCGGCACCACCGGGGCGGCCGGCAGGAAGACGTCGAAGCGGCAGCCCCCGGGCACGTTGTGGACGGCGGCGCGGCCGTGGTGCGCCTCGACGATGCCGCGCACGATCGCCAGCCCGAGCCCCGCGCCGGCCGGCGGCGTGCGCGCGCCGGTGCCGCGCCAGCCGGTGTCGAAGACCCGCGGCAGGTCGTCGGCCGCTATGCCCCCGCACCCGTCGGTGACGGAGAGCACCACGGAGCCCGACTCGGCGTCCTGCCGGGCCGAGACCGCCACCGTGCCGTCGGCCGGGGTGCGGTGGATCGCGTTGGCCAGCAGGTTCATCAGCACCCTGGTCATCTCCCGGCCGTCGACCTCGATCGGCACCTGCTCCACGCCGTCCCCGACCAGCCGCACCCCGTGCTCGGCGGCCAGCGGGTCGGCCCCGGCGATGGCGTCGCCCACCAGGTCGTACACCGACATCCGGGTCGGCGACAGCGGCAGCACGCCGGCCTGGATGCGGGAGAGCTCGAAGAGGTCGCCGACCATCCCGCTGAGCCGGTCCACCTCGGTGCGTATCTGCCGGTGGTACCGCTGCGGGTCCTCCGCGAGGCCGTCCTCGAGCGCCTCCGTCATCGCCCGCAGCCCGGCCAGCGGGGTGCGCAGGTCGTGCGAGATCCACGCGACCAGCTCACGCCGGGAAGCCTCCAGCGCCCGCTCCCGCTCCCGCGAGGCGGCCAGCTTGGCGCTGGTCGCCGACAGCTCGCGGCCCAGCTCGGCCAGCTCCGCGGTGGGAGCGCCGTCCGGTGCGGCGAACGGGCCGCCGTCGCCGAGCACCCTGGTCGCCGCCGTCAGCGCCCGGCTGCCGGCGACCACCTGCCGCCCCAGGATGAGCGTGACCGCGAGCGAGACCACCGCGGCAATGGCGCACACGGTGGTGACCACCCCCAGGTCGTGCTCGGACAGGAACATCGCCCACGCCACCGACAGGGTGCCCGCGAGCATGGCGGCGACCGTGACGACCGCGACGACCGCGAGGGACAGCGCGACCGAGCGGTGCCGCAGCAGCCGCAGCACCAGCGAGCCGAGCAGCCCGGCCGCCGCCGCGCCCATGGCCGCATAGGCGGCGATCAGCAGCAGGTCACGCACCGGCACCACCCCCTTCGACGGCCGCCCCGCCGAGGCCGCCCGCCCGGTGCGCGCCGCTCGGCGGCGCCGGGGCGGCCCGCGCGGTCTCCTCGTCCTGCGGGTCGAAGCGGTAGCCGACGCCCCACACGGTGCTGATCATCCGGGGCCTTGCCGGGTCGTCCTCGACCTTCTCCCGCAGCCGCCGCACGTGCACGGTCACGGTCGACAGGTCGCCGAACTCCCAGCCCCACACCCGGCGCATCAGCTCCTCCCGCCCGAGCACCCGTCCCGGGTGCCGCAGGAAGAAGGCGAGCAGATCGAACTCCCTTATGGTCAGGGGCAGTTCGCTCCCGTCGCGGAGCGCTCTGCGGGCCGCGGGGTCCAGCGCGAGGGCGCCGGAGCGCAGCCACGGCCCGGCTTCGGGGGTGCTGCCGGCCCTGCGCAGCACCGACTCCACCCGCAACACCAGCTCCCGCGGGCTGAACGGCTTCGTCACGTAGTCGTCCGCGCCGACCTCCAGGCCGAGGATCCGGTCGTCCTCGTCGCCACGCGCGGTGAGCATGACCACCGGCAGCGGGCCGTGCTCCCGCAGCCGGCGACATACCTCCAGTCCGTCCATGCCCGGCAGCATCAGGTCGAGCACCACGAGATCGGGCCGCACCGCGGCGGCCCGTGCCACCGCGGACGGGCCGTCCGCCACCCGGTCGACGGCGAAACCCGCACGGTCCAGATAGGTGGCGACGACCTCGGCCACGGTCGGGTCGTCGTCCACCACGAGGACCCGCCGGCGCGGCTGCGGCGCCTGCATCGGCGGTACGGGAAGGCTGGCGTTGCTCATGCACCCGAGTCTCGCATCCGCCACTGACAGTGACCACGGCCGCGGGTTCGGAACCGCGAACCGTCCCCGTTCCGTAAGGATCGGAAGAGCCGCGCGTGAGCCCCTTCGTCACGCTCCGCGCACGTTCGCATGCGGCCGCCGCCTCCCGGCGGCACCCGGGAGCGGTGCGCGGCGTGAACCGGTTGATCCCTTGCGGGGGGCCGGGCGTACGGGGGCTGCGGCGCCCGCCCTGACGGCCGTCGGGTATCTGCCGTAGAGCTTCCGGCCCGGCGCGCGGGCTCCGGGGAGGCCGCGCGCGATCGTACGCAAAAGGGCGTCGAATGGTGTCGGTAGCACCGTTGACACCTGGATGCGGTGCGTGACCTACTTACCTGATCCGCTCGATGTCGTAATGCTGCCGGACCCTTCGCCGGTCCGGTTCCAGGGGGAATCGCGGTGACGACAGAGTGCTATCCGACGACCGCCGAAATCACTGATGCGGCGAGATCGTTGACACTGAGGTATCCGGGGGTCTGCCGGCTGGGGGAGGTCGGCAGGTCGCGGGCCGGGCGGCCGCTGCTGGTGCTGACGGTCGGTCAGGGGCTCCGCAACGTGCTGGTGGTGGCCGGTCCGCACGCCAACGAGGCGGCGGTCGGCGGCGCGACCGTGCTGCGGCTGGCCGCGCAGATCGCCGCGGCACGCGAACGCGGCGAGGACGACGGCAGCTGCTGGCACTTCCTGCTGTGCATCGATCCGGACGGCGCGGCGCTCAACGAGCCCTGGTTGCAGGGCCCCTACAGCCTGCGCGGCCACTACGAGCACTTCTTCCGGCCCTGCGCGGCCGAGCAGCCCGAGTGGCTGCCGCACGACGGCGCGGTGCGCTGCCCCGCGCTGCCGGAGACCCGGGCGCTGGTCGGCCTGCTCGACGGGCTGCGCCCGGTGCTCCAGTGCTCGCTGCACGGCATCGACGTCGGCGGCAGCTTCGTGCAGCTCACCAGCGACGTGCCGGGGGTGCCCGAGCGCATCGGCAAGTCGGCCGCGGAGCTGGACATCCCGCTGGAGAGCGGCTCGTCCGACGCCTTCCAGTGGCCGAGTCCGGGACCCGGGGTGTACGTCATGCCGCCCGCGTCCGATCCGGCCGCGGGCGACGGCGCCCACTCCACCTGGGCGCACGCCCAGCGCTACGACGGGGTGACAGCCGTCGTCGAGGTGCCGATGTGGGCGTGCGAGCGCAGCGCGGACACCACCCCGCACCCGGACCCCGACCACGCGCTGCGCACCGCGGGCGCTGCGCTGCGCCGCGATCTGCCCACCGTGGCGCGGGCGATGGAGCGGATCGCCCCCGAACTCATCGGCGCGGACACCCCGATGCTCCGCACCGTGCGCGAGCTGGTCGGCATCGGGCCGCAGCTGAGCGCGGAGTGGGACCCGGCGCTGCGGCCGCCCGGCGCAGCGCCGCTGCCGCCGATGACCACCGCCCGGGTCACCAGCATCGAGGTGTACGCCCAGCGGATCCCGCTGCGCGCCGCGGCGATGCTGCGCAGGATCGCCGACCTGCCGTGCGTGACGCAGCTGGTCGACGAGTGGTGCGCGGCGTACGAGCGGGCCTACCACCCGCGCTGGGTGCCGGTGGCCGACCAGGTCGAGCAGCAGGCGCGCAGCGTGATGGCGGTCTACGAGGAGCTGAGCGCCTAGCCCCGGCGTGAGACGCGTCACCGCGCGGCGGCCGGGCGGCCGCCCGGCGGTTGCGGGGCAGCGCGGGACAGCTGCCGGGCGGCCGCGGGGTGTCTTCCGGGCCGCCCCGGGGTCAGCGCAGCGGCTTGGCCATGCAGACGCTCAGTTCCTCGTAGCGGTAGTAGCCGAACTTCGGGGCCGGCAGATAGCCCTCCGACTCGTACAGCGCGATGGCCTCGGGCTGCTTCAGGCCGGTCTCCAGGACCATACGGGTGCGGCCGGCGGCGGTCGCGCTCGCCTCCAGCTCGGCCAGCAGCTTGCGGGCGAGCCCGCGCCCGCGGGCCTCCGGGACCACGAACATCCGCTTGATCTCGGCGTCGCCGGCGGAGAACCCCTCCGCGGAGGCGTCCTGCGCGCGCCAGCCGCCGCTGGCCACCGGCAGGTCCTCGTCGTCGTACACCAGCAGGTAGAGGCCCTGCGGCGGGTCGAAGTGCGCGGCGTCCATGACGCTCAGGTCGCCGTCGCCGTAGCGTGCGACGTATTCCAGCTGCACCAGGTCGTTCAGCTTCACGGCGTCCGGAGCGTCGTAGCGCGTCGTTCTGATCTCCACGCCGACCATCGTACGTGTGTGCGGTGACAGGGGCGTACGGCGGCCCGGATAGGGTCCGGGGATGCTCACCGTCACGACAGTCAACGTGAACGGCGTCCGCGCCGCCGCCAAGAAGGGCTTCCTCGGCTGGCTGGAGTCCACCTCCGCCGACGTCGTCTGCCTGCAGGAAGTCCGCGCCGAGCCGGACCAGCTCCCGGCGCCGCTGCGCGACCCCGACGGCTGGCACGCCTACCACGCACCGGCGGCCGCCAAGGGCCGCGCCGGCGTCAGTGTGCTCACCCGCCGGGCGCCGACGGCCGTACGGGTCGGCTGCGGGGCGGCGGAGTTCGACGCCTCCGGCCGGTACCTGGAGATCGACGTGCCGCACGCGGGCGCCACCGTCACGGTCGGCAGCCTGTACCTGCCCTCGGGCGAGGTCGGCACCCCGCGCCAGGACGAGAAGCACCGGTTCATGGACGCCTTCCTCGCCCACCTCACCGCGCTGCGCGAGCGCGCGGCGCAGGACGGCGGGCACGCCCTGGTCTGCGGCGACTGGAACATCGCCCACCAGGAGGCCGACCTGAAGAACTGGCGGTCCAACCAGAAGTCCGCCGGCTTCCTGCCCGAGGAGCGCGCCTGGCTGACCTCCGTCCTGGCGCCCGACGCCTGGACGGACGTGGTCCGCGCGCTGCACCCGGACACCACCGGCCCCTACTCCTGGTGGTCCTACCGCGGCAAGGCGTTCGACAACGACAGCGGCTGGCGGATCGACCTCCACGTCGCGACCGGGGCCCTGGCCAAGACCGCGGCCCGGGCGGTGGTCGAACGCGCGCCGTCGTACGACCGGCGCTGGTCCGACCACGCCCCGGTGACCGTCGCCTACGACCTCTAGGGTCCGCCGTTCGGACCGCCGCGGCGCCGCGGGCCGCGCCACCCGGACGGACCCGGCGCCGGGATACGCTCCCGGCCCGGCGACGGTGGGCCGCAGACGGCCCAGACCCGGTACGCGCCGGGGGTCCGCGGTGCGGACGGCGCGCAGCCGCGGACCGGGGTCCGGCGCCTCCCCGCAGGGCCCGCCCCCCGGCGCCGGGCCGCGGCTCTGAACGAGCGCCGCCCGCCGCTCCGCCCCAGCGCTCGGCCCCGGCGCTCGGCTATGCCGCGTCCAGACCCTCCCGCACCGACGCCAGCGCGGCGGCCGCCTCGGGGAACCCCGCGGCCTCGCAGCGGCTGATCGCCGCGGTCAGCCGGGTCCGCGCCGCGCCGGTCGCGCCGAGCGCGTTGGCCTCCAGGAGGGCGGCGATGCGGACCGCCTCGGCGCGGGGCTGCTCGCCGGCCCGGCCGCCCGACTCGTAGGCGGCGACGGACCGTTCCATCTCCGCGAGCGCCTCCTCGTAGGCGTGCGCGGCGGCCTGGCAGCGGGCGCGCTGGTAGTGGGTGGCGCCGCGCTGGTACCAGCGGACGAAATCGGCGGCGTCGTCGGGCGCCGCGGCGATCACCCCGTCGGCCTCGGCCAGGTGCCGCAGCGCCGCCTCCAGCCCGCCGGCCTCCCGCTCCGCGGTGGCCAGCCGGGCGAACTCGCGCATCATGCCGAGCACCGGTGCGGGCCGCGGCGCCCGCTCGTGCGAGGCCACCGCCCGCGCGTACGCGGTCGACGCGGCCTCGCGCAGGCCCGCCTCGGCGAGCGCGGCGGCCGCCTCGCAGGCCACCAGCGTGTGCGTGTACTGCTCCTGCTCCCACTGCGCGACCTCGTCGGCGAGCCGCAGGAACTCCTCGGCGGCGGCCCGCTGTTCGCCCAGCGCGGCGAGACCGCGAGCGAGGTTGAGCCGGACCTGCGCGGCCATCCGGGGGTCGAGGAGCCGGACGTCGCCCAGGACGACGGACTCCAGCACGGCCACCGCGTCGCTGCGCCGGCCGTCCTCGGTCAGGACGTCGGCGAGTTCCAGCCTGACCTGCGCGGCGTGCGCGTCGGCGCCCTCCCGGTCCAGCCGGTCGGCGGCCTCCGACAGGTGCCGCACCGCGCCGGCCAGGTCGCCGCCGTGCGCGCAGGCGTGGCCGAGCAGGGCGTGGAAGGGACCGAGGGCCAGCGACGCGTCGGGCCAGCGCGCGGCGGTGGACAGCGCCTGGTGGATCAGCGGCACGGCCTCCTGCGCCTGCCCGCTCTGCACCTTGATCTGCGCCAGCAGCGCCAGCGGACGCGGGGTGCGCCACGGCTGCCCGGCGTCCTCGACGAGCGCCAGCGCCCGCGTCAGCTCCTGCGTCGCGGCCTCGAACTCCCCGGTGCGCGCGGCCACATCGGCCGCGTACTGGCGGGCGGCGGACGCGCGGGCCGGCGCGTCCAGCCGCTCCGCCTCGCGCAGCAGCGTCGCCACCGACGCGTCGAAGGCGTCCCTGACCGCGGCCGGCGGGTCGGGCAGCAGGTCCACGAGGTCGTGGCGGGCCACCATCGCGGCGCACTGCAGGATCGCCAGGTAGCGGTCCGGCTCGATGCCGCCGGGGTCGGCCAGCAGCTCCCGCGCCCGGCGCAGTTCGGCCTCCAGTTCGGCGCGGGCCGGCTCCCGGTCCGCGGCCGGGGCGTCCGCGCCGGCGGCGACCAGCGCGGTCGCGGCACGGGCGCGCGCGGCGGCCGCCCGGCCCGGGTTCCCGGCGTCCTCGTAGAGCGCGGCCGCCTCCTGCATCACGGCGCGAGCGGTCAGCCACTCCTCGCGGTCGAAGCCGTCGAAGGCCCGCCGCTCGGCGAGTTCGGCGGTCAGCAGCTCCTGCGGCCCGGCCGTCGCGTCGTGCACATGGCCTGCGGCCTCCACCCGCTCGCGCACCCGCTGCCACAGGGTGTCCGCGTCCGGCCGCCCCATGGCCGTCAACTCCCTCGTCCTGGCGACGAGTTCGCCGAATTCCTCCGGCGCCTCCGCGGCGGTCGCGCCGGCGGTGACGCCCTCCGGAACCGGAACCGGAACCGGAACCGGCGCCGGCAGCGGCGACGGCAGGACCGCCCGTACGCCCAGTGCCAGCGGCGCGTCGAGCAGCGGGCGCCGGGCCAGCCGCGCCAGCCGGTGCGCGCCGACCGCGGGTGTGCCGTTGCGCCGGTCGAACGCCGCGGCGAGCGGCCCGGCCTCGGCGCGCACCTCGGCGAGCAGCGAGGACACCGTCCAGTTCCGGCCCGGCGGTCCGGAGACCGCGAGGTCCCGGTGGCCCTGCTCCGCGAGCCGGGCGAGCAGCACCTCGACGCCGGTGAGGAAGACCAGCCGGTCCAGCGGGGAGCCGGTCACCTCGAACATCGACCGGTTCTCCGCGAGGATCTCCAGCCCCCGGCCCTCGTTGCGGCTCAGCGCGCAGAACTCCAGGTGCCGGCCGATCGCCTCGGCCATGTCGGGCTTGCCGCGCGCGAACCGGTACCCCGTCAGGTGATGCGACCGCGCCTGGTCGGCGCGGCCGGTGCGCAGCAGTGGCAGCAGCGCGCAGGCCATGCTGACGTACGGCTCCTCCAGGCAGGTCTGGCCGCCGTCGAGCACCGGCTGCCACTCGCGCAGCGCCCGCTCGTCGTCGCCCGCGCCCTCGTGGTGCAGAGCCCGCTGCCGCGTCTCGCACGCCTCGCAGTCGCTGAGGTCGGTGCGCGGCCTCGTCACCCACAGGTCGTACGCCTCCTCCGCGCCGGAACGGGTGTGCCGCGCCAGCAGATACCGCATCGCGTACACCGGCTGCATGCCGTGACCGGCCTTGGCGTAGCGGTCCCGCATCTCCGCCGTCCACCGCTCGACGGCGGCCAGCGGCACCTCCGGCACCTGCAGCAGGGCGTTGGTCACCCATTTGAAGCGCCAGTGGAGTTGGTGCTCCTCCCACTCGCTGAAGTCCTCCGGCCGGTCGTCCCACCGCTTGACGATCCGCGCGAAGACCACCGGGGACTTCCGCTCCTCACCCGCGTAGGTGTAGGCCGACATCAGCTCGAACAGCGCCGTCACCAGCGCGCCCTTGTCGTCGAACTGCTCGGCGGCCTCGACGAGTTCCTCGGCGCGCACGGTCCGCTGCCGGCCGTACGGCCGCTCGTTGTTCTCGCGCAGCGCCGCGAAGACGGCGTCCGGGGTGTCGGTCACTTCGGCTCCTGCCGCGGCTCGTGCATGGCGTGGTCGAGCAGCCCGATGAACGCCCGGTTCAGCAGGGCGCTCTCCGTGGCGCGCAGCGGCCGCCGGGTCATCAGCAGCGCCTGGCCGTAGAGCGCCTCGACCGCGGTCACCGCCAGTCCCCGCTCGGTGATCGACGCGGCCCGCCGCACCAGCGGGTTGAGGTGGTTCAGCACCAGCTGGGCGCGCGGCGCCTGTGCGCGCAGGCTGCCGAGGATGTCCGCCCACAACCCGTCGGCGGAGTCCGCCAGTTCGCTGCGGGACCGCTCGTGCCGGGCCTCCCGGTTGTCGAGCAGCAGGGCGGGCGCGCTGACCGGGTGGAAGCTGCGCAGCACCACGTCGCAGTCGAACTGCGCGACCACCTCGCGGGCGATGTGCAGGAAGCCCGCGGCGGCCAGTTCGGCGCCGGGCTCCACGGCGTCCAGGTGCGCGGCGACCGTCGTCGGGTCCAGGTCGGTGACGGTGCAGCCGGGCCGGATCTCCGGCAGCCGGTGCACCAGGTCGCGGTCGTACGCGTAGCCGCCGTTGACCACCCCGAGGCCGGCCGCGCCCGCGATCGGGGCGACCTGCCGGAACTCCTCGACGGTCTGCGTGACCAGCACCACCGGGTGCGCGCGGGCGAACTCCTCCAGCGTCACCTGCCCGTCCGTGGTCTCGAACGGCAGCCACGGCAGCAGCAGCCGCAGCAGCTCGTCGTCGTAGCGGGCGAGCGCTTTGACCGCGAGGTGGTGCACGGCGATGAAGCGGTGCAGCAGCGCCGGATCGCTCGCCGACAGTCCGGTCAGCCAGTCGCGGATCCGCCCGCCCAGCGCCTCCCGGATCGCCGCGAGCGTCTCGTCCTCGTACAGCGCCTCCCGCGAGGCGGTCGGCCGCAGGCTGTCGGCGTCGACCACGCAGCGCACGAAGAACGCCCAGTCCGGGAGGAGTTCGGGTGCCTGGTCGGACAGCAGCATGCCCTTCAGGTGCACCCGGTGGCCGGCCTGCCGCGACGGGTGCACCGACGTCGGCAGCACGTACGCCACGCCGCGCAGCCCGACCAGCGGCAGGTCCAGGGCGATGCTGTCCAGCGGGGTGAAGTCGAAGGTGGCGCGGCAGTGTTCGGCCAGCGCCTCGCGCCGGGCGAGCGGGGAGCCGTGCCGGGTGTCCCAGGGTGCGGGGCGCCGGTCGATCCGGGTGCTGCCGCCGAAGTCGTCGACGACGGTGACCTGGTGGCGCAGCAGGCTGCCGTAGTGCCGGGCGAGCGAGACGACCCGCTCGGGCCTGGTCCACTCGGCGCCCTCGCGCCGCGGCACCAGGCTCACCGTGGTGCCCGGCTCCGGCACCGCGCCCGCCGGCAGCGTCCTGATCGTGTACCGGCCGTCGGCCGCGCCGCGCCATTCCACGGCGGGCGCGGCCGGATCGGCGGCGGACCTGGTGGTCACGGTGATCTCGTCGGCGACCACGAAGCAGGCCAGCAGGCCGATGCCGAACTGCCCGATGAAGTCGCTGCGTTCGGCGGCCAGCCGGTCGCCGTCCAGACCGCCGTCCGCGCCGCGCTTGGAGCTGCGGCCGATGGTGGCGAGGAACCGGTGGACGTCCTGCTCGGTCAGCCCCACGCCGGTGTCGGTGACCGTCAGCCGGTCCTCGCCCGCCCGCAGGGTGATCCGGGCCGGCGCGTCGGCGTCCAGCGCCTGCCGGGCGGTGATCGCGTCCACCGCGTTCTGCAGCAGCTCGCGCAGGTAGACCCGCGGGCTGGAGTACAGATGGTGGGAGAGCAGGTCGATGAGGCCGCGCAGGTCGACCTGGAAGGTATGGCTCGTGCTCGCGTCTGACACCGGTTCTGCTCTCTCGTTCGGCTTCGTGCGGTCCTGCGACCGCGGTCCACGGCCCTCGGGTCGCGGCGTCGTGCGGTCGTTCGGTGGTGCGGGGTGCGGGGTGCGGGGTGCTGCGGTGGCGCGGGGTGGTGCGGTGGGCCCTCGCGGGCGCGGTCGCGCCGCGGATCAGCCGCCGACGCGGGCGCGCCACTGCCGGTACGGCGCGGTCGGGTCCTGCCCGTCGAGGTACATCCACGGGAACTCCGTGACGCTGCCGTCCAGGACCCGGAACAGGTCGGCGGCCGCGTCGTTCTCACCCGCCAGCGCGAAGGCCAGCGCGAAGGTGTTGAAGCCGCGCGTCCAGTCGCGCCGCCGCTCGTAGCGCGGATGGTGCACCGAGCGCTCCGCGGCCTCGTACAGTCCGAGGACCACCTCGGAGCCGCGCAGGTACGCGAAGTCCGCGCCGTCCTCCTCGTCCAGCCACTGCTCCAGGTGCGCCACCGCGACGAGTTCGCCCAGCGGGCTGCCCGGCGGCGCGGCGAGCATCGCCTCGCGCGCGAAGGCGTGCGTCTGCTGGTGCGAGCCGCCCCACTTGCGGCAGATCTGCTGCAACTGCTGCCGGTGCGCGGCCAGATGGCCGGGCGAGCGGCGCACCACCGCCTCGAACCTGCGGGCCGCCAGGTCGGGACCGATCTGCAGGCCGCGCCCGCTGATCTGCAGGAAGTACCACGGCGCCACACAGCCGGGCGCGCACTCCGCGGCACGGTAGAGGAGTTCCTCCGCGGTGCGCAGCCGGGAGTGGAAGACCGCGAACTGCTCCTCGGAGACGTAGCGCGCCTGCTTGCGGGTGCGGGCCTCCCAGGCCCACTCCACATGCCGCGCGCCGGACACCAGCAGCGGCAGCGGGTCCCGCGGGTCCGCCTCGGTCACCGCGGTCAGCCACCGCTCGGTCCCGGTCACCATCATCACGCCCTCGACCAGCCAGGTCAGGTCCTCGCCGTCGGCCGCGCCGTCCAGCGTGACGCGGACCTCGGGCCAGCGCCCGGCTGCCGCGGCCTCCCGGAGCGCGACCAGCCGCGGATCGCCGTGGCTCAGGTCCAGCCGGAGCGCCGCGCTCCGCCCCCACCTCGGCCGGGCCACTCCCGGCGTCCGCGTCCCCGCGGCGGTACGGCGGCGGATCAACGGCATACGGCGGCCCCTTCGCAACGCTCACCAGGGCCGTGCCCACACTGCCCCCCAGACGGAGTACATATCACGACCACCCGACCATCCGACCATCGGACGCCCCGCCGCCCGTCCACGAGCCCGCCCGTGAGCCCCCCGGTGAGCGCGTCCGTCGGCCCGCCCGCGGCACGGCTCCCACCGACAAGTGGTTCGCCCTGGACAAAAAAAGTGTTCGGTGAGACGGTGGAGCCATGTGGGACGTGAGCGTGATCGAGGACTCCGAGGCGGCCGCCGCGTCGCTGGATCCGATACGGGCCGGGCTGCTCGCCGAGCTGGCCGCCGGACCGGCCTCGGCGACGATGCTGGCGGCCCGCGTCGGCCTGCCCCGGCAGAAGGTCAACTACCATCTGCGGGCCCTGGAGAAGCACGGCCTGGTCGAACTCTCCGGCGAGCGCCGCAAGGGCAACGTGACCGAGCGCCTGATGCGCGCCACCGCGGCGTCCTACGTCATCTCGCCGGCCGCGCTCGCCGCGGTACGGCCCGACCCGGCCCGCTTCCGCGACCAGCTCTCGGCGCGCTGGCTGCTGGCCGTCGCGGCCCGGCTGGTGCAGGACGTCGGCAGTCTGATCACCGGCGCCGACCGGGCCGGGCAGCGGGTCGCCACCTTCGCGCTGGACGGCGAGGTGCGGTTCGCCTCGGCGGCTCAGCGGGCCGCCTTCGTCGAGGAGCTGACCCGCGGGGTCGGGGCGCTGGTCGCCAAGTACCACGACGAGCACGCCGAGGGCGGCCGCCCGCACCGCATCGTGGTCGCCCTGCACCCCGCGGTGCGGGCGGACGGCGACCGCGCCGGAACGCCGGCCGCGAGCGGCGGCACGTCCGGCGGCACGTCCGGCGGCACGTCCGGCGGCGCGATCGGCGGCGCGATCGGCCACGCGGCCGGGGCCGCCGACCCGGGCACCACACCGAGCACACCCGAGGAAGCATCATGAGGAAGCTGATCGTCACCGAGTTCCTGACCGCCGACGGCGTCATGGAGGCGCCCAACGAGTGGCACGGGCCGTACTTCGACGACGACATGTCCCGTACGGTCGCCGCTCAGATGGCCGCGTCCGGCGCGCTGCTGCTGGGGCGCACCACCTACGAGGGCTTCGCCGCGGCCTGGCCCGCGATGCCCGACGCGCCGGGCGCCGCGCACATGAACGGCGTCGCCAAGTACGTCGTCTCCAGCACGCTCACCGAGCCGCGGTGGAACAACACGACGGTCCTGTCGCACGACGTGGCGGCCGAGATCGGCCGGCTGAAGAAGGAGGACGGCGGCGACATCACCGTCATGGGCAGCGCCACCCTCGTGCAGTGGCTGCTCGGTGAGGGACTCGTCGACGAGATCGAGCTGCTCGTCGACCCGGTCGTCGTCGGGCACGGCAAGCGGCTGTTCCAAGACGGCCTGCCCACCGTGGCGTTGAGCGTCGTCAGCTCCGAGACCTTCGGCTCCGGCGTCCACCACGTCGTCTACGCACCGCAGAACAGGAAGGGATGAGGACGCCATGCCCGAAGAGTTCGAGATCGTCCGCGAGTTCGAGGTCGACGCCGCTCCCGACCAGGTGTGGGAGGCGCTGACCAGCGGTTCCGCGGGCTGGCTCTGGCCGCAGGAGTACGAGCCGCGTGAGGGCGGCGCGGCCCCCTTCGGCGGCGCCATCACCGCCTGGGAGCCGGGGCGCCGCCTGACGGCGCGGACGGTGGACCCCGAAGGAGTGCCGCAGCAGAGCCTCAACCAGCTCGACCACGTCATCGAGCCGCGCCCCGGCGGCGGTTCGTACGTGCGCTACGTGCACAGCGGCATCTTCGTCGACGACTGGGAGAACCAGTACGACGGCGCGAGCAAGCACACCGACTTCTATCTGCACACCCTGGCGCAGTACCTGACCCACTTCGCCGGCCGCCCCGCGGTCTGGGCCTCGGTGAGCTCCGCGGCGGCCACGGCCGGCGCCCCGGACGCGCTGGAGAGCGCCGTCGCCGCGCTCGGCCTGCCGGCCGGGGTTGGCGTGGGCGAGACGGTGCCGGTCCTGCTCCCCGGCGCCGGGGAGGTGGACGCCGTGCTCGACTACCGCACCGCGTACTTCCTCGGCCTGCGCACACCAGACGCGATGTACCGGGTCTTCGGCCGCAACCACTGGGGTGCGACGGTCGGCGTCGCGGTCCACGACTTCGATGCGCGGGCCGACGCGGACACCCTGGCGCAGGAGTGGCAGAAGTGGCTGGACGGCGTCTACGCCTGACCCCGGCGGCCACCCGCTGATCCGGTCGGTGCCCGCGCCACCGCCGTTTTCTGTTATCCGGGCGCGGGCCGCACGGTCTCCTGTGCATGGGACGCAGAGCACGCAGGGCGCGCGGGGGCCGGCACAAGAGGCCCGGCGGCGTGCTGGTCGCCACGGTGGTCGCGGTCGTCGGGCTGTGCCTGGCGATGTACGCGGTCACCGCGCAGCGCACGGGCACCACGGCGGCGGCCGGCGGTTCCGGCGGCTCCGCGTCGAAGAGCGCGGTCGTGGGGGGGGGGCCCCCCCCCCCCCCCCCCCACCCCCGCCCCCCCCCCG